>CAZDEC010000007.1:0-69978 GCA_964504295.1 uncultured Thioalkalispiraceae bacterium
AAAGCCGGTGCGGCAATGTCTATCTGGACAATGGGCATTAATCAAAGTACCCACGGGTCGGACGGCGTCTGTGCAATCAACAATTTAAATCTGATTACCGGCAATATTGGTAAACCCGGTGGCACCAGTTTATCAATTACCGGCCAGTGCAATGCCATGGGCACACGTGAATGGTCGTCCTGTTCAGGCTTACCGGGTTACCGTACTTTAGAAAACAAAAAAGATCGTCAAGATATTGCAAAGTTCTGGGGAATAGAAGAAGACTTCTTGCCTGAAAAACGTGGCCTGTTCCAAACCGATATTTTCCCTGCTATTGAATCAGGTCAAATTAAAGGCATGTGGATTATTGCAACGAATCCGATGACCTCAATGGCAAACACGCCGCGTATACGTAAAATTTTAGAAAAACTGGAATTCCTGGTTGTACAGGATGCCTATCAGGATTGTGAATCGAATCAATACGCCAATGTTTATTTACCTGCCGGTGTCTGGGCAGAAAAAGAAGGCTGCTTTACCAATACCGAACGACGTGTAAACTTAATTCGCAATGTGATTAAACCCTATGGTGATTCAAAGCCAGACTTATGGATTTTCAATCAAATTGCAAAAAGATTTGAGCGGGGCGAAAAAATAAAATTCCCGGATAAGGCTGAAGACGTATTTAGTGAATTACGCCAACTATCAAAAGGCCGCATGCTAGATTATTCGGGTATGAGCTACGAAAAACTTGAAGAGCAGAAAGGTATCCAATGGCCTTGCACTGAAGGCGAAGAATCTGGAAATGCAAGGCTCTATGCCGATGGGCAATTTCAGCATGCCGACGCAAAAGCGAAATTACTCGCACTACCTTTTATCGACAACAACGAAGTGCCAGATGATGAATACCCCTTCTGGATGAACAGTGGCCGTGTGGTTGAGCATTTCCATACGCGTACGCGTACCGGTAAAGTGGGTAATATTAATAAGTTTAGCCCAACGCCGTATATGGAAATGAATCCAGATTCAGCAAAAGAGCTGGGGATTAAACACGGTGGTTATGCGCGTTTAACTTCACGCCGGGGTGATGGTGTTGTTATGGTACAACTTACGCAACGGGTACCACCGAATATGGTTTTTATTCCATTCCATTTTCATGAATGTGCGAACCGTTTGTCACTGGGATTGCTTGACCCGTATTCGCGGCAACCTGCATTTAAACAATGTGCAGTAAAAATTGAAGCCGTGGTAGACCAACAAGCCGCAGCAATACGAAATAAAGAAGCCAGAGCTTATTAATGTTTTTTCGTCGTGTCCATTGTGGTTAACCAGTTTTTAAAATATATTCAGGATTTTTGAACAATGTTTAAAGTAAGAAAAGACGAACCCGATTACGCCTACTTGCCCGATGCGAAAGCCCCGCAAGAAAACCAGTATGGCAAAAAAATAGATCTTTCTATTGGTCATAGCGAATTAACCGGCAAAAGTTTAAACATTAATGGCGATAGCGGTATTAGTGATAACCCGGATCGTTATAAGCAGCACGGTTTTTATTTTAATGCCGACAACTGTATTTCCTGTCATGCTTGCGAGTCAGCCTGTAGTGAAAAAAATGATCTACCGCCTTACTTGGCCTACCGTGCAGTAGGGTATGTTGAGGGTGGGACTTACCCGAGTTATACCCGTTTAAATATTTCGATGGCCTGTAACCACTGTGATAATCCGGTTTGCTTAAAAGGTTGCCCAACGCGAGCTTATACTAAATTTGCAGAATACGGTGCAGTACTGCAAGATCCCGATATTTGTTTTGGCTGCGGTTATTGCACCTGGGTTTGTCCTTACAATGCGCCGCAAATGGATATGGAAAAAGGTCATGTGCATAAATGTAATATGTGCGTGGATCGTTTAGAAGTGGGTTTGAAACCAGCTTGTTCATCGGCCTGTTTAGCGGGCGCCCTGGATTTCGGCATAATAGAAACCACACCAGAAAATCGTGACCAGCTAAAAACATCGATACCCGGTTTTCCAACTGCGGACATTACCAATCCCAATATTCGTTTTCAACAAACAAAAAATTTACCGCGCGATATGTATCGTACTGATTCCACAGCTTTGAAGTATCATCGTAATGATGAAACCGGTGAATATGAACCGATGGTTGATGAACAACGTAAGTCATCAGAAAAATTCTGGAATCTACGCAAATTATTGACCTCACATGAAAATGCGCATATCGCTTTTACCTTAAGTACACAAGCGGTTATCGGAGCCTTCTTTATGTTCCTGTTTGCACAGTTTATGGGTAATGACGCAGGCTTTATTGATTTTACTGCTAACATGGCAAACAGTTATATTCCCTTAATGGCGACCATGCTAGTGCTTTTAAGTTTTGGGATGGCTAAATTAAATTTACATTTAGGTCGACCACACCGTTTTTATCGTGGTTTTTATAATTGGCGGATGTCGCCGGTTAGTCGTGAAATTGCCGGGGTTTCACTGTTTTTTGCCGGTATCACAGGTTACGCTTTGTTTGCCTATTTTGATAATAGTTTTAGTAGAGCATTAGCTCAACTATCGGCGATTACAGCTTTAGTTGGTGGTGTTGCTGGCTTTTATTATATGTACAAGCTTTATCGCATTCCTGCTCGGCCTTATTGGAATCATTGGCAAACAGGCAGCAGTTTTGTAGCTAGCGCACTCGTTATGGGTGGTTTACTTATTGCGATCGTTACGAGCATAACGTATGGATTACATCTTACGGCTGCGACATTAAGCTTTACCTCAAACTTGATTTTAGTTGGTTTGTTACTTGAAGCGATGGGTTTAGTTTTTCATGCGCGTGATATGAAACGAAGCCATAGCGAAGGTGCGGTATCTCATTACGAACAAACAACAACCTATGGTAAGTCTTATATATTACGAAATATTTTATTGGTATTAAACATCATTGCGGTAGCGTTAGTGAGTATTTATGGATTGCAGGATATTGCTGGAATCGCTATGGGAATTGTTCTAAGTTTATCGATACTCGCCAGCGCGGTTATCGGTCGAGCACTGTTTTATGTTTTAGTTATTCCAACAACCATGCCGGGTGCTTTCTTCTGGCGTAATAAAGGTTTTGAAGAACATGCTCGTGAAACCGGGTTAGCGGATATGCCGCAAACAGGCGTGTTGCCAAATCATTAACTATAAAATTTAGTAAGAGAACGTTATGTATCCAAATATGCAAATTAGAACCGTGCTGGTTGACGGAAAAGAAGTCAGAACCTGTAGCGAAGGTTATATTGTTGTTCAGGATGAATGGAGCGAAGGCTTTGCGTATGCACAGGCTGAAGTTGAAGGACTTGAGTTAACAAATGAACACTGGGACGTAGTTCGTTTTTTACGTAACTACTATGAGCAACACCGGGTGCAATGTGAAGTGCGTAAAATGGTTAAGCATTTTAAAGAGACCTGGGGTAAAGAACGAGGTAATAGTAGTTACCTGCATAAAATTTTTCCTCGTGGTGGCCCACAAAAACAAGGCAATCGCCTTGCGGGTTTATTGCGAACCAAAGGCGAGCATTAACAAAGGATTGTCCACGCCGGGTGCAGCCCAGCCTTGGTGTAAGATAAGTCCTACAAACATTTAGTCATTGTCCTACAAGACCTGGTGAGCGTGAAGAGGTATGATCATGTTCCTTTTGTAGGTCGCAGTAGATGGACAGTTTGTGAACATAATTAAACGAAAAATACTATTAATATCAATACTTTGGATTGTTACTGCAACAATTGTTTTGTTCATACAACCAGGAAAAAGCCTTAATAATTCGCCATCAACCACCAATAGCTTGTTAATTGATGATCCCGTCAGTTTAGTTAGCGTCTCTAGTAACAACAAACAATGAATGCCGTATTAACCATCAACCGTTATAACGAACAGGGTTCAATTCCGCTTCGTTCTGAACGTTTTTATCAGGAAAGTGGTCAGTGGTTTTTTTCTGTTCGCTCAGGTCTTGACCTTGGGCCATTCCATTCATTTGAAGATGCGCGAACAGCACTTACCCGTTACATTAAAGAGTCATTAATATCTTAATAATGCATTAAAATTCAATTAGTTACAAAACACCCCCAACAATTTTTCTACCTCTAAATTATTAAAGTTTGTTCTCATTGAGCCGTTATAGCTTTAAGTGATTAATGACTTACGGCTAAAGATTAATGATTTCAAGATTTAAGGTATTCGATAAACCTCTATTACTATTTGTGGCGTTTGGCTTACTTATTCTTGAGTTGCTACCGGCGGATAATTATATAGCGAGAGTGCGTATCAGTCTGGAAATTAGCATTATATTATTAGCCATTATTATATTTATAAAAAACGGTAAAGCAAAGAAACAAGATATATCTGCGGTTGTAGATGCATCTGAAGATGGCGTACAAAAGTCTTTACATGCATTGTTGCTGGATATTGATGAAGCATATACAACTGAAATGGATATTATCAAGAAAGATGTCAATCGAGTAAGAGATATTTTAGGTGAAGCCGTTTCAAATTTAACAGATGGGTTTTCATCGATGAATGAGTTAGTGCAGCAGGAAGATGAACTTGTTCAGTCTATTGTCGAACGTTCTCGTCATAATGATGATACGGCTGAAGGGATTAATATACACAAGTTTGCAAGCATGACAGAAAATATTATGGGGGATTTTATTACCATACTCACCTCTGTTAGCACGCAAAGTATGGAAACAGCGCATAACCTTGATGAAATGAAAGAGCAAATGGATGGTATTTTTTCGTTACTAGACGATTCTAAAACCATTGCCGATCAAACGAATTTACTTGCATTAAATGCCGCTATAGAAGCTGCCAGGGCAGGCGAAGCTGGTCGTGGTTTTGCCGTTGTTGCAGATGAAGTTCGTAGTTTGTCTTCAAGAGCGTCAAGTTTTAATGATCAGATTGCCGATAAGGTGCACAGCGCAAAATCAGCAATTGATCTTGTTAACGATACTGTAAACGATATGGCTTCACGTGATATGAGCTCAAGTATTGATTCACAGGAAGAAATTTCTCAAGCATTAAAACGTATAGAAAGTATGGATGAAAGTTTTTCAAAAACAATGAGTGATGTTGCCTCTATCACGCATAAAATCGAACTTGTTATTGGTAATACTATTCGTGTATTACAATTCGAAGATATTACAAATCAGGTGCTATCAGAGGCAGCAGAACGGAGTTTACGAGTAAGTAATATGACGGGTGAAATTCATGATGCTATCAATGAGTATAAGCAGGGTAATGAAATTACACCGATAGAATACATTAATGAGATAAGAACGAGTGTCAATCGGCTACGTGATAGTTGGCAAGAGCAGCATGAAACGGTTGTTGGATCCAAAAATCTAGATGAAAAAGAAGTTGATTTGTTCTGAAATTTAAACAAAAGGAGATAGCTATGAGTATTGCAGTTTCAAAAAGTGATGACGGAAAAAATGTAACTATAAAAGTAGATGGCCGATTTGATTTTTCTGTGCATAAAGATTTTAGAAATGCGTATAAAGATTATGATGGCAAGGTGAATTTTAAAGTAAACCTGAGTACGACAGAGTATTTAGATAGCTCTGCACTCGGTATGCTACTCCTTTTAAAAAAACATTCTGATAATAATGTGGTTATTGACAAGCCGAATGAAGAAGTAAGGCGGGTTTTAACGATTGCAAATTTTGATAAGGTTTTTACTATTGAATAAATTTCTATTCAACAAAGTTTATAAAGTTTTAACCTGGTAACCCTTTCAGGGAGTAGGCAGTGGCAAATACAGCAGAAAAATTAGTGGTTGACAGAGTTCAATCTAAAGGAAGGGCTTTAATTGTAGATGATGAACCTACAAACCGACTGATACTGCAAGCGCACCTATCAAAGAATGGATATGACGTCAGTCTGGCTGTTAATGGTATTGAAGCAATTGAAATCTTCAAGGAGGAATCGCCAGATATTATTTTTATGGATGTCATGATGCCTGAAATGAATGGTTATGATGCAACAAGAAATATTAAGGAGTTATGTGGTGATCGTTTTGTTCCGATAATTTTCCTAACCGCTATTACAAACGAGGTTGAATTAGCTAAATGTGTGGAAGCTGGCGGAGATGATTTTTTAACAAAACCGTTTAGCTATACACTTTTAAAAGCAAAAGTAGAAGCTTTAGAGCGGGTACGCGATCTGCATCGTGAAGTCAGAAAGCATCATGAGCAAATTCTACGTGATGAAGAAGTTGCTGAGGAATTATTTACTACTGTTGTAATGGCAGAGAATGTTGAACTAGACAAACTTCATATTATGCTACGCCCAGCTGTTACTTTTAGTGGTGATATTCTGATGAGTGCGCGAAGTCCCTCTGGTGAATTGTTTGTCTTGCTGGGTGATTTTACCGGTCATGGTTTGGTTGCATCAATTGGTGCTTTACCTGTTTCAGAAATATTCCGCACAATGACAAAAAAAGGTTTTGCACTAAGCAGTATTTTAAAAGAAATGAATAAAAAGCTGGAACATCTTTTGCCCGGTGATAAATTTTTGGCTCTCGGTGCTATTAGTATTGCCAAAGATGTAAAGTCGGCCACGGTCTGGAATGGTGGCATACCCAGTATTATTCATTTAAACAAAAACAAGGAAATTATAAATCGTTTTTCTGCTGAGCATTTAGCATTAGGTATTATTGATGAGATTGATGATGAAAAACCAGTCCATATTGATATAAAAGAGGGGGATGCCTTAATTATGTATACCGATGGGGTTATTGAGGCAACCGATCCCGAAAAGAATATGTATGGAGAAGAGCGCTTCGAAAAGCATCTAATAAATTCAAAAACTGATGAAATACTCATTAATATAGAAAAAGATATCATAAAGTTCACCGATGGCTATGCGCAAGATGATGATATCAGCATGGTCATTATTCCATGTGATACTGGATTGTCAGTTTCAGATGAAAAAGAATTGGTTGCCAAAGAGAAATCAACTGAAACCAGTATGATTGATTTTTCAGTAACGGATGATGAAAATATTCGATTGGAGTGGCAGTGGGACTTTAACGCACATGCAGCCAGTTTAAGTCGAATAGATCCTGTTCCGGTGCTAATTAGCCAGATACAGGAATTAGAAGATATAAAAAAACATCGTCAAAATTTATTTTTAATACTATCTGAGTTATTTAATAATGCGCTTGATCATGGAATATTACATCTTGATTCAAAGATGAAGATGGATCCCGATGGCTTTACTGAATACCTGGAGCAACGCGAAAAACGTCTGCAAGAATTAAAAAATGATAATATTTTAATAACCATTGAGAAAATTAATTTTTATGATAAGAATTTTCTTAAAATCCGTTTCAAGGATTCTGGTGAAGGATTTGATATAAATAAAAATAAAGAAGATTTTGACAAAAATAAGAAACTATCGGGGCGTGGTGTTCAGCTGGTAAAAGAACTCTGTTTCCATGTTGAATACAAGGGCAATGGTAATGAGGTAGAGGTTGTCTATCAACTCTAAAATGACATCTTTAATGAGCAGAATAAAAACCATACTAATAGCCGATGATGATAATTTTATGCGACTTGCTCTAAAAAAAGTTTTAGAAAAAGATAATTACACTATTTTTGAAGCTGTCGATGGTAATGAGGCTATAGAAGTCTTTAATCTAAATCAGCCAGATTGCGTCTTACTTGACGGTTTAATGCCCAACCTGGATGGCTTCGCAGCATGCAATCAGATTCGTGCTACTCAGCGTGGCAAAGCCGTACCGATTTTAATTGTTTCTGGTTTAAGCCGGGAAGAAATTAAAGCGGATTACCCTGATACCCTTGTAACCGGTTATATTAGTAAGCCTGTTGATTGGGATAAAATGTTGAAGAAAATTTCAAATTTATAGCGGCAATACAGGATGCTTTTAAGTATTCATGATTTTTTTAAAACAGTATTGTCAAAATGCACATCACTCAAACTATATTTTATCAATGTTCTAATATTTGCATGGTCGGTATTCTCCAAGTTGAGTAATACATCGTTACGGTAATATTTACCAAAACAGTTTAATGTTTCTTCTTTTGTTAAGCTATTCAGTTTAGCAAAAGCTAAAATTTTACAGGAACCTTCGTTCGTAGATGCTTCATTGATAACGATATCGTTATCTTGACCATTGTGAAATCGTGATGGTGTGTAATGATATTCATTGTTAATGGTTTCAATCACCTGGTTAAATTGAACCTGGGTTGGGTTTTCTTTTAATAAAGTGAGTAATTCTGTCAGTAACATAACAAAGCCTGTAAATTTAATAGTTATGATGAGCAGCTAACACTAACCTGGCTTGCCCAATCTGGTGGCGTGCCTGCATAGTGTTTCATATCAGTGTGTTCATCGAAGGGGGTCTGTAACAATGTGAAAATTTTATCTATTTCTGTATAGTCCTGTTGTTCAGCCTTTTCTATCGCAATTTGCGCCATATAGTTTCGCAGAATATATTTCGGGTTAATCTGTTGCATTAACTTTTGTTGAGTTGTGAAATTTAAATTAAGCGATAAAAAATGTTTTGTGTATTGCGTAGCCCAACTGTCAAAATTTTCACGTTCGACAAACATATCGTGTAAAGATGTGGTTTTTTTAGAACTTAATAATCTAAAGAATAAGGTGTAGTCAACATTAGATTGCTGCATTTGTAAAAGTAAATCGCCAATTAGTTGCTCAGACACTTTATCGGTTTTATCAAAGCCCAGTTTTTGAGTCATAAGTTCATTGTAATACTGAGTGTATAATCCCTGATAAGTATTTAATGCCGCTTGAGCCGCTTCTACATCGACTAGTGGCAACAGAGCCTGTGCCAGACAGCTCAGGTTAAATAATCCGATTTGTGGTTGATTCGCAAAGGCATATCGACCTTCATGGTCTGAATGGTTACAAATAAAATCCGGGTTATAATTATCTAAAAAACCAAACGGACCATAGTCAAGGGTTAAACCGAGTATCGACATATTATCGGTGTTCATGACACCATGGGCAAAACCAACCGACTGCCATTGGGCTATTAACTTAGCTGTTTTATCAACAGCAGTATTCAGTAAATTTATATAAGGATTAGTGGAATCGGAAAATTCCGGATAATGATGCTGAATAACAAAATCTGCCAGCGTTTTAATCTCATCGAATTGATTTCGATAATAAAATATTTCAAACGAACCAAAGCGAATATGCGATGGTGCAAGTCGCGTGACAACTGCTGCAGTTTCAATATGTTCACGATAAACTTCGTCGTTATTACCGATTAAACATAAAGCCCGTGTGGTTGGAATACCTAAACCATGCATTGCTTCACTGCATAAATATTCACGGATACTTGAACGTAATACCGCCCGGCCATCGGCTCGCCGTGAATAGGGTGTCATACCGCTGCCTTTTAGTTGTATTTCCCATTTTTCACCGTGTTGGTTTGTGGTTTCACCTAACATAATGGCGCGCCCATCACCAAGCTGTTCGACATAATGACCAAATTGGTGGCCTGCATAGAGCATAGCGACAGGCTTAGATTGAGTAGGGCATTTTTCACCGCTAAAATATTTTATAAAATCCGGCTGAGATGATTCGGCTGGATCAAGGTCAAGTAATCGAGACGCGTTTGAATTAAAATGAATTAAATAACTAGCAGATTTAAAAGGACTGGGTTTAACTTCCGATGAGAATTTTTTACCTAGTTTTGCAAAAATATTACTAAATGGCAGGTTATCAACTGAATGCTTCATTGCGACACACTAAAATTAAAACCATATTTTAGTGTGAAAACTCTTTAAATGCTATCTTGATAAAACCAGAAATTTGTCGGGTTATGTATGAGTAACCCTGTAGAAGATAAGTTAAGGTGATGGTATTCCATTGTTACGTAAGTAAGCTAGGACGGTGGTTGACGTTAGTGACGTACCCCAAACAGCATTTAGAGATTTGGCAACAAATAGATCTCCTTTAGTAATGGGGGATGTATTACCTGGCGTAAACTCATACATTGAAATCGCTGAGTCACACATTTCAATTAAACGTGGAACCAGCCAGCTAACATCACGCTTCTCTAGTTGATAAGTGTGAATATTACTAAAGAAAGTTTGCATATCGGTTTTACCATACGGGATATATAGTAGGCTTTGTCCTGCATTATTCAGTTTGTTAAATAGATAAGCGGTGCTAAAGGTTAAATGAATGGGGATGGTTACAAAGTTTCCAATTTGGCCATGCTCGGTTACAACGCTTGCCCAGGGTGCCTTATCGAGTTGCTTGTACCAGAAACCCTCTACTAAAGCAGGATTCGTATTGGCAAAATTATGTGAGAACTTTGCTGGTAAAATGGTATCGCCATCATCGTGTGGGATAAGCATTGGCACACTTGCCAGGGCGGTCAGGTCGTCGAGGGTATAACCGCTGTAATTTGTATTGGGTGCTTTGCCGGTAGTGGCAAAAAAACGCCGAAGATAGGGATCATAAAACTGACTGTATTTTTTTAGAACGCTATTATCTGTAACCAATGCAGGTAGTTGGGTATTAATAAAATTGACCAGGCCAAAAAAATCACTAACCGGGAACATGGCTACGGCGGCAGCCGGGCGAACGTCAACCGGTGCATTTAACGCTGCATATAAGGTTTCAAAGCCACCCCATGAGCCACCGATAATGCCAATCTGGCTACGATCAACTTCATTTTGGGTAGCTAAAAAGCGCAGCCCGGCGATTACATCATCAATGTCATTTGCAACATTACCGCCGGCATAGAAGCGGCCATAGGTGACCAGTACGCTGTAGTTGTTCCATAAATAAATAAAGGCTTCATCACCAATTTTGTTTGCATTGCTTAAGCTATAACAAGTTGTCGATGAGGTTTGGCTGTTGTAATCCGGCCCATCAACATCGGGCGCGCACATTGGAGGCAGGCCACCGGCTGTCATATAAGCATTAAAATCATTTGCCCAACGGGTGTCGACGGCTTCCCCTGTCCAGTCTATGCCAGCATAGGGTTTTGTTAAAACAATAACAGGATGCGGGCCTGTGCCACTGGCCGGGTAATATTTGGCATAGGCATAACCGCCTGTTTTATTGGGTAGGCGCAGGTTTTGGTAAGCCCAGGTTTGATCAACTAAAGTATAAGTACCGGTTGATAAAACTTCACCGCTATCGGCAAGTGGGGCTGGTGTGGGGTTAGTCGGTTGTGTTGCATTGCCGGGTGTTGAACCACCACCACAGGCACTAAGCGAGATCAAAGTGAATAATAAAAAAGAGTAAAGCTTAAAGTCCGTTTTCATTGGAATAAGCTAACATATTTTTAATAGATTGTAGTGTGACTTACGCTCGCTGCGGTCATTTAAACATATTGCCAGGCACACCAGCCTGATGACCATGCCCATTGAAAATTGTATCCCCCCAGCCAGCCGGTCACATCTACAACTTCACCAATAAAATATAAACCGATATGGTTATTCGCCTGCATAGTTTTTGATGACAGTTGATTGCAATCGACTCCGCCCAGAGTCACTTCGGCAGTGCGGTACCCTTCGGTTCCATTGGGTTTGATTGACCATTGCTGTAACTGGCTCACTACTTTTTGAATATCTTCTTTTGCTAGCGAGATTAATTTTGTATTTAGTACAGACTCTTTAATAAATAGGTTAACGACACGTTTTGGAAGATAATGGGTGAGCAGGGTTTTTAGTATTTGCTGAGGATGTGATTGTATTGCATTGTTAATTATTTTAAATAAGTCATCTGCGGGTAATAAATTAATCGTAATAACTTTAGCTGGCTGCCAGTAAGATGATATTTGTAAAATAGCTGGGCCGCTTAAGCCGCGATGAGTAAATAAAATATTTTCTTTAAATTGGGTATTATCAACCTGCACGGTACTGTTAATAGCAATACCCGATAAAGTTTCGAAGCGTTTTTTATCTTCAGGCTGCAATGTAAGAGGTACTAGCGCGGCCGATATATCAATAATATTTATTTTAAACTGCGTAGCAATTTTATAACCAAATGGTGTGGCACCCATTTTGGGAATGGATAAGCCACCTGTTGCAATAACCAGGGATTCGCATCGGAAAGATTCGTTTTCTGTTTCGATTTTATAGCCCGCTTCAGCGGGCGATATTTTTTTAATCAAGGTATTAAGCTTAACCTCCACTTTGACCTTATTCGCTTCCGCCAATAACATTGTTAAGATGTCCCGAGAACTGTTATCGCAAAATAACTGGCCATGGTCGCGTTCATGGTAGGCTATATTATGTTTTTGTACCATTTCCTGAAAATGCCATTGGTTGTACCGACTAAGGGCGGACTTACAAAAATGTGGGTTATTTGAAATATAATTGTCGGCTTCAACGCTTAAATTGGTGAAGTTGCACCGGCCACCACCTGACATCAGTATTTTTTTACCGGGTTTATTAGCATGGTCTAGAATCGTAACCTGGCGGCCTCGTTTACCGGCCTCAATCGCACACATTAAGCCTGCTGCACCGGCTCCAAGGATAATGACGTCTGTTTTTAACATCTTATTATTGTACGCTATTCTTCAAGTCGTCACCTTTTCTAATTACAATCTGTATTCATCTTAATCTCATATACGGGTATAATAGTGCTTATGTCAGCTTCAGAATTTATTATCTTGTTTTTCCTGCTTGCGGGTATTTTTTATTGGGTTGATACTATTTTCGTTAAAGAAATTGCCACTCAGCACGGTAAGCAAAGATGCAAGGAATTAGGGGTTGCTTTCCTCGATGCAACCGTCGAAATTACAAAAGTCAGGTTAAAGCGAAATGCAAGGGGAACGGTTAAGTTTAAGCGCGACTACAGTTTTGAATTTAGCAGTGATGGTGTCAGACGTTATACCGGTAATATCACGATGCTTGGAAAAATACTGGTTGATTTGGAAATGTCAGCTTATCCGGAAACAAATCGTAATACGTTGTCTTCTGAACAACAAAATAAAACACATTATACAATTGATTCAACCGTGGTAGATATTAGTGAAGCAGCTAAAAAAAATAAACCACCCACTGAATTTAAATAAAGGAAAAATACGATGCCTAAAGCGAGTGATTTAAAGCGCGGAGTTATTGTGGATATTAACGATGTGCCTCATGCTGTTAAAAAGGTAGAAGCAAAGAGCCCATCATCTCGTGGTGCGGTAACCTTATATAAAATTCGTTTTACAAATTTAAAAACAGGTAGAAAATTGGATGAATCGTATAAAGGCGATGATTTTCTAAAAAATATCGATTGTGTGCGAGCACCTGTTCAATATTCTTATATGGATGGTGAATCCTATGTTTTTATGAACATGGAAGACTACAGCCAATATAGTTTAAACCCTGATGAGATAGAAGATCAGAAGGACTATTTAACTGAAAGTCTGGAAGGTATTACTGCTTTATTGGTTGATGGGGAAGTACTTGGTATAGAATTACCTTCGACGGTCAGTTTACAAATAACCGAGACTGCGCCGGGAATAAAAGGTGCAACAGCCTCAAGCAGAACAAAACCGGCAACACTCAGTACCGGCCTGGTAGTACAAGTGCCGGAGTATCTGGAAAATGAAGAAGTGATAAAAATTAATACTGCTAATGGGAAGTTTATATCCAGGGCTTGAATGTATGTTTAACCACGGCGGCACGGCGAAAGAACAAATAAATCGTTTGAGCAGTCATTGCGACGAACGATAGTGACGCGGCAATCTTTATGATATGAGAGGCATATTCAGCAAGATTGCCGCGCTATCGCTCGCAATGACAGGTAAAAGATGTTTTCGGCGTGCCGCCGTTGTTAAACTTTTTATCTATTCCTTAATGGCTCAAACAAATATTCTAAACCATTTACCTTAACTTCATACATAATCCCCAGCATTACACCGAGTTCACCTTTCGGGAAACCTTTGTTAGCAAACCAGACAACATAAGGCTCAGGCAAGTCTATAAGCAAGCGACCTTTGTATTTACCAAAGGGCATACGGTAGGCGGCGAGTTTTAATAATTGTTGAGGATCAGAAAGCAGAGAAGTCCCTTCTGCTAATGGTGATGCAGAAGGGGGGATATTATCAGGCAAAGCGTTCTTCGAGATATTGATTGATTTCAGACGATTCATACATCCAGGTAGCTTCGCCTTTTGCATCGGTAATTTTCAGGCAAGGTACTGAAATTTTACCACCGTTTGCTAATAACTCGTTGCGTGCATCTAAATCATATTGCGCATCGAGCATTTCTATATTTAGAGATAATCTGCGAATCATACGTTTTACTTTAATACAAAAAGGACAGGTGCTAAATTGATATAAGGTAAGACTTTTTGCTGCAGAATCAATTTGCTTTTGTTGTTCTTCCGGGCGTTGTACGCCTTTTGGCATGGTAATTAAGTTTAAAAATAAAATAATGGGTCCGAGAATAATTCGAATGGTCTTGAAAAAATATTTAAAAAAGAATCTCATATTATACGTCCACTAAAGCCTTGAGTTAAGTTATTATAACTGCGGTATTTTAACAATTTGTCTGCATTTTATAAAGTGTATTTCGCGTAAATAATCCTTGAAATATGAGGCTAAATGATGTGGTTAATCCTAAAGTCATGACATTATCTAAATCTAGTAAGTGCCCTTGTAGAAGTGGCTTAAAATACAGAAAATGTTGTGGCCAGTACCTCAAGCAGGGTTCTATCCCTTTAACTGCTGAGACATTAATGCGCTCTCGCTATACGGCGTATGTTTCAGGAAATGAGGAATATCTCTTAAATTCATGGCATAACTCAACACGCCCGACAGAACTTAATTTAGAGCAGGACGCCAGTGAATGGATAAAGCTGGAAGTGCTGGGTGTGCATGCAGGTAAGCCTAAAGATAATACAGCTACGGTTGAATTTATTGCCCATTTTAAGGTGCAAAACCAACGCCAACAGCTACATGAAGTAAGTCGGTTTATTAAAGAAGAAGGTCGCTGGTTTTATCTCGATGGTAATGTATCGAATGATACACCTTAAATGCAAATAAATGATGTCCCCATCTTATATTCTTTTCGGCGTTGCCCTTATGCTATGCGTGCAAGGATGGCCATTGTTGCCAGTGCGGTGGTGGTTGAATTAAGAGAAGTTCATTTAAGAGACAAGCCAACTCAAATGCTTGCAGCTTCACCAAAAGCCACCGTGCCTGTTTTAGTTTTAGCCAATAAAACGGTTATTGATGAAAGCCTCGATATTATGACGTGGGCATTAGAACAAAATAATTCTATGTATTGGTTAGCAGGATATAGCAGCGAAGAGCAAACAAAAATATATAGCTTGATTGAAGAGAATGATACAAGTTTTAAACAACACCTGGATCATTATAAATATGCCGATCGATTTACTGCTTATTCTGCCGAATATTATCGCGAACAGGGCGAGGCATTTTTGCAAAAACTTAATGTACGGTTACAGCAAACAGATTATCTTTTTGGTGAGAGCCTTTCACTTGCCGACATCGCTATTTTTCCTTTTATTCGCCAGTTTGCGCAGGTGGATAAAAACTGGTTTGATGAAAGTGAATATAAGTATTTACAGCGGTGGTTAGAAAATCTATTAATATCAGAAAATTTTAAATTATCGATGAAAAAGTTTGTTGCCTGGCAAGCAAATGATAAAACAGTGTTTCTTAACGATCTGTAGTGTATTTTGTCTGTTTTCTCCATCAATGGGTTAACCCATTGCCGATATTTCTCAAAAATATTAACCCATACGGGTAATGTATTTACTAAAATTTATTGATAAAATCGGGTGTAAATTTATTTTAAGGATTAATAATAATGAAACATTTACTGCTATCTCTTGTATTGTGGGTTGGTTTTGTTTTTAGTGCGACTGCGGCAACGATTGGTTCGTTAACCTATGACGAAAGTATTGCTGGCAATGAAGTAATAACGGACAGTTTGAATAATCTGGAATGGTTACGTTGGGATGTTTTCCTTGGTCTGGATTATGCCGATACAGTTGCCGCGATTTCTACGGGTGGCGCTTATGATGGCTGGAGTATTGCTGGAAATAACCAAGCACAACAGTTTGTCGATGCGATCTTTGGTACAAATAATTGTACAGCATCAAACACCTTAATATGTGGTAATAGCTTGTCTCTTGGTCAGGTGACAGGGAATAATTATACCGTTTCTTCTGCTAACTATGCTTTTTTCTTATCGGATAATGGAACAGGTCAGGAAGTGGGTTTTCTTGGGTTAGTGAATAGTTCATTTAGCAAATCGAATGAATGGGGTTCGATAGTATTTGCCGATTCCAAAACATCAGGTTCAGTCACTGCTATCCCCTGGTTACTGTACCGTAATGCTCAAGGCGCTGTGGTTCCTGAGAGTTCATCAATTTTTATATTTGCTATTGGCCTGCTTGGTTTATTCGGTTTCGTAAGACGTAAGATTTAGTTTTATTATTTGGCCGTAATCTCACGTATTTCTTTTTCCAGTGCATCAAGTTTATGGATAATATTGTCAGACATTTTTTGCAGGTCAGAAAAAAGAAGATTGGCTTTTGCAAGATTTTGTCGTTGTTGTTTTTTGTGATTGCCGGTTAACCGCGACAGAAAAGTATCTTTTTCAGGTTTAAACAGCAGGTGATAAATTTCGGCATAAATCCTATGTAGTTCGTTATGCGGGCCTTCTATGGAACGGTATGTTTGCAAATTTGTTAGTTGTCGGCCCTCTCGGTAATACCACTTACCAAAGACACAATCTGTCGGGAGAACAGGAATTTTTTCCTCATCAACCGGCTTACCTTTCAGCAAAGCATGTGTGTGAGTGACCCAACCCAAGTGTGCTTTTTTAGCATCACGTAAATGTTTAATGATTTCTTTTTCGTTCATAGGATTCGCACCTTGTCTATTTATTAATACTTGAGTTAATTGTCTGATTTATTTGCGTCTTTAACAAGCTGTTATGGAATAATTTATAGAAAGCGCTGTACGGATTAACCTGTATTAGGCCCCTGTTAACCTGTATTAGGCCCCTGTTAATCTGTTATATCGTGGTCTAAAATTATAGATGAGTAGAATAAAGTTGATATATTTTTTAGAGAGTAAGACATGAGCAGTCCCGGAATCTTTATCTATATTTCTGCTTGCTCTGGGTTTTTCAGGTTTATTTATTGCCGCAAAGCGCAGACTGTAACTTTAATACAGAATTAATACATCAATGCCGCATCCGTGCGGGATTTTTTATCTGTAATAAATCAAAGATTGAGGGTTTACACTGATATGAGGCTGGTTTAGCTTTTTAATAAGCAGTGTAATCTGCTACAATCGCGCCCTGATTTAAGAACCCTCTTATTTCCTCCAATTCAAGTGGTACCGTACAGTGATTTCTACAGCTAATTTAACCATTCAATTTGGTGATAAACCCCTATTCGAAAATGTTTCAGTCAAATTTGGCGAAGGCAACCGTTACGGTTTAATTGGCGCGAATGGTTGTGGTAAATCCACTTTTATGAAGATTTTAGGCGGTGAGTTAGATGCTACTGCCGGTACTTACTCTATCGACGTGAATGAACGCCTGGGTAAATTAGGCCAGGATCAATTTGCTTTTGAAGAATACTCGGTGGTTGATACCGTTATTATGGGGCATGCAGAGCTCTGGGAAATAAAGGCTGAACGGGACCGTATTTATTCATTACCTGAAATGAGCGAAGCAGAAGGAATGAAGGTTGCGGAACTCGAAGTCGAATTCGCGGAAATGGACGGTTATACCGCTGAAGCACGTGCAGGGGAATTGTTGTTTGGTTTAGATATTCCACTAGAACAACATTCAGGCCCAATGAGTGCGGTCGCACCGGGTTGGAAGTTACGCGTATTACTGGCACAGGCCTTATTTTCTGATCCCGATATTTTATTACTTGATGAGCCGACCAATAATCTGGATATCAATACTATTCGCTGGTTAGAAAATATTATCAACGAACGTAATAGCACCATGATTATCATTTCGCATGATCGACATTTCTTAAATAGTGTTTGCACTCATATGGCCGATCTGGATTTTGGTGAAATTAGAATTTATCCCGGTAACTATGACGCTTACATGACGGCATCAACCGCAGTACTTGAGCGTCAGCAAGCAGATAATGCCAAGAAGAGAGTACAAATTGCAGAGTTGCAATCGTTTGTGAGTCGTTTCTCGGCGAATGCGTCTAAAGCGAAACAGGCGACTTCGCGTGCCAAGCAACTTGAAAAAATTAAGCTGGAAGACATCAAGCCTTCGAGTCGAGTGAATCCTTTTATTCGTTTTGAGCAAGAGAAAAAATTATATCGTTTAGCTATTGAAGTAAAAGGTTTAAGCAAAGGCTTTGACGAGAAGCCTTTGTTCAGCGATTTGAATATGTTGGTAGAGGTAGGCGAGCGTATTGCAATAATTGGCCCCAATGGTATTGGTAAAACAACATTGCTTAGAACCCTGGCGAATGATCTTGAACCGGATAGTGGCTTGGTTAAGTTGTCTGAAAATCATAGCCTTGGATATTTTGCACAAGATCATGCACATGACTTTGAAGAAGAATTAAATCTGTTTGACTGGATGAGCCAATGGAAGCAGCCGGGCGATGATGAACAAGCCGTTCGCGGTATTCTGGGTAGAATGCTGTTTTCACAAAATGATATTAAAAAGTCAGTTAAAGTCATTTCGGGTGGCGAGCAGGGTCGAATGTTGTTTGGTAAATTAATGATGATAAAACCCAATATTCTATTAATGGACGAGCCAACCAACCACCTTGATATGGAATCAATTGAATCACTCAATACTGCGCTAGAGAATTATCCGGGTACGCTTATTTTTGTCAGCCATGACCGTGAATTTGTGTCTTCACTGGCAACGCGAATAATCGAAATAAAAGAGGATAGTTTAGTAAACTTTTCAGGGACTTATGAAGATTATTTACGGCTTCAGGTGGCTGATTAGTCACAGAATAATAACCTTGTAAAATACGGGCTAATTAGATTCGCTGCTCTTCGATAGCGTTGGCGATGATCTGCCACCCTATATCACGTATACTCCCGAACTTAACAAGGCATTCGAGATCGTGCGAACTGTACCCTCCACACGTGCTTAATTTTGCTGTGCTGCTTAATGATTCTTAATTGATGCATATCAAAGCAGATAGCATAGCTATTCGTTCGCAATGATTTTTTCAATTTAAAGAATGGTTATGTAATGAAAGCAATTTGCCCGTCATGTCATTTCGAAAATCCAGCGGGCTTTAAATTCTGCGGCGAGTGCGGCGCCAAATTTGAAGTCCGAAATTTTTCTTCTGATACTATTCCTGCCCTAACGCCTACAGCTATTGAAACCATTGATGGCAATACTGCTGAGCGTCGCCAGTTAACGGTTATGTTTTGTGATTTAGTTGATTCAACTCAACTTTCAGATAATCTTGACCCGGAAGACTTACGCGAAGTTATTCATCATTACCAAAAAGCCTGTGGTGAAATTGTTAGTCGTTACGATGGTTATATCGCCCAGTTTTTAGGTGATGGTCTGCTTATTTATTTTGGTTTTCCACATGCACATGAAGATGATGCCCGTCGCGCGGCGGTTAGCGCGCTTGAAATGGTTGATGCGATTAAAGCATTGAATCGCGCATTCACTCTACCGGAAGGTTATAGCCTGGCGGTACGTATTGGCATTAATACCGGCTTGGTTGTGACCAGTGAGCTGGGTTCAGGGGTAAAGAAAGAACACCTTGCTTTAGGTAAAACCCCGAATGTTGCCGCCCGTTTACAAGCACTTGCCGGTAAAGATCAGATATTAGTCAGTGGCTCCAGCCATCAACTGATTGAAAATGATTTTAATTTTAAAGATCTGGGCGAAAGGCAAATAAAAGGCATTGCTGAAGGGATAAGATCTTATCAGGTCATCGAGAGTATCGATAATAAAAATAATATTATCGATGCGAGCGGTAAAACTGCTTCAAAAATTATTGGTCGGCAACATGAAATTAACACGTTATTAAAACTCTGGGATAAAACCATTCAGGGGCAGGGTTGTATCTCGGTGGTGAGTGGTGATGCAGGCATTGGCAAGTCTCGGTTACTGAAGGCATGCCGGGATGAACTTAAAAGTGACGACTATCAGTTATTGGTCGCACGTTGCCATGCGTTTGGTGAGACAAGTACGTTTAGTCCGATTGTGGATTTATTGCTGCGTATAATCGGTTTATCAACGAGTCTTTCGGTTGAAGAAAAACGTAAAAAATTACACAGTTTTCTGGAACGGGAAAAAATAGATGTAGAAGAAGCGTTTCCCCTGTTTGCAACTTTTCTGGGCTTGCCTTTAAGTACACGAGATCGTGAAATTGTTATAGCGCCACAAAAACGAAAAGCCAGAATGATAGAATTAGTCTCTGAGTTATTAATTCGCTCATCGAAGCAAGTGCCAATGCTATTAATTATTGAAGATTTGCACTGGGTCGATCCTTCAACGCTCGAACTCATTAATTACCTTATCAGGGTTATTCCTGATAATCAGATACTCGCTGTTTTTACCTGCCGGCTAAATTTTGTTATTCCCTGGCACGAAAGTGAAACCTTAAACTTCTTGTTTTTAGATAATCTTGAGCAGGTTGATGTTGAATCTATGGTTTTGTCTTTAACCCATGACAAAGCGTTACCACTGGAAATCATGCAGCATATTGTGGATAAAACAGATGGTATTCCCTTGTTTATCGAAGAATTAACAAAAATGTTAATTGAATCTGGTTTGTTACGTTTTGTAGGCAATAAATTTGTTCTTGATGGCGTCCTGCCCGAGCAAAATATACCAGCAACCTTGCAGGACTCACTGACTGCAAGGTTAGACAGTATGGGTGCTGCAAAAGAGGTTGCCCAACTTGGTGCTGCGATTGGTCGTGAATTTAGTTATCAGTTAGTGCGTTCTGTTATTGGCAAAGGCCAAGATGAACTGGATGTGGCATTGCAAGAGTTAGTCAATGCAGAATTAATTTATCGTCGTGGTTTGCCACCAAATGCAGACTATATTTTTAAACATGCTCTTATTCAGGATGCTGCTGCCTCTTCATTATTAAAGTCGCATCGACAAAAACTACATCAGCGTATTGCCAGTGTTTTAATTGATGAGTATGCCAGTATGGCAGAAACTCGGCCTGAGCAAATTGCACATCATTTTACCGCCGCAGCTAATTATGAAGTTGCGATTGACTGGTGGATTAAGGCTGGCTCGCATGCCCTTGAACAGTCTGCGAGTGTTGAAGCAATTGAACATGCAAAAAAAGGTTTAAATTTATTGCAGCATGTAACCGATACAGAAAGAAACCGACGTCGAGAACTTTATTTGCAAATGACACTGGGCCCGGTACTTACCGCAACGAAAGGCTATGCCGCACCGGAAGTTGAAAATGCCTATCGACGAGCTTATGAATTATGTCAAACAGTGGGCGCAGGTGCTGATTTGTTTCCGGTGCTGTGGGGATTTTATGCTTTTTCAGTTGTGCGTTCCGAGTTTTTAGCCGCACTAGATGCCGCAACACAGATGCTGGATCTTGCCGATACCCTGGAAGAAGAGTCAATGCAAATTGAATCGCATCAAGCGCTCGGTCTAATTAATTATTTTATGGGGCAACCGAAACTAGCGCAGAACCACATTCTCAAAGTTCTGGAACTGGACAGCGGTCAGCGGGATCGTTCTTTTACATTTAAAAGTGGCCAGGATGCCAGTGTTTGTAACCTTGCCTTTGCCGCGTTAAACAGCTGGATGCTGGGGGATGACTCGCACGCTGAAAGTTTTTCAAAACAGGCGATTCAACTGGCAAGAGAATTAGACCATCCTTTTAGTTTAACGTATGCACTTAATTTTGCATCGTGGTTGAGCTATATGCAGGGTAATGCAGAAAAAACAAAATTTTATGCCCAGGAAGAAATCGACCTTTCAATCGAGCACGAATTTTTCTGGTTACACAAAGGTAAATTGTTATTGGGTTGGGCAATGGCGCAATCAGATGATAAGGAAAAAATTAAACAAGGTCATGAAATGGTTAAAAATGGTTTTCATGCCTATAAAGAACCTGGCGCGCGATTAGGTCAAACATTACAAATGGCGATTGATGCCGATATCTGTTTGCGTCAGGGTGATTTAGACGAAGGGCTTGATATTATTGATAATGCATTACATGCAGTCGATAGTACGGGAGAAGTTTTCTGGCATGCAGAATTGCTGCGAATTAAAGCCGAAATATTAAAAGATGTAAAACCGGAAGAAGCCGCTGAATGTTATCAGCAGGCAGTGACTATCGCAGAACAACAAGCCGCTGCTGGTTTAATGCAACGTGTAAAGCAGAGTATGGAAAAATTCAATGCTCATAAGAATGTGGCGAACAAATAAATTTTATATTTAAATGTACTTCAAGAAAGGAAAACGATAATGCCTGAAGATATACCAAAAGCAGTGATGGCTTTAATCTGGTTGTTAAGCGGGGTAATTGTATTTGGCTGGCTACTGATGGAATATGCGGGCATGGTTCCCTTTGTTTTTGCCCTGTTTTTCTTTGGCATACCTGTTTTTGTTTCTAAAAAGCTACTAAAGAGAAAAGTATAAATCAATTTATTGATAAAATTTGTAGCTATGTCATTCCCGCCCCGACTAAGCCACTCGGAGACAAGCTGCGGCACACTACTGTCGGAGATAAGCCTAAATTTCGTCATTCCCGGCAGGCGGAAATCTAGAGTTACTAGTAATTTACTTTAGCCTATTCTGTTTTAACTAACGCCGCTGCTTTTTTAGCATTCTCCCGTGCGGCATCTGTTGTGTCGGCATAACAAAGAGCAACCCCCATACGACGTTTTCTAAAAGCTTCTGGCTTGCCAAATAAACGCAAGTCAGTTTGGGGTATTGTCAGTGCCTTTTCGATATTGTCGAATTCAATCGCGACTTTATCGTGGCCGCCATAAATAACTGCGCTGGCACCGGCAGTGCGTAAGGCTGTTGAGACAGGTAAGCCTAAAATAGCGCGCGCATGCAGTTCAAATTCGTTTTGGTTTTGAGTAATCATGGTGACCATGCCGGTATCATGTGGGCGAGGGCTGACTTCACTAAAGATAACATCATTACCTTTAATAAATAATTCCACCCCAAACAGGCCTCGACCACCTAAACTATCTGTAACGGTTTTTGCTATATGTTGTGCTTTGTCTAAAGCCTCGTTAGTCATTTTCTGCGGCTGCCAGCTTTCGACATAATCCCCTTGTTGCTGAATATGGCCGATGGGTTCGCAGTAACTTGTTATTGTTTCACCTTTTGCATTTAAAGAACGAACGGTCAGCAAGGTAATTTCATAATCAAAGTTAATCATTTGTTCAACAATAATGCGTGTGGTGGCAACACGTGCGCCACTCAAAGCATAGTCCCAGGCAATTTGAATATCCGCTTCATTGTTAATGGTTGACTGGCCTTTCCCTGACGATGACATAACCGGTTTTACGATACAGGGGTAGCCAATGCCACCATCTATTGCCGCTTTAAGTTCTTCATAGGATTCAGCAAAGGCGTACTTAGAGGTTGGAATTTTTAATTCTTCAGCTGCTAGACAGCGAATACCTTCGCGGTTCATGGTGAGTTGGGTTGCACGTGCGGTTGGGATAACGGTTGCCAGGTTTTGCGCTTCAATTTCTGCTAGCATATCCGTGGCGATAGCTTCTATTTCCGGGATGATGAAGTCAGGTTTTTCTTTTAGCACCAGTTTTTTAAGCTCGCTAGCATTTGTCATATCAATAACGTAGGCGTGATGTGCCACTTGATGACCCGGTGCATTCTTGTAGCGATCGACACCAATAACCTCAACACCGAGACGTTGCAGGGCAATAATCACTTCCTTACCTAATTCACCGCAGCCGAGCAGCATGACTTTTGTCGCATTACTTGAAAGTGGGGTGCCAATTTTCATGTTAATCTCACAGATTGATTTTAAGAAATGTATAATTAGTTTACTATATTGATTCGCTAAATAGAATTTTTTACTTTTTTTAATGTCCTACTTTGAATGGACATGGTCAGGTTATGAAAATATTTTTTACTTTTATCGCAGTTTTTATTTTAAGCCCGGTGTTTGCAGCTGAACCATACAGTATTCAATACGATCCAGAACGCGACCCTTATGCCGATGGTCGAGCCGCCATTGTACTTGCGACTAAAACGAATCGCCGAGTGTTAATTGAAGTGGGCGGCGATTGGTGTAAGTGGTGTCATCTTCTGGATGAATTTATTCATAGTGATATGCAAATTAAAAATGAACTGCATAAAACCTTTGTGGTTCTGAAAGTAAATGTAAGCGATGAAAATTCAAATGAAAAATTCTTATCAGATTTCCCTAAAGCATTAGGTTACCCTCATATGTATATTACCGAAAACAACGGCAAGGTAATTCACTCGCAGGACACAGCTGAGTTTTTAACAAATCTTAAATATTCAAAAAGTAAATTTTTAGATTTTTTAAAACGCTGGCAGCTAAGCCCCATTAAGAAAGCAGCAGAAAAATGAAAGCATTTAAAAATAAAAAGAAATCCTTATCTCCACAACATATTTTAGCAGCATGGAATGATGAAATACCGACTCGACTTATTTTGTCTCAACAACAGCTCGCTTCAAGGCGACAGTTTTTAAGTCAGACTATGCTGGCAATCGGCTCTGTTTCAATTGCTCCTGTTGTACGGGCTAAAATAGACCCAGATAAAACAAAATTGAAAAAAACAGAAAGTGATGTCAGCTGGAATCAACCCTGGTTAACACTTTCACATGTACAAAATTATTTGTTTCCTCGTAGTGGTGAGATAAATCAAGCTAATTATTCACCGGGTGCGAATGACTTTAATGCCATCGGTTATTTAAAAACCATGTTAAATGTAGCGGCTGCCGATAAAGATGAGCGTGAGTTTATAATAAAAGGTGTTAGCTGGTTAGACGGTATGGCCAATAGCTTGTTTGGAAAACCTTTTATTAGATTGAATAACAATAATCGTGAGCAGGTCTTGCAAAAAATAAGTAAAAGCAAATCGGGTGAGTCGTGGTTATCTACGTTATTAAATTATATTTTTGAAGCTTTGTTAACAGATCCAGTTTATGGCGGTAATACGGAGCAAGCTGGCTGGAAATGGTTAGAACATCAGGCTGGTTTTCCGCGACCCACTAAAGATAAAAAATACTGGTTACTCCGGGATAATGCCAGCGGCTCTAATGCCGGTAACTCCGGGAACAGATTAAAGGGTGCTTCATAATGTTTGACTACGATGTTTGTATTGTTGGCAGTGGCGCAGGTGCCAGCCCGGTTGCTTATACACTAGCAAAAGCCGGTTTTTCAGTTGTGGTGTTAGAAAAAGGCCCCTGGCTTAATGAAAAAGATTTTTTTAAAGATGAGTTGGCTTGTTGTCGGCGTAGTGTTTACACACCGCAATTAAAAGACGAGCAACATGTTATCGAAGATTATAACGGCCGGGACAGCAAAGGGAATTATAAATGGGCAAGTGAAGCAACGGCTGAGTCTGGTTGGAATTTTTGGAACGGCAATGTTGTGGGTGGCTCATCTAATTTTATGAGCGGTTATTTTTATCGCTTAAAACCCATCGACTTTCACTTGCGTTCTGAGTTTGGAAATATAAAAGGTGCCAATGTGGTTGATTGGCCAATTCAATACAATGATCTTGAGCCTTACTATGAAAAAGTTGAAAGGCTGGTCGGTGTTTCAGGCCATGCGATTAAGCATGCTTTTGCTGAACCACGCTCAACAAAAGATTTCCCTTACCCGCCAACGATAGAGCATCCTATTTCCGGTTATTTTGATACCGCCTGCAAAATACTCGACTATCAGTCGTTGCAAACACCACGAGCCATTTTGCCCTATGCAGTAGGTAGCCGTGGTGGCTGTGCCTATTCTGGTTATTGCGGTAGTTATGGTTGCGCAACCGGCGCAAAGAGTAGTGGCCGAGCGGCATTACTCGATGATGCGGTTAGAACGGGCAATTGTAAAATTATTCCGTATGCTAAAGTTTATAAACTTGAAAGCAATGCCAAAAGCAAAGTAACACAGGCACATTATTATAATGCCAGCAAGAATGGTCTGAATAAAAAAAATAAAATATCGGCGAAAATATTTGTTGTTGCTTGTCATGCAATAGAAACATCACGTTTATTATTATCCTCGACAGGCAGTAAACATCCACATGGCCTGGCGAATAATAGTAATCAAGTTGGTAAGAATTTACTTTTTTCTGCTGGCGGCTCAGGCACCGGTGAGTTTTATTATGAAGACCTGTCTCCACAGCAAGTGGATGAGTTTAAAGTCCGTGGGCCGTTTATAAATCGTGGTTTACAGGATTGGTATGTGATTAAAGATAAAAAATTCAGTCATCTTAATAAAGGGGCGGCCAAAGGTGGCACGATTGATTTTTTATTATCTCACCCAAACCCAACCACGCGTGCCGACTCATTAAAGTGGGATGATAACGATAATTTAATTTGGGGTGAGCCGTTAAAACAAAAAGTTCACGCTACGTTTACCGAAAAGCAACGTTTTCGTTTTGAAGTATTTAATGACTGGCTACCGACAGATGATTGTTTTGTATCGTTAGATTCAAGCGTAAAAGATAAATGGGGTTCGGCAGTTGCAAAAGTACGGGTAGGCTATCACGACCATGATTTAGTAGTAGGCAATTATTTAGTTAACAAAGCAGAAACCGTATTAAAACAAATGTATACCAGAAATATTAGCAGTAGTGTGAGTGGTTCACCGCCGGCCAATTTAGTTGCAGGTGGGTGTCGTTTTGGTAATGACCCGGCAACATCGGTTTTAAATGCAGACTGTCAGGCGCATGATGTTGATAATTTATATGTGAGTGATGGTAGCTTTATGCCAACGGGGGGCAGTGTGCCGTATACCTGGACTATTTATGCGAATGCATTTCGGGTGGCGGATATTATTAAAAAGAGATTGTAGTTTAAAAAAATTAACCGCAACGGTCATGACGAACACGACGAAAGATCAAATCAACGTTAAGTATGGTCATTGTGAGGAACGGTAGTGACGCGGCAATCATAGATTACGAGTATTCGTCAACAAGATTGCTTCCTAGCTTGCCGCGTTTTACTCGTAACTAAAGGCTCGCAATGACATATTTTTTTAAAAAAGTGTTCTTCGTGTTCGTTGCGGTTAAAAAATATTAAAACTTCCGACTAACTGCAAACTCCGCCAATTCAACCAATGCTGTTTTATACTCAGAATCTTCAATATGTTCTAATGCTTCAATTGCCAGTTGTGATTCTTTTTCTGCACAAGCAGCGGTGTAGTCAATAGCACCTGTAGCCTGAATGGCTTCGGTGACCGCATCAATATGTTCCAGGCCATTTTCTTCAATGGCTTTTCGCACTATATCAGCTTGTTCTTTTGTGCCATTTTGAATGGTGTAGATAAGCGGCAGGGTGGGCTTGCCTTCGGCGAGGTCGTCACCGATATTTTTGCCCATTTCTTCGCTTGATGCGCTGTAATCGAGGACATCATCAATAAGTTGGAAGGCGGTGCCGAGGTGCATACCGTATTTGGCCATGGCCTGTTGAGCCTCGATTTCTTCGTTATTTAGAACCGCCGCTAATTCTGAGGCCGATTCAAATAATTTAGCAGTTTTATTGTGAATAACGTCTAAATAGCGTTGTTCAGTGGTATCGGGGTCATGCACATTGAGCAATTGCTGAACTTCGCCTTCGGCAATGGTATTGGTGGCATTGGCTAAAATGGCCATTATTTGCATATCACCGACATCAACCATCATTTGGAAGGCACGAGAGTAGAGAAAATCACCTACTAGCACGCTGGCCTCATTTCCCCATAGGCTATTGGCTGTTTCCTGACCACGGCGTAGTTCAGAGGCATCCACAACGTCGTCATGGAGCAAAGTAGCAGTATGAATAAATTCAATAATTGCTGCAATATCAATATGCTGAGAACCCTGGTAGCCAATGGCGCGAGCGCACAGTAGATGTATAACGGGGCGTAAGCGCTTGCCACCGCTGTTAATAATATGGGTACCTACTTGATTAATCAGCACGATTTCAGAGCGTAAACGCTCTAAAATAGTCGCATTGACCTGTTTCATGTCGTCGGCTATTAACTGGTAAATAGATTCTATATTCATACGGCTGTTTTTTTTGTTAGGTTGTAAGCGGGTGAATGCTAGGGGGCGCACTGCGAGCTGTCAAGTTACCTTTTGTATATGTGTTACTCTGCTGATGCTCATAAATGACTATTCTGAGTGAAAAAAGCTTAAAAAATTACAGAATATTGGCTTAAAATCTTTGACCCAGCTTAATTGAACCAGTACAATTGCCGGCTCAATTAACACCAGCCTTGTCGTGTGTTTTTTCTTATCTGACAGGGCTTTACTGGAGATGATTTAATGTACGCGGTAATTGAAAGCGGCGGTAAGCAATATCGAGTTGCCCAAGGCCAATATTTAAAAGTTGAAAAGCTGGATGTTGAAGAAGGCGGCAGTCTGGATATCGAGAAGGTTTTAATGGTTGCCGATGGCGACGACATTAAAATTGGTGCGCCTTATGTTGCTGGTGGCAAAGTAACGGTTAAAGTGAAAAGCCATGGTCGTGGAGACAAGATCCGAATTATTAAATTCCGTCGTCGTAAGCACTCGCGTAAAACGCAGGGTCATCGTCAACATTATACTGAAATCGAAATTACTGGCATTAGCGCAAGCTAGTCTGGTTTAAGGAGTAAGAAGATGGCTCATAAGAAAGCTGGTGGTAGTACTCGTAATGGTCGTGATTCCAACGCGAAGCGATTAGGTGTAAAAGCTTATGGCGGTGAAGCTGTATTAGCCGGAAGCATTATTATTCGTCAACGCGGTACTAAAGTTCATCCTGGTGTGAACGTTGGCCGCGGTGGTGACGATACTTTATATGCCAAGGCAGACGGCATTGTTAGTTTCGAAATTAAAGGTCCTAAAAGACGTAAGCAAGTGAGTATTATTGCGGCGGCTTAAAAAACATATTGTATGTTTGTTTTAAAGAACCTCGTCGATGACGGGGTTTTTTGTTATTAGACTGTAGTAAATTAAAGAACTTAATATTTGTAACACGGTATCACGATGAAATTTGTAGACGAAGCGATTATAAAAATACAGGCAGGCAAAGGTGGCAATGGTGCTGCAACCTTTCGTCGTGAAAAATTTATTGAATTTGGTGGCCCCGATGGTGGCGATGGTGGTGATGGTGGCCATATCATTATGCAAGGCAATGTTAATTCAAATACGCTTGCTGATTTTCGTTTTGTTCGTCACTATAAAGCCGAAAATGGTCACGGTGGTGGAAGGCGACAAATGACCGGGCGGCGTGGTGAAAATAAAGTTATCCAGGTTCCTTTGGGGACACAAATTTATGATGATGATACCAACGAACTTATTGGCGACATTGTTGAAAATGGCCAGCAACTTATTGTCGCGAAGGGCGGCGAGCATGGTATTGGTAATGTGCATTTTAAAAGCAGTACCAATAGGGCTCCCCGGCAGTTTACATCGGGAACTGTAGGAGAAGAGCGACCACTGCGTTTAGAATTAAAAGTATTAGCTGATGTTGGTTTACTTGGTTTACCCAATGCCGGTAAGTCGACTTTTATTCGTTCGGTTTCGGCTGCCAAACCTAAAGTGGCAGATTATCCTTTTACAACTTTGTACCCAAACCTGGGCGTGGTGAGTGTAGAAGAACATCGCAGTTTTGTGGTTGCCGATATCCCCGGTATTATCGAAGGTGCTGCCGAAGGTGCCGGGCTGGGCATTACCTTTCTAAAACATATTTCGCGCACTCGTCTGTTACTGCATGTTGTAGATACGGTACCCTATGACCACGAAGTTGATCCGGTTAACAGTGTTCGAGTAATCGAGAAAGAGTTAGACAAGTATGGTCAGGATTTATCAAATTACACGCGTTGGTTAGTTTTGAATAAGATTGACTTGATACCCGAAGAAGAACGGCAAGCCTATTGTGACGATATAATAAAACGATTAGATTGGACGGGACCTGTTTATAAAATTGCAGCCATTAATAAACTGGGCACGAAAGGTTTGTGTTTTGATATTATGGCGCATGTGGAAGAGCAGTTGGCTTTGAATGATATTGTAAATGAAGCTGGAGTAGAAAATACCTAGCCTTAAAAAGGGCGTGTTCTTCCCGCGCAGGTGGGGATCCATGTTGGCGATCAATATATTGTTAGCTTAAAAAGGATAACAGCTGATATTGTAGCGCGACGTGAATATTTTATATTTGTTCCTGAATGGGCATTTGAAGTATGTAGATTACCGCCTGTGTGGGAATGACGGATATAAATTTATACCGTACTGTAGTAAGTCCATGCGGAAATAATATATTAATTAAAAATGAAAAATACTCAAATCCAATACCGGCAACAATTAAAATCATCTAAACGCTGGGTGGTTAAAATTGGCAGCGCCTTGTTAACAAACGACGGCGCGGGATTAAATCAACAAAATATAAAAGCCTGGGTTGAGCAAATTGTTAAGCTTAAAAAGCTCGGTCTGGAAATTGTTTTAGTTTCTTCCGGTGCCGTTGCCGAAGGAATGAGCCGTCTGGGTATTTCAGAACGGCCTCAAGCGGTGCATGAGTTACAGGCAGCCGCAGCAGTTGGGCAGATGGGGCTAGTGCAGGCCTATGAATCAGAATTTAGCCAATATGGTATGCATACGGCACAAATTTTATTAACTCATGACGACTTATCGAACCGTCAACGTTATTTAAATGCCCGCGGCACGATTCGTAGTTTGCTTAAGTTAAATGTTATCCCAGTTATCAATGAAAACGATACGGTCGTAACCGACGAAATTCGTTTTGGCGATAACGATACACTTGCGGCACTGGTTGCTAACTTAATCGAAGCCGATCACCTCATTATATTGACTGATCAGGATGGCTTGTTCGATAAAAATCCTCGTACCTATTCAGATGCTAAAATTATCCAGCATGCTGATGTAAATGATTCTGTGCTTGATTCGATGGTTGAATCAGCTGGTGGAAAACTCGGTAGTGGCGGCATGCTAACAAAATTACGTGCTGCACGTTTAGCCGCACGCTCTGGGACTAATACAATCATCGCCAGTGGTCGTAATGCGACAAACTTAATACACATTCACGCAGCAGATGAGATTGGCAGTTTATTATTTACCGATAAAAAACCTGATACTGCTCACAAGCAATGGCTTGCTGGTCATTTACAAATGCGCGGTAAATTGCTTATTGATAATGGTGCAGAAAAAATGCTTTGTGCATCGGGCAGTAGTTTACTGGCGGTTGGTATTGAATCTGTTGAAGGTGATTTTAGTCGTGGAGAAGTGGTTGCATGTATTTCACAGACAGGTAAACAAATTGGCTGTGGTCTGGTGAATTATAATGCCGATGAGATTCGTCGCTTACAGGGCCAACCTAGCCACAAAATTAGTGAAATACTCGGCTATATTAACGAAGACGAAATTATTCATCGGGATAATCTTGTTTTAACATAAAAAAGCGAAGCAATATTTATTGCCTCGCTGAATGTTGGAGTATGCTGATTATATTTAATAACAAGGTTAATCGATAACGGGTGATGCGTTAATGCTTAACTTAATCCATTTACCTGGACGATAAGGCATCTGAGTTGTCATTATTTGACCGCGATATCGGTAACTCACATTGTATCCAGCAATACGTCGTTGAGATTCGCTAACATACTGTGTTTGACAGCGAGGTTCATAGTTGGTGTATTGAGTTGAATACGCATTTTGGTCGGCGATACGGCTGCCAATTTGTGAGCCAATTAATGCACCAATCAGGGCGCGACCTTTACGTGATTTACCGTGGCCTAAATTATTGCCAATTACGCCACCGATAATGCCGCCTAATAGCACGCTGCCGCCACGGTCAGCATTACTATAACGAGTATGAGTAACGCGTTGTTGATAGCAATTCTGCCGAGGAACGTTCGTTGTGACATATTTGAAAATGGGTTCAGTACTTATCACTTCTGCATTAACGAAAAAACCATCGGTATAATCTGTATAAGCGGGGACATTGTTGGGACTAGCCTGTGCCAATGGTATTGTGGTTGCCATTATTGCTAAAGTAGCGATTACGATTTTATTAGATGTGCTTTTCATGATCCTGTACTCCTGTTCTCTTTCCAGTATTGTTGTTTGCTGCTCTTTTTCTTAGCTTAAAAAAAGTATAGATCAGACATGCTGAATAGAAGCTGAATAAGTGGGACTAATTTTGATGTATAAAACAAAGAGATAAGGGTGAAAATATTATTACTTTCAGCATATCATGCGCAAAGCCACCAATCATGGTGTGCCAGCTTGATGGCGATGCTCCCTGAATATGACTGGACCTTACTCAGCCTGCCGGGGCGTTATTTTAACTGGCGGGTACGGGGCAATGCCTTGAGTTGGAGTATTAAACAGAAAAAAACACTTGAGCAAGATTATAATTTTGTACTAGCAACGTCGATGGTCGACTGTGCAACATTGCGCGGTTTAATTCCAGAATTAAACCGTATTCCCTGGATAATCTATTTTCACGAAAACCAGTTTGCTTACCCGGTTGATTCGCAACATGACCATCTTGAGCCTAAAATGGTTAGTTTGTATAACGCCTTATGTGCTGAAAAAATCATTTTTAACAGCCATTATAATCATGAAACATTTATAAGTGGTTTAGCGAAGTTTTTAAAAAAAATGCCGGACGAAGTGCCGACAACGACCGTTAATATAATAGAAAGTAAATGTGAAGTTTTAGCTGTTCCGATAAATGTCCCTATCCTGTCAGTAAAAAGAATGAATAAAGTCCCGGTATTGTTATGGAATCATCGTTGGGAATACGATAAAGGACCATTGCAGCTACTTAATGTTTTAAAAGAATTAAAACAATGTGGTTTCAATTTTAAATTAAATTTACTGGGGCAGCAATTTAGAAGTGCGCCACTTGAGCTAACCGAAATACAGAAAACATTCTCCGATGAAATTATTAATGTGGGTTATGTTGAGTCGCTGGAAAATTACCATAACATTGTTAAAACATCTGATTTTGTTCTATCAACAGCGCTACATGATTTTCAGGGTCTGGCGATATTGGAAGCTGTTGCACTTGGTTGTGTGCCAGTCGTCCCCAATCGTTTGTCGTATAGCGATATTTTTCCTGAGCAATATCGCTATGCGTCTAATCTGGAAGAAATAAAGAATGAATCAAGAGCAATGGCAGATAAAATAATATTATTATGGCAAGAACGTGAAAAAAGAAATCTGCAGGATATTAATATTAAAAAATTCAGTCATGATGAGATGCGAGAAAAATACGCTAAAATTTTATTTCCGGCTTAACATAAATTCCTGCAGGCCACTTCTCATTAGTACGGAACGTGCATATTCAAACCCTGGCATTGTTTTATTTAGCATAATGGGTGTTAATGGTGAGTGCCTGACGACTTCGTCAGTCGAAACACAATGATGTATCTTGTTGGCGCCTAATATTTTAAATGTACCAGCTACTTTAGGGCGGTTCTCAGATGTAAATAAAAACCCATGAATGATGGTTTTTTTTGAACAAAGTTTTAACAAATAATTATTAAGTAGAGGTAAAATTTTGGGCTGGATATAATTAAAACTATCCCATGTGAGAATAACGTCATACTGCAGGGTGGTTATAGAAAGTATCTGTTCTATTTTTTTCTCTACAATAAATCTTGCCTCATCGCAATCCGGCCACGATAGCCTGATTAATGATTGAATACAATCTGCAATTGTCAGGAAGCAGTCATGCTCAGAATAAAAATTAAAACTATCGGCTTGCGCCTGGCCTAAGTCCAGTATTCTAGGGGCGGTTTTTTTAATGTTATTTTTATTTGATTGATCCAGGGTAAAACTTTCCCATATAGAATTGAATATTCGGGTTGAAAGTGGTGCTGCATTATCCATGTAGTAATCAGATAATGCAGTTTGTATTTTAGGTAACATCTAAAAGAATGGCTCGCTATATTGTCAGGAAATTTGCTAGGCACGTTTAAGTTGATTGTCGTGAGTGCTGCCTTGACCTTGCGATGGACGCTCATGTTTTGTTTCGCTCATATCAATGCTACCTTTAAATTTGGCGCCATCTTCAAGTGAAACACGAGGCGAAAATATATTGCCGTTCACTTTTCCTGTTTTGCTTATATGTACTTTTTCTTTACCGTGTAACTCGCCGGTGAGTGAACCGTGTACAACAATGGTTTGTGCAAAAACGTCGGCTTTAATTTCACCGTTGCTGCCAATAATAAGCTGGTTGCCTTTTAAATCGATAGTGCCTTCAACTTTACCGTCAATAATTAAACCTTCTTCTCCGGTTAATTCACCTTTAAAGTGAATGGATGGACCAATAGAAGCCAGTTGTACGCTAGTGTTTTTAGTGGTTGTTGGCTTGATGGGTTTTCGTGTGGTTTCGAGTTCCTGATTTTTAGTGGCAGGGTCAAAATTATTCTGAGTGGCTTTATTAAATGTATTACTTACATTTTTTTTCATTTCATTGATGTCAAACATTCCATATTCTCCGTTAAAACGAGTGAAAGAGGCGGGAGTTGAATCACTTTATATAGACTAAGCGATTGAAGCGTAGATACTATAGTGGCTTCTGCTTAAATAATGCGCAGTAGTTCTCAAGTCTGCTTTGAAAATATCCGGCAGGAGGGGGGATTACTAAAATCCTGAATTAGGCGTCCAGAAGTTGAGCATGTCGAGTTTCATCTTCAGGCATAATTCTTTCCTGAACTACTCGCCATTGGCCATCGGGTTCCTTTTCTATTATAACTTCGATGCCTTGAGCGTTAATGCTATTGTCGGAAGCTTCAACCGATTCATAGGTTTTAAACATAATGCTGGTATCAGTGTTAACGCGAAGCTTGAAGCCTGTGTAGTTTATTTGCTTAATTAAATTATTTTCAAATTCATGTTTGCATTGATTTGCCCAGTCGTCATAACCAATTGATTCAAAATCCGGTACGCCAGTCAAATTAACTTTTTTTGAAATTAAATTAAGGTGGCCATTGAGGTCTTTTGATTCGACTGTTTTACAGATGCTGTCCAGCCAGTATTGGGCAATTTTTTGTGCTTCTATTTTATCTTGAGACATTTTTAGCGATCTTTATTAAATTAGGTTGTTCTAATTATAAAGCGTCTGAAAAAATATTGCCTGTGGTAAATTAATAATAGATGAACTAAAAGGATGAGCTAAAACCAGATAAAAAATATGACATAGATAGGTGTCAGGCTTTGAATGATTGCTCGACACAAAAGACATTATTAATAAAAAATTCCAGGTTAACTTCCGCATCATATTTGGAGTTATACGGGCCATAGTTAATGCCTTCGCGTGCGGTAAAAAACCATTTTGAGTCAACGGTAAAGAAACGTCCTGTGCGGAAGGGAATACCCCCAGATTCACCTTTACGTAAAATTTCCATATTGCGCTAACCTGTCAATCAATGATAATAGGAGTACTATATATAGGCAAACATGTTGGTCTTGTAAATCATTTAGCCAAAGCGCTAGATAAATGGTAGATATTTACCGATTAAATCCTGAAAATTAGTACTATTAGCTGAGGCTTTTACATGAATAAACAGACATTACATTCAGCGTTAATCCCAGAAGCGGAGGCTTTGCCCGGCAGAGATATTGCGATTGAACAAGCAGACACCAATTTTTCCATCCAACACAGCGTTTTAAAAAATAGCATCGTGCCACCATTTCCTGATGCAATGCACACCGCTGTATTTGGTATGGGCTGTTTCTGGGGAGCCGAGCGAAAATTCTGGCTGCTAGATGGCGTGTATTCGACCGCAGTGGGTTACGCCGCTGGCATCACGCCCAATCCAACTTATCAGGAAGTGTGTTCGGGTATGACCGGGCATAATGAGGTTGTATTGGTTATATACGATGCGAGCATTATAACTTACGAAGTTTTATTAAAAACATTTTGGGAGTCGCACAACCCTACACAAGGCATGCGTCAGGGTAACGACCGTGGCACGCAATATCGCAGCGGGCTTTATTGCTATAACGATGAACAATGTGAAATGGCGGCTACATCCATACAAAAATTCCAAACCATTTTAGATGATAAAAATTTAGATAGAATTACCACAGAAATTATTGAAGCAGCAAAGTTTTACTATGCTGAAGACTACCATCAACAATATTTAGCAAAAAATCCGAATGGTTATTGTGGTCTGGGTGGGATTAATATTGAGTATGTTATTTAAGGCGGAGCTTAACATGGATTTTAAAAGCATCATTAATTTCTGGTTTAGTGAAACAACCAAGCCGCTCTGGTTTAACTCAACGAACGATTTTGATACACACTTAAAAAAAGAATATCTGGCAGTTTATAACGATGCAAAAGAATTAAAATTAAAAACCTGGCAAATCGAACCATTAGGTGCGTTAGCGCTAGTTATTATTTTGGACCAATTTCCATTGAACATGTTTCGAGAAATGGCAGAAAGTTTTGTAACCGAAGCACTAGCTCGAGATATTGCCGCAAAGGCAATTGAGCAGGGGTTTGATGCTGAATTTACGGCTGAACAAAAAATATTTTTATATATGCCCTATATGCACAGTGAAGATTTAACCGATCAGGAACAGTCGCTCATACTCTTTAATCAGGAAGGGTTGGAATATAATCTTGAATTTGCGCAACGTCATTATAATATCGTTAAACAGTTTGGTCGCTTTCCGCATCGCAACAAAATATTAGGCCGTGAAAATAGCGACCCTGAAATCGAATATTTAAATTCGGATAAGACGTATAAAGGCTAGAGATTTTTTTATTTCTGAATTGTAATAATAACTTTACGATTAAAATTAGACGTACGATGCTCCCACAAATAAATCCCCTGCCATATTCCTAAAGCACAACGTCCTTCAGTAATGGGAATATTTAAACTGCTCGTGGTGAGAATACTACGAACGTGGGCACTCATATCGTCTGGGCCTTCATCGGTGTGTAAAAACATCGGGTCGCCATCGGGGGCTAGCTTTGCCATAAAGGTTTCGAGATCCTCTCTAACCTGTGGATCGGCATTTTCGCAAAGCATCAGTGAGGCACTGGTATGTTGTACAAAGATATTGCATAAACCAATATCGATTGAGCTTTGCTGAACAACATCTTGCACCTGACGGGTAATATTGTAACTGCCACGGCCAGATGTTTTTAAAGCTAAAAGTTTTTGTTTCATTTTTGACTCCACGGCTTTCCCGTTTATTTGAACCTAAAAATGTTGAAATGTTGAAATGTTGAAATGTTGAAATGTTGAAATTTGGAGTTGTGTCTACGTTTATGGAAAATACTAACACCCCCCATTCCATATCCTACTCTTATAGCCGATTCATTTATTAACGAAACAGCCATGATCCGTTTTATGTATTGTTATGATGCCCGCCATAAAGCCGACTATACAAGCCTTTATTCTGGATTAACTCATCGTGTGAACCTTGTTCAATAATATGCCCATCCTCAAAAACATAAACACGGTCAGCCTGTTTTACTGCACTTAAACGATGCGCAATGATAAGGGTTGTTTTATCCTGCAAGTAGTTATTAAGCGCAACATGTAGATTTTTTTCAGTATGTGCATCGAGTGCTGAGGTGGCTTCATCCAGAATAACAACTTTTGGTTCTGATAATAACATGCGGGCTATCGCAAGGCGTTGTAGTTGCCCACCTGATAGCCGAATGCCGTCATGACCGATTATCGTATCGAGTTGCGATGACAAGGCTTTTATCGCCTTTTTAAGTTGTGCGACTTCTAATGCCTGCCAAATTTTTTCGTCCTCAATATTTATTCCTAGGGTAAGGTTATTGCGTACACTTTCATTAAACATAGCGGGGTGTTGCAAAACAGTCGCGACATTATCACGCACGACATCCAGGCCGATCTCGGTTACGGGTATATCGTTGAAATACACCATACCTTTTTGATGTGGGTACATGCCGAGTATCACCTGCACCAGGGTCGATTTGCCACCGCCACTGGCGCCGACCAGAGCTACCTTTTCTCCGCGGTTAATATTTAAATTAACGCCATTTAATACCGGCTCGTTATCACCATAGGCAAACTGGATATTTTCTATTTTAATGGCAACGGTTTCTTTATTATTGAAAGGGTTTTTATTATGCGGGTATTGGGGTTCCTGTTGTAAACCGAGTAAATTATTAATGCGTGCCAAGGCGGCATTTGCAGCAAAGTAAGCGTATTGAATATTTAAAATTTCCTGTACCGGCGAAGTCATAAACCAGAGGTAGCCAAAGACCGCCATCATTTCACCGACTGTTAAATCGGAAAAGACCACCAGCAACATACTTAATGCACGGAATACATCGAAACCAATTAAGAAAATACCAAACGATAAACGATTAGCAGCGTCACTGCGCCAGCTAAAAGAAGCGGAGTGTTGCTTTATTTCTTTCGCCTTATCGGCAACACGTTGGATATAATGTTTCTCACGATTGCTGGCACGTATTTGCTGAATACCATCGAGTGTTTCAATTAACGATTGTTGAAATACGGCGTAGGCACTGTTTTCTTTTTTCTTGAGCGTTTTTACTTTTTTCCCGAGTACAACAGTAAAGTAAATAACCAGTGGGTTCATAAATAAAATAAACAGGGCAAGTTGCCAGTGTATTAGTAAAAGAATAATGGTGATGCCAATTAAACTCAAGATAGCAATAAGTGCTTTGCTAATAGACGCGCCAATAAATTCATCAATCGCATTAATGTCGGTTACAAAATGCGAGCTAACTAAACCACTGCCCAGCACTTCATATTCAGACATAGAGATGCGTTGCAATTTATAAAGTAAGGCATGGCGTATGCGATAGGTAATGTCTTTAGAAACAAAAGTGAACTGACGTGTTTGCCAAACCGTCAGGTATAAACCAGTAATGCGCAAACAAACGGTAATCCCCAGAATAGTTAAAATATACAGGCTTGAGCCATGCCATTTCTCTGGTGTAAACATATTAGTAAAGGCAACGAGTGCCCCCGGTTGATTGAGCAATACCTCGTCAACCAGCAATGGCATTAATAAGGGGATAGGAACGGTTGCTAATACGGCAAATAAGGCGACGATATTGGCCGTAATAAGAGCCGGTTTATGTTCTCTTGCTACCGTTAAAATGTATTTCCAGTTGTAGCGGTTTATTTGAGGTTCTTTGTTTGTATGAGTGTCCGTTTGCATAAGGCCAGAATATTGTGAACTGCATAAATAGGGATTGATGACTTACTGGCATCATATCAGTTTCACACTGGCTTGGCTTGAATCCAGGTATTGGCCGTTTTTTATTGCAGGGTGTTGCTACCGGGAGGTTGTATTGCTGTTGATATATCATTTTCCGGGTTTTGATTTTGCATCATTTCCACCAGGCTTCGGATCGATGCATCCTGTGGAATATCCTGAATATTTGAAAACCAGACATCAACAATCGCATTATTAACATCGGTGTCTGAAGGTAAAACAGCCGGGCTACCGACAAATACCCAACGTTGGCCGTTTTGTGTTTTAATTGTAAGCAGCTGTAATGGCACGGTGTCGATTGCATCAGACTTCATTTTAATCTCCATATATTTGACGATGGTATAGGCAGATGCATCAACCATGCCAGATATTATTTATTACAATATTTCACCGCTGTCGCGTTAACTTGAAACTAATATTGTTGAAATGTAAGGTGTTTATACGTTTATGATAATGCTAACGACACCCCCATTCCATATCCTAACTTTTATAACCGCTCTAAAAGTTAACGCGACAGCGGTGAAATATTTTAAAAGACAAAATTTATGAAACATCTACAAATAACCGATAATCTATATCACTATATATTGCAGCACTCGCTTAACGAGCATCCGGTGTTACAAAAAATGCGTGAAGATAATAAAGCTGACGAACTTATTTCTCTTATGCAAATTGCCCCGGAGCAAGGGCAGTTTATGACTTTTATCATTAAGCTCTTACAGGTTAAGCAAATACTGGAAATTGGCACATCCACTGGCTACAGCAGCCTAGTGATGGCATTAGCCCTGCCAGAAGATGGTCAGTTGATAACTTGTGATATTAATGAATGCGCCACGACGAAAGCTAAACAGTACTGGCAACAAGCAAAGGTAGAGAAAAAAATTAGTTTGAAGCTTGCGCCGGCATTAGATACTTTGAATGATATGCTTAAATCAGGTTATTCCAGTTATTTTGATATGGCTTTTATCGATGCAGACAAAGAAAATTATAATGCCTACTACGAAGCAAGTTTAAGTTTACTTAAACCCAACGGACTGATACTTGTCGACAATGTTTTGTGGGGTGGTGCAGTGGTGGATAAGAATAATAACCAGGCTGATACGCAAGCGATTCGTGCTTTAAATGAAAAACTACATAATGACGAACGTGTAGAAATTTGTATGTTGCCTGTATCTGACGGTTTAACTTTGGTACGGAAAAAATAGAAAATACAAAGCAGTGATAAAACCTATGGCCTTTACCCGAATTAATAATAAGCCAATCAGATCATCGCAACAAAAATGGCTGCAAAGAGTTAAATAATGGCAATCGTAATAAGTGCCTTGCGAGATAGTGCAGCGCAAACAACAGAATATTTAAAGCTGCTCGCGCAGTGGCATCATAACGAGTGGTTGCACCTCAATCCCGGCGCAACGTTAGAGCAGCGAATTGTACGCTATCAAAAAAGTATTCAATCCACCGTTCTACCAGAAATTTTTATTGCTAGCCATGATCATAAGCTACTAGGTTCAGTTACCCTTGATAAAGATGATATGGATACACGCCAATACCTTACGCCTTGGTTAGCGAGTTTGTATGTTGAACCCGACAGCCGGGGCTTAGGCATTGGCAGCGGTTTAATTCAGTATTGTGTTGATTATGCGAAGCAACTTGATTATAAAAACCTTTACTTGTTTACCGAAGAGCAAACGCAATTCTATCAACAACGCGGTTTTCGCTTTGTTGAAACACTGGAATATCGGCAGGTTGAGGTCGACTTAATGTACCAAAATTTAAAAACACAGGAAGAAAAGGATAATGGCGGATAATTCTATTTTAAGCGATTCAGCTCTTGAGCAACTATTCAGGTCAGCGCGAAGTCATAATGGTTGGCAGGACAAACCCGTTACAGACGAACAGCTTCAGCAACTCTACGATTTAATGAAGTGGGGGCCAACCAGTGCCAATAGCTGCCCGGCACGTATTGTTTTTGTTAAATCTGCCGAAGCGAAAGAGCGCTTAAAGCCGAGCCTGCAGGAAGGCAATATCGAAAAATCCATGACTGCGCCGATTGTGGCTATTATTGCTATGGATATGGAATTCTATGAAGAGTTTGAAACCTTATTTCCGCATGCTGATGCTAAATCCTGGTATGTGGGTAAAGCTAAAAAAATTCAGGAGTCGGCATTTCGTGATAGTTCATTGCAGGCGGCCTATTTAATCATGGCGGCAAGAAGTCTTGGTCTGGATTGCGGCCCGATGTCGGGTTTTGACAATGCGGTTTTAGATGCCGAATTTTTCCCCGATGGAAAAGTGAAATCTAATTTTATTTGTGGAATTGGTTATGGGGATGAAGCCAAGTTATTTCCACGGCTTGCTCGGCTCAGTTTCGAACGGGTTTGTAGCATTGTTTAAGTGGTCGGCCAGTAATTAGTTAACGGCTCTTCTAGCCATTAAAATGCATAATGCCACAACGTCGTAAGTAGGTTTTAAGGCCTTCTTTGGCTTCACCCAAGTTTTTGAATGGGCCTTGTGGCTCATCTTCTCGGGTATTGAAAAACCATGAGGCATTTGCGGTATAGTAGCGTTTTGAACGATGGGGGATAGCATTATCTTCACCCTGACGTGGAAGGTGGTGCGTGCTTTGTTTACCGATTGGTACAACTCTCATGATCCTGCCCTGAATTATGCTTTTATTAATTTAGTACTATTTGTATTATTAGCGGCCTATTTAATTTGTGGGGTGATTTTAACCAATTTTGAAGAAGCCGTCTGTCGGTATAAGACTACATTTGGAAAATAGTATGCCGCCAAAATTTTGAAGTGAGTATAAACTTACCTTTAATATTATGATAATAAATGAAATTTAATATTTTAAAATTAATGTCCAAGAGCGTCTTTTTATCGGATAAGAAGCGCCTGGAGTGGTTTCCGCCTTTTTTCTTTATGCGTATCAAGGTTATTTCGTTAAGTTCCGATTGGCGGCATATACACATTAAATTGCCGTTAAACATGGTTTCTCGCAATATGGGGGGCAGCATGTTTGGAGGCTATCAAACAGCCCTGGCCGACCCTATTGCGGCGTTGGCCTGCAACCGGGTGTTGAATCGAAAGTACAATGTCTGGACACGCTATCAGGAGGTGGACTTTCGCTATGAAGGCAATTCAGACTTAGAGTTACGCTTTGACTTCAGCCCCGAAATAGAAAAACAAATTCATGCCGATTTAGAATCAAAAGGCCGCAGTACCCCCACATTTGAATACGGCTATTATCGCGCAGATGGAGTAGAATGCACTCACATTAAAAATACCGTTGCGATTCGCCCGGTTGGTTATAAACCCAAAAAACCACCTCACCAAAAAAACACTTCACCAAAAAAAACTCAATAGATTAAAAATGAAAAATACCATCCATCCCAGTGCTATTATCGACCCTAAAGCCGAATTAGGAACCGCTAACAGCATTGCAGCTAATACCCTGATAGAAGCCGATGTGGTGCTCGGTGACAACAACGTCCTGCATCATGGTGCGGTATTAAAAAACGGCTGTCGCATTGGTAATAATAATTCTTTTTATGAATATGCGGTGATGGGCGGTTGCCCTCAGGATGTAGGTTTTGATAAACAAGCTCAAACGTTTGTTGAAATAGGTGACAACAATGAATTTAGAGAATACAGCAGCGTAAATCGTGCCACTCTAAAAGAGCAGGGTACCACTATACTTGGTAATAATAATTACCTAATGGCTAATGCACATATCGGGCATGACTGTGTGCTGGCTAACAATATCGTGATGGTCGTGAGTGCTGGTATTGGTGGCCATGTACATGTTGGACAAAATGCTTTTATATCGGGCGGGGTGATGGTGCATCAATTCACCCGCATAGGTGCCTATGCAATGATTGGTGGCAATGCCAAAATTACTCAGGATGTTTTGCCGTACTTTATTACCGATGGCCTGCCGGCGAGTGTTAAAGGCATTAATGTGGTTGGCTTAAAAAGAGCGGGATTCAAGAAATCGGATATTACGGCTTTAAAGCAGGCCTATCGCTTAATTTTTAGTTCGGGACTGTCGCTGGAGCAGGTAATAAGCCAGTTAAAAAAGATTAACTCTAATATAATCAATGACTTAGCGGTATTTATTGGGCAATCCAAGCGTGGATTTCATCGTGTTGAACGTTAAAACTGAGGAATTAGCGAAAAATACTTTAATTTCAACAATCTAATTTATCTCAATAAAGTGTCATAAAAAGGCAAACAGGGCTTTATTCTAGGCTAGCCTACCGCTAAAATTGCCGATTCAAAATATTCTTAAAAATAGTAGAGATAATATTGTGGGTGTAGAAGTTAATTCGGAAGTAAAAGGTAAGTCGAGCTTTAATCGAGAAGAGTTACTCCAATGCGGACGTGGCGAATTATTTGGCGAAGGGAATGCACAATTACCCTTACCACCAATGCTAATGTTTGATCGCATTGTTAATATTAATGAAGACGGTGGGCAGTATGGTAAAGGCGAGGTCATTGCTGAGCTGGATATCAATCCTGACCTATGGTTTTTTGATTGCCATTTTAAAGGTGACCCAGTTATGCCTGGTTGTTTGGGACTTGATGCTCTCTGGCAACTTGTTGGCTTTTATTTAGGCTGGTTAGGTGGCCCGGGACATGGTCGCGCGCTGGGTTCGGGTGAAGTTAAATTTACCGGTCAGGTTACACCGAAGAATAAATTAATTACATACCGTATTGAGCTAAAGCGCGTGATTATGCGTAAATTAACCATGGGTATTGCGGATGCACATATGACAGTGGATGGTCGCGAGATATACACGGCAAGTGATTTGCGTGTAGGATTATTTACATCAACTGATGGGTTTTAAAAAAATGTCATTACGTCGAGTTGTTATAACAGGGTTAGGGGTTGTTTCCAGTATTGGCAACAATCAACAAGAAGTGACTGCCGCATTAAAAGCAGGCAAGTCAGGTTTAAGTTTTTCACAGGAATATGCGGACATGGGTTTTCGTTCACATGTGCATGGCGATCTGGATATTGATCTTGATGGTTTAATCGACCGTAAATTAAAACGTTTTATGGGTGATGGTGCAGCGTATAACTATATTGCTATGCAGCAAGCGATTGAAGATGCCGGTCTTGAAGACAGTGATGTGTCCAATATTCGCTCTGGTTTAGTGGTTGGTTCAGGCGGGCCGTCAACATCTAATCTCGTATATGCTGCGGATGTTATGCGTGAAAAAGGTATTCGTCGAGTTGGCCCTTATATGGTCACACGCGCTATGTCGAGTACTAACTCGGCCTGTTTAGCCACACCGTTTAAAATTAAAGGTGTGAACTACTCAATCAGTTCGGCCTGTTCAACGTCGGCACACTGCGTTGGTCATGGTGTTGAACTTATCCAGATGGGTAAACAGGACATTGTGTTTGCCGGTGGCGGGGAAGAACTGCACTGGACTATGAGTGTGTTGTTTGACGGCATGGGTGCGTTATCATCCAAATATAATGACAAACCTGAAACCGCTGCACGTGCTTATGATGCAGCCCGCGATGGTTTTGTTATTTCCGGTGGTGGAGGCATGTTTGTATTAGAAGAACTCGAACATGCAAAAGCCCGTGGTGCAAAAATTTATGCTGAGATTGTTGGCTATGGTGCCACTTCTGATGGTGCCGACATGGTACAACCATCGGGTGAAGGCGCCGTACGTTGCATGCAACAAGCACTTGCAACTGTTGATGACGATGTAAAAATTGATTACATCAATGCGCATGGCACCAGCACACCGGTTGGCGATATAAAAGAACTTGAAGCCATGAAAGAAGTTTTTGGTGATAAAATACCTTATATTTCATCAACCAAATCATTAACCGGCCATGCATTAGGTGCTGCCGGTGTTAATGAAGCAATCTATTCATTATTAATGATGCAGGAAAACTTCCTATGTGCATCGGCCAACATTGTCGAACTCGATGAAGGTGCAAAAGGTTTTCCAATTGTGCGTGAGTTAATGGAAAACGTAGAGTTAAACTGTGTTATGTCGAACAGCTTTGGGTTTGGCGGCACCAATGCCTGTTTGGTGATGCAGCGTTATAAATAAAATTATAATTACATTGTTACTTATAAAAAAACCTGCAGATGCAGGTTTTTTTATAAGTTTTATTTGTGGTTTGTTTTTTCTTTTTCTATCTTTTTAAGTAAATATTTTTTATAAGATTCTTTTCTTAAAATATCATATTTTATGTATTTATTAAAAACATTTTCTTCGGGTGATTTTATTTTTGGTAGTATGCCAATAAATTCAAATGTGTCAGGGTTGAATGCGGCAATTCCAAAATTATACCGTGCTTTTATTGCGATAAATAAAAAATCATTTTTTGATGCATTATGTTTTTTTAGGAAGTCATGGAAGAGTTGCAGTTCTTTATCGCTGTATACATCTTTAATATAGCGTTCTACATCAATTGAAAATAAACGCATTTTTTTTAAAATACGGGCATCTATTTTTTTGTACAGTGAGGTGTTGAGGTATAAGGGTTCCTGCGATTTTAAAGCTTGTACATTGAGATCCGAAAACTTAATGTTGTCATCAGGAAGATCCAGGTAAATAGTAATGGCTCCACTAATTCTATATTGCTCTAAATCTTTCACTGATATATTTCGTTCACGCATATCGTAGCCGGTAACAATATTAAGAGTACCATCCTGAAAAACTTTTGCGACGGCACGTTCATTTTGTACAACATAGATGCCGGAAAATAGGGCGCTAAACTGTATTGCGCCAATAATAATAAGATCGATTTTTAGACCTTTTTTGCCAGGCTTGAATACAATAAGGGTGAGTAAGGGGCCAAGCACAATATCAACGGCGGCGATTAATCGCACACCTTGCCAACCACCGTCAATAATAAAAAAGGGCTGCGGGTACCAGTGAAAAATAATAAAGTATAAAACAATGGCAAAAATAACCAGACTGATGCCGAAATGGGTTAAAAAGGCTTGCTTGCGGGAAATGTCTTTTAATTGAAACATGGGGTCTCCAATTGAGTTTATCTCTTTAATAACTGTGTAAATAATATAAGTAATGGTTTTAACTGTTCGTAAAGATGTTCTAAATGTGGTTTTACTTCATCGGCTTCTCCTTGTTCTAATAGTTTAATGGCTTGCTCAATGGTAAGTGGTTCGATTGAGTCGAGTTCAATGATCGGTACGTAGCTTTCACTCACTAGTGTATTGCCACCGTCGTTTATGGCTAGGTTAAGACATGTTTCGGTCAAGGTATAAATTTCTTTAAAATTACTGTCTTTATTTATGTTCGGTTCAACAATACCGGCACTGGCGGTGAAGCTGAAATTTTTGCTGGTTAGTTTGCGTGTGGGTATTTCGTCTATAATACGTTGTGCTAATTTTTCGGCTTCATTTAAGTTGGTCTGATTGAGAAAAAGTGCAAATTTAGCCAGGCCAACGCGTGCCGCCATATCTTCCTTACGTACATGCTGGTTCAAACACTTAGCAATGGTTTGTATAACTTCATCGGCTATCTTTTTACCATACTTGATAAAGAGCTGGTTAAAATTATCAATATCAATTCGTAGTACACAGCAGTGGCCCTTATGCCGAATTAAGGAGGAAAGTTGTTCGTCGGCGGCTTTTTCAAAATAGCGCTGACTTCCTAGGCCAGTTAATTCATCAACGGCAGCCTGTTTTTCAAGTTTTTCGGCTGTTTCAGATAATCTTTTAGAGGTTTCTTCAAATTTAAGATGAGACTGAGCACGTGCTAGGAGCTGTGCTTTATCAAAAGGTTTGCCAATAAAGTCATCGGCACCTTTATCCAACGCTTCCATCTTTGCCTGGTCGTCATCCTCCTTGCCGGTGATAATAATGACCGGGAGCGCTGCGATGCGATCATCTTCCGCGTTACGGATACGTTCTAGTAAGCCGTAGCCATCAAGATAGGGCATAGATAGGTCGGTAAATACAATTTGAATATCTTTATGGTGCTCGAGTAAGACCCAGGCATCTTCACCGTGTTCGGCCTCAATAACGTTATATTGTACGGATAAAATTTTACAGATCGCACGGCGCATTACCCGAGAATCATCGACGGCAAGGATGGTTGCTTTGCTACTTTGCTGGTTATCTTCTGAGTCAGTCATTTTATCTTTATGATGCCGGTAATGCGAATGCCATGTTGAACGATACCTTTGTTTATTGTCATACAAGAGGATATAACATTATGGTATATTGAATTTGTTACGCATAATCTATTATTAGCAGGAATTTAAAGATGTTCAAGAACTTTATCTCTTACGCCCTTGTTTTGATTGTTCTTTTTTCAGTAAATATCATGACATTCTCGACTACAGGTCAGGCTGCAGAAAGAAAGCTAGAAACAGCTGAATATAAATTTTACAAGTTTAAGGGAAGCAGCTACGAGGATGTTCGTCTCGACCTGGACTACGCTATTACCGGGCGAGGTATAAAAGTGAACGGGGTTTCGCATATTAGTGACATGTTGACTCGTACGGGTAAGGATATTGGCCGCACTAAAAAAATCTACGATCATGCTGAAGCTATTCAGTTTTGCAGTGCTACTTTGTCACGCAATATGATGGAAGCGGATCCCATGAATATCGTTTTCTGCCCCTATATTATCTATATTTTTAGTTTTACGAATGAAAAAAATGTGGTGTATTTAGGTTATCGTAAGCCACCACATTTAGAATTACCTGCCTCTAAAAAAGCGGTTGCGGCCGTGGTTAAAACCTACGAAGGCATTATTGCGGATGCTCAGTAAAAAGCTTTTTATTGTACCGTTTGTTTTATTACTGAATACGCTTGCCCATGCCGCAGATTATTCGGACAGGGAATACCGTTTAGCGCGTTCGGTGGCGATTAAACCGGCTCAAGTTAAACAATTTCTCAGCCATCCTTCAGTGGCGGTGCGTGAAGCACTTGCTCAAAATCGCCGTTTAAAATCGGCTATGCTGTTTCAGTTAGCTTCTGACCCAAGTGAGCGAGTACGTATTGCGGTTGCCACGAATTTATCAACCGACACATCAACATTCAACAAACTGGCCACTGATAAGAATTCTGCGGTGAAAAGTGTGGTTGCGCGGTTTGAGTATGTGCCTGCAGAAGTGTTAGCTGTACTAGCAAAAGATCGTTCTGCTGAAATTCGTATCGAAGTGGCAAGAAATCTCAATACCTTAGCGGCTACTTTGAATGCTTTACTAAAAGACACTGATCCTGACGTTCAAGCCATTGCAGCGCAGGCTTTACAACGTCTCGCTGCCGAAACGAATTAGGCTGAGTTCGGGAAAAGGAATTTATACTGACGTAGTCGACAGAGTTACACGAGGTAGCATCATTGCTGTGTGAATGGCGTAAGTTTAGCTGTGCAGAACTTAGGTTAATTAACCTTAAGATTGTATTAAGGAAACAGGTTGTTTCGCTATCGCTCGTAAGGATAAAAGAGAGACATTGAGAGCGACAGCACGTTAAAGTTGCTCAATTTTTGTACATTTAGCCTAAAGATATTCCTGAAATTGTCGTTATATCAGGGACAATGCAGAAAAAAATCCCTATTACTTCCGAACAACAAGGACAGCGCCTTCAGGCCGCCGATTTAGTCTCCGGTGTTGTGCGACTAGTGTCTTTACCTGAAGTTTGTATTCGGGTTAACGAAATGATGGATGATGCGAGTACTTCGGCATCTGATATCGGCAAAGTCATTAGTCAGGACACCGGGCTGACGGCACGGCTACTCAAAATTGTAAACAGCTCTTTTTATGGTTCACCATCAAAAATTGAAACGGTCACGCGTGCGGTTACAGTTATTGGTTTACGTGAATTGCGTGGTTTAGTGTTAGCCGCTTCGGCGATTGAAACCTTTTCTAAAATTCCAAATGATATTCTCAATATGGTGCAGTTTTGGCGGCACAGTGTGTATTGTGGTGTGGTGGCGCAGTTATTGGCGGATCGGTGTCATGTTTTGCACTCTGAGCGACTGTTTGTAGCAGGCCTCTTACACGATATTGGCAAGTTAATTCTATGCCACCGCCTACCAAGCGAGTCGAAAATTGTGGTTGATAAAATGAAGCTGGATCAGCTAATGGATTTTGAAGTTGAGCGGGATATTATTGGCTTTGATCATGCAGATGTGGGTGGTGAGCTAATCAAGGCCTGGCAAATGCCAAGTTCTCTAGAGCAATCCATTCGTTATCACCATGACCCCGCTAAAGCTGAAGAAATTTCAATGGAGACCTGTCTGGTACATATGGCCAATGTTATGACGGGTTGGGCCGAACAAGAGCTGGATGTGGATGTGGAGCTGAATATTCAGCCGATTGCGCAGGTAGCCTGGGATTTAACCGGTCTGGATGACTCGGTGATAGATCCTGTGCTGAAACAAGCCGGGCCATTGTTTATCGACGCTCTGGAGTCTATTTTGCCTCGTGGTCGACCGTATTAGCCCGTTATTAACACGTCTCTTTTGGCCAATCAGGCACTAAAATAGTGCTTTTTCCTGGATTTTCTCCTTTCGTTAAATCGTAGATTTACTTAATAAACCATCCAAAGCATAATATGTGCAATATAAGTGCATTTATGCACTGTATTTTTGCACCAAAATAATACAAATTATTAAACAATAAAAATGTCTGGAGATGCCTCCAGCATGGGAGAAGTCATGGAAATTAAAACAGCAACTGATGTGCTCTTTATTCTGTTAGGAGCCATTATGGTACTCGCAATGCATTCAGGTTTTGCATTCTTAGAAGTGGGCACGGTGCGCAAAAAGAATCAGGTCAATGCACTAGTTAAAATTATTGTCGATTTTGCTGTTTCAACCATCGGTTATTTCTTTATTGGTTATATGGTCGCCTATGGGCTTGGGTTTGGCGAGAGTGCTCAGGTTTTAGTACAAAAAAATGGCTATGAGTTAGTTAAGTTCTTCTTTTTATTGACATTTGCAGCAGCTATTCCGGCTATTATTTCTGGTGGCATTGCTGAGCGAGCGCGTTTTTACCCGCAATTGGTGGCGACTTTTTTTATTGTGGCTTTTATTTACCCGTTTTTCGAAGGTATTACCTGGAACGGTAATTTTGGTGTGCAAGCATGGATAGATAGCCAGTTTGGTGCCGAATTTCACGATTTTGCTGGTTCCGTGGTGGTGCATGCGATGGGTGGCTGGTTAGCCCTAGGTGCGGTTCTTTTACTCGGTCGTCGATTGCCGAAGGGCGGTAGCCATTCCATTTCTCATCCTCCATCAAGCATTCCTTTTTTAGCCTTGGGCGCCTGGGTGTTAACCGTGGGCTGGTTTGGCTTTAATGTGATGTCTGCCCAAACCATTGATGCGGTCAGTGGTCTGGTGGCGCTGAATTCATTAATGGCGATGGTGGGCGGTATATTGGCCGCGTTGGTGGTGGGTAAGAATGATCCGGGGTTTGTGCATAACGGGCCATTAGCGGGTTTAGTTGCTGTGTGTGCCGGTTCGGACATTATGCACCCGATGGGCGCGTTGGTAACCGGACTGGTTGCCGGAGGACTGTTTGTTTGGGCGTTCACACAATGCCATAGCAAATGGAAAATAGATGATGTACTCGGTGTTTGGCCATTGCATGGGTTATGTGGTGCCTGGGGTGGTCTTGCTGCGGGTATTTTTGGACTCGAAGCGTTTGGTGGTTTGGGCGGCGTGACCTTTATGTCACAGTTAGTGGGCACACTAATGGGGCTTTCTGTTGCGCTTGTAGGAGGCTTTGTTGTTTATGGTGTCATTAAAAAGATGGTAGGCATTCGTTTAACGGCAGAAGAAGAACACATGGGTGCGGATTTAAGCATTCATAAAATTGCGGCTGAGTCGGATATTGACTAATTTTTTATCAGAACAAATTAGCTAACTTGAACTGGGGATAAAAAACTTACGTCATTCCCGCCAAAGCCAGGCGGGAATGGCGCTATTGCTTGGTATAGGTGGAACGGATCTGTATAGGATCCATTATCCCTAACTCAGATTAGCTCAATTGTTTAAGCAACAGCTGCGCTGCAAGCCCAATGCCGATGGTGAAGAGCAGCGCAATGACCCACACCAGCTTAATCAATGCCGGTGTGACCGTCGCAGTGCTCGTATCCACTGGTTCATGGCAATGACTTTGCGCCAGATACATTGGCACTATAATGCGCAGGTAAACGGCCAGTGACAATACGCTATTAAGAATGGCGATAACGGTTAACCATAAAAAACCGGCATCAATTGCAGCACCAAAGAGTAAAAATTTACCGACAAAACCGGCCAGCGGCGGAATGCCTACCAGTGATAAAAGGAATATCACCATGGCTACCCCCAACATGTGATTTTTGCGCCCAATACCTTTAAAGCTATCAAGCGTTCGACCCACTCGCATCACAACGGCAAATGCCCCCAGGTTCATCGCAGCATAGGCGGCCGAAAATATAATTAAGGATTGCAGCGCGAGTGAACTCGCCCCCACCGCAACCACACCTAAAAGAAAATAACCGGCCTGTGCGATGGATGAATAAGCTAGTAAGCGCACCACATTCTTTTGTACCAGTGCGGCGAGATAACCGTAGGTCATGGTAAGTACCGCAACCACGGCAATAATCAATGGCCAGCCTGTCGACAGCGGCATATCGCGTACGACCTGGGCAAAAGCCAGTATGGCACCAATCTTTGGTACAACAGATAAATAGGCGGCAATGCAGAGCGGTGCGCCTTCGTATGCATCCGGTGCCCAAAAGTGAAACGGTACTAGTGATGCCTTGTAACCCAGGCCAATAATAACGGCAATAAAACCAATAATGGCAATAACAGGCGAGGTTTCAAGCTGCCCCAGTTCACTCAGTAGTGTCGAGCCACTCCCGCCGAACCAGTAACTGAGCCCAAAAATCATAATACTGGTGGTGACCGAGCCAAACACAAAAAACTTTATCGCCGCTTCGGTCGCACTGTCATTTCGTGGGTAAGCCACCAGCGCAAAAGAAGCCAGGCCAGATAACAAAACAGCCAGTACCAGTAACATGCTATCGCCCACACCGGCCATTAATATCGAACCCAGACTGACTAGCGTAACCAGAACATACACCGTACCTTCACGATCACTACCGGCAAGTTCAGCGCGAGCTAATAGCAAAGACAGTATCGTTGCGGGCAGCAGGATAATTTTTCCCCATACGCTCAGCATATCAATGCGGAAAGTGCCACCAAAGACCGAGGTGTTCAGGCCAAGTAAAAGCACACTTTGCCATGTTGCCAGCAATAGCCCAACGATAGTCACGGTCAGCACAATTCGTGGGGCACGCAGCATCTCGGCAATTAAGGCAAACACCACCGTAAGTAGGATGATGATCTCAGGGATCAGTAAGGCAAGATCTGTTTCCATTACAATGGCAACGCTATGGTGGTTTTATGGATCACATCCAGCACCCAGGCTGGCGCGACACCCAGCGCAATGGTGAAGACCAATAATGGTGCCAATGCAAGTAGTTCACGCGCATTCAAGTCAGGCATGGTAGCCGTTGTCCACTTATCTCCAACTTCGCCAAGAAACACCTGTGCTATCGCTCGTAAATATAAACCGGCGGTAATAACGATACCGAGAATAGCAATAATGGCTATAGGCTCAACCTGCAATGTGGCGAGGAAAATCTGAAACTCTGCCGGGAAATGCGCCAGCCCGGGTAAACCCAGCGAAGCAAACGCAGCCAGCACAAACGACCAGCCGAGCACCGGTACGACTTTCATTAAACCACCAAACTGATCCATGTCTCTTGTGTGGGCTCGATCCTGCAACATCCCAACCAGCAAGAACAACGCGCCTGTCACTAAACCGTGACTGACCATTTGTAATACTGAACCATCTAACGCGGTGGCACGAATGGCGGGATCCGCTGCCAGTGCGGCAACCGCCACGCCAATAATGATATAGCCCATGTGATTAATTGAGGTATAAGCCACCAGTCGTTTGAGATCCGTTTGTGCCAGCGCGGCAAAAGCGCCGTACAATGCTGCAATTACCCCGAATACTAAAATCACTACCCCCGCTTCGCGAAAGGCATCTGGCGTCATTTGATAAGCAAACCGCACCAGACCATAGGTGCCGAATTTCAACATCACACCGGCTAAAATTACACTGCCTGCAGCCGGTGCTTGAACATGTGCGGCAGGTAACCAGGTATGAAATGGAAACACCGGCGTTTTAACCGCAAAGGTAATCAGCATGGCAATCAATGCAAGCATAGCCGCAAGTCCATCTAAGGGTGGGTTACTGATCCAGACACGCATGTCGAATGTATATGGGTCACTGCCGAGGTATAAACCCAGAATCGCCAGCAATAATGGCAGGCTGCCAAGGAAGGTATAAATAAAAAACATCAGCGCGGCACGTTGTCGGTCTTCGTGCCCCCATTGTGCAATCATAAAATACATGGACACCAGTGACACTTCAAAGAAAACGTAAAATAAAATTGCGTCCAGTGCAGTGAAGGCACCGATGGATGCCGTCTCTAACAGCAGCATCAATGCAACAAAAGCATGTGACTGCTTACGTACTTTGGCAGAATAAATAAAGGTGACAAAAAACAACAACGCAGTTAGCAGCACTAGCGGTAAGCTAATACCATCCACACCCACCCGGTAGGCCGCACCAATCGAAGGCATCCAGTCAATTTGTTCGAGCTGGGCAAAGCCGGTATCACTCACACCACGTGACCACATCACCAGTGCACCCAGCAAAGTCACACCACTGATGACGATACCAATAGCATGAACAACTTGTGGCGATGACTTGCGCATAAGCAACACCAGCAATGCCCCAAGCAAAGGTAGAAAGACAGTAATCGATACAATTGGATACACTAAAAAGTCCTCTTATTAATAAACTATCAATGCGATTAAGCTGATCACTAAAATCATCGCGCTGGCAATGGTACTGATAGCCAGCTCTTTATGAATCAAACCGCTTTGTAAGGTGCGAGCCTTGCCGGCAAATTTGACTGTGCTGTCTACAAACGAAAAGATAAAGCCATCAATACCTTTATCATCCGTTCGGCGCGCGACTCGACCGAGTTTAAGTCCTGCTCGACCTATCGCGAGTACGCCTTCATAAAAAATGCGTTCCAGTTTTTCGCAACCATGAGCAATTGCCATAGCCGGGCGCACCATTAAATTATCGAAACCACCGGCAAGCGCAAAACCGTTATTCACCCAGGGTAATAAGCCCCCAAGTAAACGCTGCACAGGAACAAACCAGCCTAAAAACAAACCACTTAAGGCAGCAATTAGCCCGAGTATTTCGGGAAGAAATTCAGTCGATATGTTTTCGACCTGTGGCATGTTCAGTAATGATTTAAGTGCCGGGAAAGCCGCCGCTAAAACAACCGCCAGCGTGACTAGCCCGGCCAACCCTGCGCCCATCCAGACGAGACCGGCAAGCGGTTTGTTTTGGGTATTTTTTTGTTCCTGATTTTTATAGCTTTGATTTTTATAGCCTTGATTTTTATACCAAAGTATCGATAAGGCTCTAGCCATATAACCGCCCGTTAACAACGTACCCGCCAAAGCAAACGGTAACAGTATTTCGAAATATTCAGCGTTCAGCGATGCCGCAATAATTGCATCTTTAGAGAAAAAACCACTTAGAGGTGGAATACCGGCTAATGCCAGTGCCGCCAGCGCAAAGCCAATAAATATTCTAGGGCGCTCATGTCCAACGCCGCGTAATTTTTCCAGCATTGTGCTTTCGCGGCTGTGCTGGAAGACACCGGCACCGAGAAACAGGCTGCTCTTAATGGCGGCGTGAGCAATCAGGTGTAGCAATGCCGCCATAGGCACGCCCGCACCCACCGCCACCAGCATCAAACCATATTGACTGGAAGTGGATGCAGCCAGCATGCGCTTAAGATCCGATTCACCCAGTGCAATAAGGCCTGTTACCACGGTGGTCACCCCGCCAACAATACCGATAACCAGTAATGTTTCTGGTGTTAACATCGGTGCAGTGCGAATTAATAAAATGGCACCGGCTGCAACCAGCGTGGCCGAGTGTAATAAAGCCGATACTGGTGTTGGACCGGCCATTGCGCGTTGTAACCAGTCATGCAACGGGGTTTGTGCGGACTTACCCATGGCCGCAATCAATAATAATAAGCCAGCAGCCATGGCAGGGTTGCCGCTGGTATTGAGTGTTGCTGCAATTTCACTGCTACCGGTGTTGGCGATAAGAATAAACACAGCAATATAAAGACCCAAATCGGCGCTGCGAGTGACCATAAAGGCGCGTGTAGCCGCAGATTTTACCCCCGGCTTTTTATACCAGAAACCAATCAGTAAATAGCTGCTTAGGCCAATCAGTTCCCAGGCCGACAGTAACAGGATCCAGTCGCCGGCAAGTACCAGTGTTTGCATGGCTGAAATAAAGAGCAGCATGGTGGCAAAAAAGCGCACTTTTTCGCTATCAGATTTCATATAACCTACGGCATAAATCAGCACAAAACTGCCGACGATTGTGACCATGGTTGAAAGTAAGGCGGTTAAAGGTGTCGCGATTAAACGCAGAGGCATATTGGGTAAGCCGGGCAGCAGCAGTTCAGCATTAACACCACTTGATACATTAAACAGTAAGGCTAAACTGGCAATCAGGCCTAAGGCAATACCAAATAATGCTAACAGCACCGGAAGTCGGCGTACTAACAGTATTAAGACAGATGCGGCAAGTGGAGCCAAAATAGCAACGGTAATAAAACTCATCCTTTCAAATCCACCGCTTCTTCCATCTCGACCGAACCCTTGGCGCGGAAGCGGGCAATGGCTATTGCAAAGCCCACGGCCATTTCAATGGCCATCACGGTCATAATAATCAGCACAAACATTTGCCCGGCTGCCACTTCTGGATGCAGATAACGCCAGAAGGCCACTATATTTACCATGGCACCGGCAAGAATAAGTTCCACCCCCATCATAATCATCACTAAATTGGTTTGTGATAATGCACCGTAAACCCCTACGCCAAATAAGGCTGCACCTGCGGTCAGTGCAATGATTAATTCCATACTCATTTTTTGCCACTCTCTTTTTTAACAGGTTGAATAGCAACGGCGGTGGCTGCAATCATCGCGGTTAAAATCGTGATGCCAGCGGTTTCAAAAATCAGCATGGAGCGATCCAGTAGTTCAAGACCGAGATCGACCGTTTGTTGTGCCGCATCCGGGAAGGTGGTGGCCACGGGGCCCCAGTCGACGAACACTGCTATTGCCACCGCGCCGACAAACGAAACAAAACCGGCGATAAGAGACAATCGTTTTTGGTGGGTCATATCCATTTCACCCAGACCGCCAGGGTCCATCATAAACATCACCATAAAGATGGCCATAATGCTCATTTCGGTTGCCATCATCATAATTTGTAACACACCTAAAAATTCGGCCTGCATGCTTAAAAACATCGCGCCCAGTGCGGTCTGAGAAAATAGCAAAGCGATGGCTGAACGCATCATGGAAAAAGTGCGGAACACCACAATGCCAAACCACACCGAGGCGAGCCCAAAAAAACCAATAAAAAATGCCTGTGCTGTCATTTAGGGAAACTCCAGTACCAGTACGCCAACAATAAAAATATTCAGCAGTGCTAACGGGATGCCGATTATCCAGCACCATGAAAGTAAATGCGCTTCACGAATACGTGGCATATAGCGACCGATGAGTAACATGGCCATGGTAACGGCCAGTATTTTAATTGCGCTCCATGCCCAGGGGGGTAATTCAAAGCCGAACAAATTAAATCCTTGCCAACCACCCAGGTAAAAAATAACCGTAGCGGCTGCCAGTGTAACGATCAAAACCAGTCGCCCAAGTCGGAAGATGGCCAACCGCATACCGCTGTATTCTGCTTCTATACCACCAGCGAGTTCACCTTTTGCAATCATCATGTTGAACGGCGGTAAAAATGCCAGTGCCATCGAGGCGACAAAAAATAATATAAAGCCCAGTGGTTGATAGGCAATGTTCCACAGGTCGGCTTGTGAAACCACAATTTGTGTTGTTAATAATGATTCAGCACGCATGGCAACGGCAGTAATTGGCATTACAATCAGCATCGCATAGGCAATGAGTTGCCCCAGAAAACGCCAGCCGCCAATCATGGCATAAGCTCCATCTGGTCCCCAACCTGCCATCAGCAAAGCCACTAGAACATACACCAGTGCGGCATTAATAAATAATGCACCGGTGGCAAGGTCGGTGATGATTAAATCGGGTGTGAGCGGGATAACCGCCGCCGCCAGCACCGCCGACAAGAGTAAAAGCACCGGGCCAGCTTCATAAAAAATTTTATCTGGTTTGCGTGGGATAAACGATTCCCGCCCTAAAAAAGCAACCGCGGCAAAAAGGGGCGCACTGAGTTGGAAGCGGCCTTTGCTGATCCAGTCTTCGAGTACGGCAACAAAATAGGCGCCCAACAGTAAAAAAAATAAAATAAGAAAAGTGTTCATTGACGTATCTCCCAGGGAGATAAATCCAGTGAGCCAACCGTAACCAGCGCGTCACCGAGTTCCTGTTGATCGGTGAGTTGTTCAATGAGCGTCAGGTGTTGTGTTGAGGGTGTTTCAAGTTGTGCCGAGGTTACTTTCCCTTTATTCAGGGTTAATTGCAGAGTGGCTTGTCCGCGTGGTGTTTCAATCACGGCTTGTCCATCACCGCTGACAGTATCAGTATTATTGGTGACTGAAACCGTGGCGCTGTTCGAGATAGCTGCTTTTTGTATCAGTTCAATGCTTTGTTTGATTTCGTCCAGCCGAAGTTGCAAGCGCGCATAAACGTCACCGTTTGTTGCGGTAACCGCGGCGAATCCAAGTTCACTGTAAAGTTTGTTATTGTTTCGTGCGTCCATGTTTATTCCTGCCGCACGTGCAACAGGGCCGAATACAGTCAGCTCTGTCTCTGTTGGCAACCTGCCTATACCCTGGCTGCGGGATTTTAATAAAGGGGTGCGTTGCAATTGTTTAGTTAAATCCTGAACGGCTTTTTTCAAATGGGTGACTTGTTGGATATTTGCCTGCATAAACGACTGCTGCAATGATGAAGCACGCTGCTTTAACCAGTCAAAACCGGTTTGTTCTGCAAATAAGGTCAGCCAGCTTAGATGACTAACAATGCGTTCTCTTTCCAGTACAACAAGCCGGACTTTAGCCGTGCTGGTTTCAACCTTGATGCTGGCAGCATCTTCAATCGCTAAACAGGCCAGCAGCCGATAACTGTTTGGTGCAAGCGGATCCAGAGTAGTGAGTTTTTCAATAAAATCACTGGCGGGGATGGGATGACATAGTAATGACTTGTTTCCAACCAGCGTCGTCGTCTTTGCCGCAGCAACCGTATCGCCATCAAGTGTAAATGTCAGTAATAAACCCGCTGGTAAGCCCGGAAAAAAAGGTCCAAATGGTACGTCGAGCCAGTCCATAGGTAAACCATCACCGCTACGTGGCAGATTTTTGGTCACATCAATCATCGACATAAAGCCGGAATCATCGTGGTTCATACCGGATTCCATTTCAGCGTGATCATGACGGCTACTTTGAGGTTCACGTGGCTCTAAATTCATGCCGCATTCAGGGCAGGAACCGGGTTCACTTTGCACCACTTCCGGGTGCATGGGGCAAGTGTATTCAACCGCCGCATGATCCATATGTTGATGATCCTGCTGTGCTTCTATTTCACGTGGCTCTAAATTCATGCCGCATTCAGGGCAGGAACCGGGTTCACTTTGCACCACTTCCGGGTGCATGGGGCAAGTGTATTCAACCGCCGCATGATCCGTATGTTGGGGATCATGAGAAGAATGATCGTTACTTTCCGTGTTTGGTTCAGTATGACTATGCGGAGCATTAGCCTGTACTTCACGCGGCATCAGGTTCATGCCGCATTTCGGGCAGGAGCCGGGTTCATCCTGAATTACTTCCGGGTGCATAGGGCAAACATACTCAATGCGAATTTGTAAAACCGGCGCATCAAAATCTGATACATCAGAATGAAAAGCACTCTTCGCAAGAGTTTTACGCAGTTGGTTAACTCCCTCAACAAGTTCCTGTTGTGAAAGGCCAGCGGTAATATCAGCGGTAGGTAAGGGTAATAAATCTGTTGTTGATGTTGTCAGGTTAAACAAAACACGTGGTCGGGGCATTTGTGCATAGATCACCGCCGCTGCGTCGCGTAATGCCGCGGGCATATCACCCGCAATAAGTAAAACACTGGCGTGGCGAGGACTCGCCACAATGTTGATCCCGGCCGCTTCAATATCTAACCCGTAAGCACGTGTGATTTCTGTCCCCGGCACAACATAGACGCCCAGATCCTGAGACATCGAAAAAGAGACTAACCGCTTTAATGCGGATATTGTTCCCTGTCGAGCACCGGCGATCATTTATTATCTTCCTTATTGTCTACGTAGCGCACCCTGACTCCAGCCGTATAACAAACCTAAAAATAAAATCGCCAGAAAAACGCCCATATCAAGCAAGGCTACAATTCCGACCTGTTTATAAACAACCGCCCACGGATACATATATGCCATTTCCATATCAAAGGCTAAAAACAATAGGGCATAACCATAATAACGTGCATGATAACGAACCCAGACCGGGTCGCGAGATAGTTGCCCTGCCGTTGCAGGTACATCTTTGCCAGGTTCCTGTCGCGCTTTGCCAAAACTGCGGCCAATGGCGTATATGGATAAAACAAAGCCCACGGTACCGACGACTAAAGCCAGTAATAACCCATATTGCTGCAAGCTGCTCATTTTAAATATCCCCTTGTTATTTTTATATTGTATGGTGTAAATAACCTTACGAATATTAGCTTTATCTGGATGAGTTAAAATAATACTAACGGTGTACTCTGTCTAGATTGAATGATATTTTATAGAAGGTCAATTCTTTTACTGCTTAAATGGAAATCTATCCGACTCTATGTCTGTGCACCCTTCATCGAATCAAGGCAATTGTAATATAGACGAGTCTGACACCCGCTTTAGAAATATTATTCCTGCCATGAGCACTCCACTGGCATCTATTTTTGGTAGTGGCTTTCTGGTTGTTGTTCCTATTCTGGCAAGCGCTGTTGGCCCTTATGCAATACTGGCCATGGTGGTGGTTGCCATTGTCGCTTTTTTAGTCGGTAAAATTGTTCGGCATAATATTTTATGTGCTGAGCCAGTACTGGCAAAGGGTAGTCAAAAATTTACCGTTATAATTGAACGACTTTCAGACTTTGCACTGGTGGCAGCTTATGTGGTTTCGGTATGCCTCTATATACATATATTATCGTCTTTTGTTCTTTCCAGCTTCGAGCTGGATAATACGTTTAATAACAGTTTGATGACCTCGATAATAATAGGTGTTATCACTGTTATTGGTTTATTTGGTGGCTTAAAACCACTGGAAAATCTGGAGCGCTGGGCACTTTTTATTACGCTTATTATTCTTGCCGGGTTATTAGTTTTATTTGCAGTTTATGATGTTAAACAGTTTTTATCGCAAGGATACTTTTCTTTACCTGAAATGCCGCAGCGAAGTGGCTGGGAAATTATTACCATTGTTGCCGGTACTTTAATCGTGGTGCAGGGCTTTGAGACAACCCGCTACCTGGGTGAAACATTTGATACGCTTACTCGTATTCGAGCTTCACGCTGGTCGCAATATTTTTCGTTGAGCGTTTACGTTATATTTGTTGCTTTAGCGATGCCTATTGTTTCGGTATTGAATGGGAATTATGCAGAAAACAGTCTGATAACGATAGCGGCAACGGCTTCTATTTTATTACCTCTGCCGTTGATTATTGCAGCCAGCCTGTCACAGTTTTCGGCCGCGGTGGCCGATACATTGGCCGCAGCAGCTAATATGCAGGAAGCCAGTCAGCAACGCCTGAATACTCGTTGGGGGTACCTAATGGTGGGGGTATCGGCAATGGCTTTGGCATGGTCGGGGTCTACCTTTGAAATTATTACCCTAGCTTCAAGGGCCTTTGCTTTTTATTATTTACTACAGTGTCTGGTTGCCTTTAGTGTTTGCCGCAATATTCGTGAACGTATTTTATTCGGTTTTATTGCATTTATTCTGGGCTTTGTTTTGTTGTTTGCAGTGCCTGCAGGTTAAAGCTTGACATATGTGTTACACATAGGATGTATGCTTTATTTAATGTTAAATAAAGCTAAGCTGACTTTTTAGATAGCTCGGATGAAATAAGGTGTCATCCGGGCTACGGTTAAAACAAGTTTTTTTCGTTAAATTAAATCAACAAAGGAGAGACATCATGGTTACCGATCCAGTATGTGGTATGACAATTGAAGAAACTAAAGCGGCAGCGACAGAAGAGTATCAGGGCACAACCCTGTATTTTTGCTCAGATAGTTGTCACAGTAAATTTCAGGCAAATCCGACTCAATATGTAAAGGCTGAAACGACATCTGATTCTGCGTAGTAGACAGGTTTCGATAGAATATGGGCATCATTCGGAATATATATAGAATTTATCTTTCCGTTATGATGCCCGTTTCCTTATAGCTATATTGTTTTATCAGGCTTTTTCCAATGCTTGAAATGTAAATTATTAAAGCCCGAGACATTGTTGCCGATATCAATACCGACAACTTGGGAATGTTTTAACGTGGAAAAAGCAACAACAATATTAGCGGTGGATGATGACGAAGATATCCTCAATCTTTATCGTTTACATGCCGAAGAACAGGGTTATAAAATTTTCGTTAGCAGTAGTGCCGTTAAAGCGCTGGCGATTCTTGAGCAGGATAAGGTCGATTTAATTATTTCAGATATTTTAATGCCTGATTTAGATGGCTATGAATTTTGTCGACAAGTAAAAGAAAACCCGAAAACACAAAAAATTCCCTTTGTATTTGTTTCTGCTATGACTTCATTAGAAGAGCTGGTGACTGGCTATGGTTTGGGAGCGGATGACTATCTTACAAAACCCATTGAGCATGAACAGTTTCTTTTAAAAATTAAACATATCTTATCAGTGAGCAAAAAAAATGAAGAAGTTCAGGAACAATTAGATACTTATTATAAAACGGCTATGCAGGCCATGAATTATTCAAGTGAAATGGGTGTCATACTCGAATTTTATAAAGTTTGCGTTGCAGCGAAGTCTTTTAGAGAATTAGCAAATTATATTTTTATGACAATGAAGCAGTTAGAACTTTATTGTTCTTTTCAGATTTATGATTTAAACGGACAGGCAATGGGTTATACGGAGCAAGGAGAGATCCCGCCACTCGAGACTGATATTATGTTACTAGCAAAAAAACAGTCTCGATTTTATGATTTTGGTGTACGGACTATTGTGAGCTACGATAACTTCTCCTTGCTTATAAAAAATATGCCGGTTGAGGATAAGGAAAAATACGGTCGATTAAAAGATATTTTAGGCACACTTTGTGATGCAATTAGCTCCCGCGTTGAGGTATTACTGACAAACGATTCTTTAATGCAAAAACAACAGGTTGTTGAAAGTGTCAGTGTAACCATTATGGATGTTGATTCGTCTTTTTCGCAGTTACAGAAACAGAATGTAACTGCAATTGAAAATATGCTGGAACAGATTGAAGAAGCCCTACTTATTTTGGGGTTAACTGAATTTCAGGAAGAAAATGTTCTGGGTATTGCCAAAAAATGTTTAGCTGAAACGAATAAAGCCTTTTATGAAGGCGTAGAGATTAATTGTAAGCTTGAGAAGCTTCGAGAACAGTTGAGTACAATATTGAACTGATTGGAGTCTATACGATGTCAAAATAGAATTGTTCCCCGCTAAAGTTAGCAACGTTAATGCCGCTATCAACATTAATGATTTGGAAATAATTTAGCTCTATGAGTAGAAAAACAACTATTTTAGCGGTTGACAGCGATAATGAGGTTTTGAGATTGTACCGTCAACACGCTCAGGATCAGGGCTATCAGACCGTGGTTGCGAATGATGCTGAAACAGCACTCACTATTTTGCAACAAGTGAGTGTTGAGTTGATTATATCGGATGTTCATTTCCCAGGGCTTGACGGGCATGAGTTTTGTCGTCAAGTGAAAGCAATTGATAAAACCAGAAACATCCCTTTTATTTTCGTTTCAACCGTTACTGAACTCGATGAGTTAGTGAAAGGATATTCTTTAGGTGCGATTGATTATATTCCTAAACCGATTATTTATGATGAACTAATATTAAAAGTTAAATCTCTGGTAAAAACGTTTCAACACAATGGTCAGGCTGTAGAACAGTTAGAGGCTCATCACAAGGTTGCCATGGAGGCAATGTCTTATTCAAGTGAGTTAGGTCAGGTACTTGAATTTTACAAAGCATGCGAAGCGTCAAAGGCATTAGACGATTTAGCTAATTTTCTGTTTGTCACTACCAGCACTCTGGGGCTAAGCTGTTCGTTACAGATTTATTCAGACAATAATCAATCTATTGGCTATAGCCATTCGGGCTCACTTTCACCTATTGAATCAGAAATTATGCTCGCTGCGCGCAACCAGCCGCGATTTTTTGATTTTGGTAAACGCACAATCCTTAATTACAAGCGTTTTTCTTTGTTAATTAAAAATATGCCAATTGATAACCCTGAAAAATATGGTCGTATAAAAGATATTTTAGGTTCTCTTGCCGATGCGCTTGAGTCGCGTATGGATGTTTTATTATTTCGCAGTTCTGTCAAACAAAAACAAAATGTAGTGGATATGGTTGGCAATACGATGATGGACATTGATTCATCTCTTATGAATTTGCAAAAAGAAAATGTAGCCGCACTTGATGATATGATAGAAAATCTGGAGGAGGCATTATTAATACTCGGTTTAACCGAGCATCAGGAGAATAGTATTATGGATATTTCAAGAACTTGTTTAAGCCGAATTAACAATGCTTTTTATGTGGGCGTCGGAATTTCTGAAAAGCTTGAAGCATTGCGTCTGCAGTTGGCTAAGACGGTTGATTAAATGATGAAATAACTTAAATATATTTTGCTGTTGCGTGTATCAATATTCTTTGCCTAACGATTTTTTAGTTCATCCTCATAATTCATACTTTTATTTTTTTTATTAAGCATCTGCTTGAGTTTTTCGGCTTCTTTTAAGGCTTGAAAAGCATTCGTTGTTTTCGTTTTTAGTTGGCTGTTGTTTTTATTTTTACTCATGGGAGTAAAAACAGATTGATACAAGACGGCAACTAAAATAACCAGGCTGAGTAATAAGCTTAAAAACTTCATTTTTGATACCTTGCTGAATAGTACTATTTTATAAGTGTAGTCGAAGAATTAAATACGTAAATTTTTGTACTTATATTAGAGGCTGTTGATCTTTCATCTGTTGTCTGATTTTGGCTAGTTTTAGCGTAGCCTGCGTTATTTTTTACTATCATCAGATACAAAGATTAGTCCACAACCTGCTGCATTGCTTAGAAATTCAAGCACCACCACTTCAGGCGCCGTTTCGAGTTGATATGTAGATTGTATTAGTTGGATAATTGTTTGGGGGGAGTTTTTACCATTGCATAATTCAAGGATAAGCATGGCGGTTGGGTTTAATCGTTGTTCATCAGTCAGTGTAGGACCACTAATAAAAAATAGATTTTCACGTTCATCTATCACTACAGTATCCGATTTTAATGGGAAATCTGGGATACTTGAAATATGTGCGGAGCTTCGAAGGAATTCGAATTCATCTTCGGTGTCGTAGCGTGGAAACCATTTATAATCTTTATCTGGTATACGCCAGTTTGTGCCATAAAATTGGGTTAGAACTTGATCGTAGTTTGCGGGTACCCAGAATAATTCATTACGAAAGTGCTGGCGTTTTAAAGGTAGTAGGGCATTTGCTGCAATTTCACCCTTAATGTCAGGGTAGTGAAAAAACTTATTATTTCTTATCCATGTTGTCCACAAATCAAGATTAAAAATAGGACTATCCGATTCTATTGTTTCAGGTTTTACCTTAACGTGGATTTGACCTTTGGAATTACGTTGAACTGGAAAACCGGACTGGTCTAAAACACGAACAATTAATTCGTGTTCTTCAGAAATTTCGTAATCGGTTGTCTGTTGACTGAGGTAGGCGAGATCAACATCAATATCATAGTGAATAAAGTCGCCTTCTCGTACAGCACCTAACAGCGTTCCCCAAGTTAAAAAAACATCTAGATTAAATTCTTTTTTAAAGAAAGTTTCGAGTTTTTTTATTGAAACGACGAGTGAATTGAGTATCTCGCCCTGAATTTCTCCCAAGGTTTCCCTTGAGAGAGGGTTGTCAGGCTTGTAAGTCAAAAAAGCTAGTTGTCTTAACTATCAGTTTTTTCTTTCTTTGCGCGTTTTGATAATGCAATGGCGGCTATTCCTAGACTAGTCAGTGCAAGTGTTGAAGCCTCAGGAACAGATACTGTGCTTGAATTTTGCAATATTGGGGATGTACTTGAAGCTGGAGCGGTACCGCCGCCAGTTGCGCTACTCGCATCAGAGTTTGCCAGGGCGTTTGTTGCCGTTATTGCATCCAGGCCAAGGGCAAGTGGAACCGCAAAAGCGGTTGTTTTAATCAAACGCTCTACGAACTGTCGTCTATCTTTATCCATATTCTTTGTTAATTGATCTGTTGACTTGGTCATTGTGGGTGCCTTCGCTATTCGCAATTTAGGCGTATGCTGGGCATTCGCTTAGCTACGGGTTATGCTTCCAATTATTTGAATTACCTGAAAGTATAGCCGTGGTCGTCAATCATGTCAATTTAGAATGTGACGGTAAGCTGTTGATTAAACATAATTTATTACAATAAATGTTGGATAAAAAATGAAAAAAGTGTATGTATCTTTAATTGCCGATTTTTTACATGCTGGCCACATAAAAATCCTTAAGGAGGCAGATTTGCATGGTGAAGTTATAGTGGGCTTACTGACCGCATCGGCCATTAACGAATTGAATGATGATGTATATTTGAAGTATCAGCAACGTTTGGATGTTGTGGCAAATTTGGTAATGGTCTCAGAGATTATTCCGCAGACAACAGCGAGTTATCGCGATAACCTGTTATTAATTAAACCGGATTATGTTGTTCATGGTGATGATTGGCGTCATAACACCCAGACTGTGTATAGGGAGGAGGTGATTGGCTTGTTGGATAGTTGGAATGCAAGTCTTATCGAAGTCCCGTATAGCGATGAAATCAGTGATCAGAGCATCAAAGAGCAATTGGATAAATTAGGTGTAACGACCGTTACCCGACAACAGCGGCTCAGGTTATTAATTAAGACTAAAAAAATCGTGAAAGTATTGGAAACGCACAGTGCTTTGAGTGGTTTAATTGTTGAAAACATCGTGGGGCAGCGTAATGGTGGCCGGGTTAGTTTTGATTGCATGTGGTCGAGTTCTTTAACCGATTCTACGGTTAGAGGAAAGCCGGATATTGAGGCCGTTGACCTTACTGCTCGCTTAAATACCGTGCATGATATTTTTGAAGTTACCACCAAACCAATGATTTTTGATGCAGACACCGGTGGTAAAACCGAGCATTTTGAGTTCACTGTTAAAAGCCTTGAACGAATTGGTATTAGTGCGGTTATTATTGAAGATAAAACCGGCTTAAAAAAGAATTCTTTGTTAGGCAATGAGGTAATACAAGTTCAGGATAACATTGACCATTTTTGTAATAAAATACGCTGTGGTAAAGCTGCGCAGATTGGTGATGATTTTATGATTATTGCCAGAATAGAATCGTTGATACTTGGCGTGGGTATGGATGATGCGTTATCAAGAGCATCCGCTTATGTTGACGCCGGGGCTGATGGTATTATGATTCATTCTCGGCATAAGGAGTCGGATGAAATTAAAGAATTTGTTAAACGATTTAGAAAAGTTGACCAACAAATTCCGATCGTTGTTGCGCCAACAAGTTTTAATTCTGTAACCGTAGAAGATTTTATTGATATGGGTGTAAACATTGTTATTTTTGCTAACCATTTATTACGTGCTGCATACCCTGCAATGTTAGACGTTGCTCAATCCATTTTAGAAAATGGTCGGGCAATGGAAGCCGAGACCGATTGCATGCCAATACAAGAAATTCTAGACTTTGTTCCAGGCACAAGATGATTCGAAATTGCGAGATAATAACAATGAAACGGATTATGGTCGATATGTCAGCTACCCTGATTCATCACGGGCATATAAGGTTAATAAAAAAGGCTGCTGAGTATGGCAGGGTTATTATTGGCTTAACATCCGATGAGCAAATTATTTCGTGTAAGGGATATACTCCTGAACTGGCATTTCCATTTCGCAAAGAAATACTCGAAGCCATTAAAGACGTTGCTGAGGTGCATGAAACGCCCTGGCTGATAACAGATGAAGTTTTAGAACGTTATCAAATTGATTTGTTAGTGCATGGTGATGACAACTCGAATGACGTATCAGCAGAAAAATTATTGGTTTTACCCAGAACAGGTGGAATCAGCAGTACAGAATTAAGAATAAACGCTAGTCGTTCACTGAGTGATATTAACAATGGCAAGTTGATGCTAACACCGGGGCCGGCCATTGTACTTTATGAAAGTTTAAAGTCGATCAAACCTATTTTTGGTCGCGGTGATGATGAATACAAAAATATGGTTGCTGTGGTTGGCGACTGGTTAAAAGAACTTTCCGGTCAGGATGAAATCATAATGGCGCAAGGTTCTTCCACTTTTGCATTAGAGTTAGCGGCACATAGTTTTATTCACGGAAAAGTTCTGCTTGTTTCAACCGGGTATTATAGTGAGCGCTTAAAATTATTACTTACCAATAATATAGAGTTATCTGTTTGTTCATACGCTGAGCTGGATACGGTAACAGAAAGTTTTGATTGGTTAATGTGTGCTTATACAGAAACGAGTGAAGGTTTTAAACTTGATTTGCCCTATGTAAAACAAAAGGCAAATGCACTGGGCGCATTATTGTTTGTGGATGCGACTGCCTCGATAGGCCTGGAAGAACAACATGAGTTAGCCGATGTGATGGCGTTTAGTTCCTGTAAAGGTTTGTTTGGCTTAACCGGCGCATGTTTTATTGCTTATAAAAATGGACTTAAAGTATCTCATTCAGATAAGTATTATTTTAATATTGAAACCCATAAAAACCACGGCGTGACCGGCCCATACCATGCGATAGCTTCACTGTTTGGTATTATGCCGTTACATAGTGTGTTTAAAACTCGGGTTCAAAACAGTAAACAAAGTGCAATGGATAATTGGACTGCGTTGGTAAAAAATAAAGATAATCAGCCCTTACTTTGCACATATATAGAAGGTAAGGTTTTACCTGCGGATGATAACGTTGTGTTATATACGCCACGCAATATAAAATCAGGTTCTATCATTTGTCACCTGGGTGAAGTTCATAGTGGCAGCGTTAAACTTTGTGATAGAATTTCCATCGTTGCCAATTCTGATGCTTGATACCAATAATTTTGTTGAACAATTAATTGAGCAGGGTTATTCCCATGTTTGTGTGGTGCCTTGTAGTTTTTCAAAATATTTTATCAATGCAATCATTAACAATAAAAAAATAGAATATGTTTCTTGCGCTAACGAAGCTGTAGCGGTATCCATTGCGGCTGGTTTGAGTATGTCAGGTCAAAAGGTAATTGTTCTTATGCAGTCGTCAGGCTTGACTAATGCAGGTAGTTGTATAACCAGTCTGCTTAACCCTTACAATATTCTTTTTCCTATTATTGTCAGTTGGCGCACTTATCACGAGGATGACAGTGAAATTCAGCATGCCCACCTGGCAGACCATTTACCTAAATTGATCAAAGCTTATGGTTATGAATATGAAATACTAAAAACAAACAATGAAGACAGTGCAGTGCAACAAATCTTGAGCTGCGAAACAAAAAAAGTAATATGCGTTTTAAATACGGGTACCTTTTCGGAGGTATTATTAGATGATGAACACAAACAGGATTTGTCGGAATTTGCCCCACGCAGTCATTATCTGAAAGAACTTAATTTGTTTTATCATGACCGTGATACGGTCTTTATCGGTACCACAGGAAATACCTGTCGTGAAATGCATGCTTATATGCCTGGTACGTGTAATTTTTATATGGCTGGCAATATGGGCGGGGCACTCAGTATTGCGTTAGGAGCCTATCTAGCGGGCAAGTCGGTTATTGTCTGTGGTGGCGATGCCGAATTTGTAATGCATCTGGGTGGCCTGACCACGGCTAGCCGATATCAGGTAACGACAAAAAATAACCGGCTTATTTATATGTTGTTTGATAACTTATCCAACAAAAGTACAGGCGGGCAGAGCAGCTATCAGCAACATTTAAATTATTCAGGCATTGTAGCAGGCACAGGGCTGCCTTGTAGTGAAACGATTGTCAATATCTGTGATTTCAAAACTCGGCTATCTGTTTATAATGAAAATGAAGGCATGTTTTTTTTGCATGTTAAGTGTGGTTTCGATGATACGTGCCCAAGACCGCCGATATCAGCATTAAAGAATAAAGCCATGTTTGATTCGAACAAAGATAAAAATTGATTCAGACTAGGGCGTGTTGATCTTTCAAAAAGAAATGATTAAAAAATAAAAAGCAATCTCG
>CAZDEC010000008.1:0-68830 GCA_964504295.1 uncultured Thioalkalispiraceae bacterium
TACTTAAAGAGGCATCATAAAAACATCTTATTCATAAGTTAACGGGACAGCAGTGTTGTTTTATCTAAATATTTCCTTTCGTTGTGACCGTTGTGGTTAATATTCTTTTATATACTCAAGATCGAAACAGTCTCGAATATTGTTGCTCATGTAAACTACTCGCCATTACTTGCCCTGGGCACATACGACCCAGTTCATCGTCTTCCAGACTGAGTGCTATATTAACTGCCTCGTCTATTTTGGGCATAAGTTGTTGAATAATTTGTTGGCCTTGCGTTTGACCTAAGGGTATCACTTTCATTGCAACCGCGATCTGGTTTTCGCACCAGGCCCAGGCATAGCCCAGTAATAATTCTTTGACTGGTATTGCCCAGTGTTGTCCAGCCAGAGCGAACATTAAAGGGTAACAATGTTTTTTTGTATCACCCTGCCAGGCTTGTGCTTGCGGTACTTCGAGGCTGATTAGCAAGCGCGCTAATGATTCACCTACCTGCTGGTCTTCGAGGAGCAGTTCTTTTGTTTCACGTGAGGCTTTTAAATACGCTAACCAATATTCTAATGCATCTATATCCGTTACCGACCCCTCTTCCGTTTGCAAGGCCTTATAAAACCGAGACACTATCGGCAAATCTAAATAGGCGATGTTATTGACAAGAATACCTTCTATCCAGCGTAAACAACTTTTATTATCCGTAACCCACTCACAATCGATGGCATATTCAAACCCCTGTGAGTAGGCGTAAGCGCCCACGGGTAATGTGGGGCTAATCAGGCGCCAAAGTTGTAACATTGAAATAGAGGATGACGGCTGCATTAATGTGCATGCTGGTGATGTTGTTGTGAATGATAGGCGCCCACTTCTGGTTCGAATGGTGCTTGTTCGTGCAGAATCGTTAAACCGAAGCCTTCAAGCATTTCATCTAAAACATGATCCTTTAAATAACGTAGCCAGCTTTCGCCTACTTGCAGGCCAACATGACGATTGCCTAAGTGATAAGCGGCTCGTGCAAGATCAAAAGCATTGTCGCAATGTACTGTGCTAACGTTTTCATTAGCCGCAATAATCTTAACGATTTTTCCATCGTTTGATTTTAAGCAATCACCTCCACGTAAAACAACTCCACGCGTTATAAGCACACCAACATCTTCGCCTGTATTCATTTGTGCTCGAAAACGGCTTTTTTGTCTTTTTTCGAATGGCAGGGTTAAAGTTAATTCTGTATCGATAAGTTCATGCTCGTGATGATGCTTAATGACTTTTTCGAAGAGCAAGATATCTGGCATGGGTGTTCCTTATTTATTTTTTTCTAAAACAAAAAATACCGCTGCGCCAATGGCAAACTCACCGCCGGTTCACAGGTTAGTAACTCGCCATCGGCTTTTACTTCATAGGTTTGCGGGTCGACACTAATATCAGGCATATAGTCATTATGCAGCATGTCTCTTTTAGTCACCGTACGGGTATTTTTTACCGCAACTACTTTTTTATTTAAACCCAGCTGATCTTTTACACCGGCCTCTACCGCAGCTTGCGACATAAAGCTTACACAGGTATTACTTAAGGCTTTACCAAAGGCACCAAACATTGGCCTATAGTGTACTGGCTGCGGTGTGGGTATCGACGCATTGGGGTCGCCCATCGGTGCGGCGGCAATCATGCCACCTTTTAATATTAGCGAGGGCTTGACGCCAAAAAAAGCCGGCTTCCAGAAAACCATGTCGGCCAACTTGCCCACCGCAATCGAACCTACCGTGTCGGCAACACCGTGGGTAATAGCCGGATTAATCGTGTACTTTGCGATATAGCGTTTTGCGCGCATATTATCGTTACGGCTGGAATCTTCTTTTAACGCACCACGTTGCTGTTTCATTTTATGCGCGGTTTGCCAGGTGCGAATAATAACCTCACCCACACGACCCATTGCCTGCGAATCAGATGCAATCATACTGAAGGCACCGAGGTCATGCAGAATATCTTCTGCGGCAATCGTTTCACGTCGAATACGTGATTCAGCAAAGGCGACATCTTCCGGAATACTACTGTCTAAATGATGACAGACCATAAGCATATCTAAATGCTCATCTATCGTGTTCACGGTATAAGGGCGAGTTGGGTTGGTTGACGATGGCAATACATTCAGTTCGCCACAAGCTTTTATAATATCGGGCGCATGGCCGCCGCCTGCACCTTCGGTATGGTAAGTATGAATGGCGCGACCTTTAAAGGCCTTAAGTGTGTCCTCAACAAAACCGGATTCATTTAAGGTGTCGGTATGAATGGCCACTTGCACATCCATGGCTTCGGCAACATTTAGGCAGTTATCAATGGCGGCCGGTGTAGTGCCCCAGTCTTCATGTAATTTTAATCCCATTGCACCGGCGGCAACTTGCTCTTCTAATGCTTCGGGTAAACTCGCATTACCCTTGCCAAGAAAACCAATATTCATTGGCATAACATCGGTCGACTCATACATGCGATGAATATTCCATGGCCCGGGGGTGCAGGTGGTCGCATTGGTTCCCGTTGCCGGGCCGGTACCGCCTCCAATCATAGTGGTAATACCCGACATTAAAGCTTCTTCAATTTGTTGTGGACAAATAAAATGAATATGTGCGTCGATACCGCCAGCAGTGATGATTTGTCCTTCACCTGCAATAGCTTCAGTACCTGGGCCAATAACAATATCAACATTCGGTTGCACGTCTGGGTTACCGGCCTTGCCAATGCCGCTGATCATGCCGTTCTTAATGCCAATGTCGGCTTTAATAATACCCCAGTGATCTAAAATAAGTGCATTGGTAATCACTACATCGGCAACGTCTTTTGCGGTGCGTTGGCTTTGCCCCATGCCATCACGAATAACCTTGCCGCCACCAAATTTAACTTCGTCGCCATAAAAGGTTTTATCTTCTTCTACTTCGATGATAATGTCCGTATCGCCAAGTCGAACACGGTCACCTTTGGTGGGGCCAAACATTTCTGCATAGGCGTGCTTATCAATTCTACTCATGAAAGGCCTCCCATCACTTTTGCATTAAAACCATAAATCTTTTTATCGCCTGCATATTCTACTAATGCAACTTCTCGCATTTGACCTGGCTCAAAACGAATAGCGGTTCCCGCGGCGATATTCAAACGATAACCTTTTGTTGCCTCACGATTAAAATCAAGCGCGCTATTCACTTCGTAAAAGTGATAATGCGAACCAACCTGAACTGGACGGTCACCCGTGTTAGAGACTTCAATCGTTTGTGTTGTACGACCTTCGTTTAAAATAATCTCACCATCATCAATAAAATATTCACCGGGTATCATTTTAGTCTCCTTATTGAATCGGATTATGCACGGTAACTAGTTTGGAGCCATCAGGGAAAGTCGCTTCAACCTGCACGTCATGAATCATATCGGCTATGCCATCCATAACATCATCTTGCGTTAAAAGTGTGGTGCCATACGACATTAACTCGGCAACGGTTTGGCCGTCACGTGCTCCTTCCATTATGGCTGCTGAAATATATGCAACCGACTCAGGGTAATTCAGTTTTAAACCACGTTCTTTACGTCGCTCGGCAAGTAAGGCGGCGGTAAACAATAAGAGCTTGTCTTTTTCGCGAGGTGATAATTCCATAACGCTATCCTTTAAAGATTACTTATATAATTTTAGTGTCAGGTTGCCCAGATTCTTGGTGGACAATGCTTTTTGCCGATCAGTTGCGGCCTGACAGCTGACCAGGCTTCAGTTAATAATGCCAGTGCTTCACGTGCATGATAGCCAAAATAGCGCAGCAACAACAAGTCTTCACGCTGCGTAAAACTGAAAATATATTTGTTGGAATGCTGTTGTAATTTCTCAAGTTTATTTAAAAGTGCCTCGTTATTATTTAACCCGGTACGAGACGTGACTAGCATTGTCGCCATTACCGGAAATTTATTCAAGCCCCAGGAAGCATCAAGAATACCTGATTCAGGTTGAATACTGTTTCGATCTATATATATAGGTATACCGTTTCTTTTTACGTTAATTTTTTGTTGTAGCCAGCCTTTTTTAAAATATTCATTTCCGGCAGGCCGGCCATAGCAATTTATTTCCCAACAGATTAATTTTGCATTTTCTTCTAAATTAAACTCGCTATGAATTTCGGCATGAGATTCGTTAAAAAAAATAGTTTCCTGTGGCAACCATTCAAGTACTGCATTATTTTTAATTTTGAATTTTTGCTTTAATATTGCTCGAACAGAATCGCTACGATAAAATTTAGTAGCCGCTGGTGTAGTGATTAATGCATGCGACTCAGGCTGCAAGATAACGTCCAGTTCAAGTACATCACCACCGACAATACCGCCTGGTGGATGGATTAAATAGCTATGGCAAACCTCTTTCTCAGGATAAAATGGCTTTTGGATAACCAGAGGCCCTTGGTGCAAGCGGTGTGATAATATTGTTTTAAGCGATATTTTTTTATAAGCTAACTCGAGTTTTGCATGCCAGTTTTTAGTTTCATCCTTGAACACTTCTCCACTTGTATTTACCAAGCTCACTATAGCCACCACAAATAAATTAAAAGCAAATGCATTTATGACTATTAAAACACAAGCCAGTATTATGTGGAACTAATTATAGAAAAATATTGCTGCGATATTTAAGCAGATTATTGATTTCTTTCTAACAGCCATTGTTCTAGCTCTTCTACGGGTAATGGTCGGCTCATGTAAAACCCCTGACCGATATTGCAATTATACGCTTGCAGTACCGCATAAATAACCTCGTTTTCAATACCTTCGGCAACAACGCTATAGCCCAGGTTGTGCGCCAGTTCAATTGTTGATTTAACGATAATATTATTGCTTTTATCTTTATCCATTGTCATTACAAAGGATTTGTCAATTTTAATTTCATCAACAGGCAATGAGTTTAAATATGCAAGTGATGAGTAACCGGTACCATAGTCATCAATGCTTAGCTTTACACCTAATGCCGATAATTGATTCAGTGTATTCATTGATGTAGCGCGATCTTGTATAGTCGAGTTTTCGGTTACTTCGAGAATAATATTTTGTGGATTGACCTTATACTTATCCAAACACTTTTTAACATTTTCAACAAAGGTTTTATCTTTTAAGTCATGAGTCGAAAGATTAATAGAAACATTCAGATGAATACCCTTATCCATCCAAGCCGCCCATTGCATTATTGCTTTTTCAATAACCCACTGGGTTAACAGTCGAATTGTGCCTGTTTTTTCAGCCATAGGAATAAAATTATCAGGTTCGATAAAACCATACTCCGGGTGCGCCCAGCGAATTAATGCTTCACAACCTGTTACACTATCATTAAGCATATCTATTTTTGGTTGATAATAAAGATTTAAATTATCATCGGCTATGGCCTTTTTCAGTTCGGCCATTAGATTCATTCGATACTTTGCCTGATAATCGAAACTTATATCATAAATGGTATAATCTTTTTGCTTTTCACGCGCATGATATAAGGCAACGTTTGCATTTTGAATGAGTTCGTCTGATGTTTCACCATGATCTGGAAAGTATGAAACCCCCGAGCGTATCATTATGTCAAACATAATATCAGGTAAATCAATCGGCTCCAATAAAGTCGCCTCACAACGTGCTATGACCTTATCAATATCATTTAACGTTTGAAAAATAGGCACAATAACCGCGAACATGTCCTCACCAATACGAGACAATGCGGTACCACTACTCGCGTCTTGAATAATCGAAATACTATCCGATATTCGTAAAATAGATTTTAATCTACCTGCAATTTTTCTTAGCAGACTGTCGTATGCGATATGCCCGATGGTATTACTTATTTCAGTATAATTATCAAAACCAAGCACAATAACAGCAACATTGGTTTTATTTCGCTGGCTGACTGCAATCAATTGCGCCAGTCTGTCTTCAAATAAATAACGATTTGGTAAACCCGTAACACTGTCGTGTAACAAGGTATTTTGTAATTCTTTTTCTGCCTGCTCCTGCTTATGTTTTGCATACATCAAACTATCTGTTTGTTGGTTAACAATACTATTAAGAGAACAATTTTTTAGTACAAGCTCTTTATAAAAAGTACTCATTGCAACAATGTTATTAACCCGTGCAAGCATTTCCACGTCATCAAATGGTTTGCATATATAATCTTTTGCGCCATGTTGTAATGCTTCAACCTTAACATTGACATCTTCTTCACCCGTTAATATTATAATGGGTAAATATTCATCATTACATTTTTCCTTAAGCTCTCCAATGACATCGAAACCATTCATATCCGGCATATGTAAATCAAGTAGAACGACATCAGGATTATGTTTATTATAAAGATCAACCGAATCGTCAGCATTTTGAGTGGTGATAATGTTTGTAAAACCAGCCAACAATAGAATTTCTTTTATTGAAATTAATATTTCTTCGCTATCGTCTATCGCCAATATAACGGCAATTTTGTTGTTAGCGGTTAACGTCATTGTTCTAAAATACTTACCTTAATTAATTTGTTCGGCCTTACAGCCAGACCCAAATACTATTAAATAGCAGTATTGTATTTTGTCGGCAATTTTACTTATTTTCTTTAATTAACAGGCGGTAAGCATACATTTAAGCTATTGATGTAAATATCAATAATAAATAACAGCTTAGGTATTTTTTAGGTGAGTCGTTGTTTAATCACAACAAATAATGGTTTTAGAAGGTCGTATCGCACCAGTTTTCTATAATGGCGCGTGTTTCCTCTGGCTTTTCTGTTAATAACCAATGGTCTGCATCCACTACTTCGATTGTTGCATCAACAAAACGATTAATTATTTCCCGGGTTTGCTCAAACGAACTGACCGTTGCACCACCTGATAGCAGCACCAATACTGGTATTTTAATCTCTTCTAATGGTGGTAATGTCTTAGTCACTTCATTTATATCCTGCAAGTAATTAGCGAGAGGAATATATTTAAAATCTGCAAACGGATTAGTATATAGGTCGGCTATTTTCAATTCAGGTTGCTGTGCGAGAATCGCACGTGTTTTTTTATCCAGCTTTCTTAAATCTCGTTTGGGTAGATGCAAACGTTTGAGGCCTAACTTATTTAAAAGCCGCAGCAGGTTTCTTAAAGCGGCTACAATAAAACGATATTTTTTTGCCTTAGCTAACTGGCCGTGTAAATTCTCAGGGAAAACAGGGTCAATTAAAATTAAGCCGCGACTCTTAGCCGGAAACTTAAACGCATATTCAATAGCTACCTGTGCCCCCAGACTATGCCCCATAAAAACAGATTGCTGATAATGCTCAGCTTGCATTATTTGATTAATGTCCACTAACCAGGTTGCACGAGAATAATTTCTGCGTAGCATCGACTCGCCATGCCCACGCAAATCTATCCTTAAGATATCCCATTTATTTTTCAGATGGGTAAATTCTACAAATTCACTGAAACGTGTACTATTACTTGCCAGGCCATGAATCAAGGTTAACAGTGGTTTAGACTCTTGCTCGCTTAATAGACGATAACCCAGGGTGGCGCCATCGTCAGATTTTATATGCTGCAAGCGTTCATTAAAATCTTTGTCCATTTGTTAAAAATTCCAATCGTTACTCAAAGCAAAAAATAAATAATGCTCTAGAAGCTAGCACCTAAACGGATATAATATTGGTCTTTACCAATAACATTGTCACTACCACGTGCAAAGCCCAGCGTAACTCTAACCACACGGTGGTAGCCAAAAATGGTATCTAAATATAATTCTGCACCAATACCTGTATAATATTTTTCCTTACTGCCTTCGTCCCAAGCCGCACCTCGATCTATAAAAACTGAACCAGATATGTTTTCGATACCAATCGGTGGATACATCGAAACACGTTCAACCCGCCAAACAGGAAAACGATATTCAACGCTCATTAAACGCATATTTTTACCGGCTAGCTCCGCATAACCCTCATCATAGCCGCGTAAGTTATACTCACGGCGATTAAAAGGTGAAGAGGCGGTTGTTGGCCCGAGTAATTGAGGCTCGATGTTTATTTCATTGATACCGCCAAGTCGAAAAGATTTGCTATTGCTGGAACCGTCCGCGACAACCCCCCGAAGCGCCAGAACATGAGCCCCGCCTAAATGAATATACTCACGCCAGTCGAGCGTATACACATTACCCTGATAATCACTACTACTAAAGCTATCACTTTTCTCAACACTAAATTGTATTACACGACCCTCAGCACGACTATTCGAACGAGCATGGGTGCTAGTATTATTAAAGACCACGGCCGCACCAATTAAATTATCTTCCAGAGTAGATATTTCACTGACACTAGAATTTTTTCGCCATGAATCACTCTCGGTATCTTTAATAATAGCGAGATGAAACGACAAGCGTTCTCTCATAGTGAGCAGCGGAAACATAACTTCAGCTTGCAAAACGTTATTCCCTCTTACCCTAACCAGCCCATCAGTATTATTCCTGTATGCACTATTGCTGTGTGATGCATTTAATTTAAAGACAGGATAATAACGATCATAAATATAATTAAACCTACCCGCCCAATCAGAATAATCTGCATTGTAATCAATATACGAAACAGCGGCGCTGTAAATATGCCGCGCTAAAGCATCCCAGCTATAGGTAAAGGCTCCAATTTCATAAAAATCATCGGTGAATAAAACGATGGGGCTAAACCACAAAGGCATAACACTATCGGCAGCAGAATACTCCGTTGCAGGGCCAATAGTGACATCCTCCTGCATATCGTATCCTTGTCGTGCAATAGCTGTAGAGCCCTTGTTTGCAGCAGGAACTTCCCGTAACTCTTTTATAGCTAATTTAAAAACATCAAAACCGGCGCTGGTATAACCAATATAATACAGTTCTTTATCATTTTTAGTTTGTACCGGATAAAAGCCACCGCCGACTAAATCTGTTAAACTTTTTACCTCACCCGATGCTATATTCATAGAACGAATATTATAGATACCACCATTATCGGAACTGTATAATATACTTTTCCCATCGGCTGTATAAACAGGTGTTGTTTCAATCACGTCGTCTTCGGTAATCAAAGACCATTCACTGGTTTGTAAATCAAATATTTCCAGGTTCCAGCCAGTTTCTGGCCTAAACACCGAGGCAACGATTTTATTCTCGATTGGTGACCAGTCAAGCGATGAAACAACTTCTGCATATTGGCCTTTCCATAGCGTTTTTTTATACTGCCCTTTATTATCGAGTAAATGCAATTCGTTTTTAGCCAGACTATTTTTTACCGCTATAATTTGTTTGCCATCTTTACTCCATGTCACCATTTTGTATCGAGAACATTCTGTTAAACGTGTTTCCTTTCTGGTTTTTATATCAACATGAAATAAATCATAATAAATTGCAGCGTTTCTACAGCGCTCAGGTTTGGCAAGCAGGATGCCAGCAGACGGGTGAATGTCAAAGCGGACGGCAGACTCCATTTTTATTACTTTTACCGGTTGCTTATAGCTGCCATCTTTTTCTTTATAGATAACTTTAAGAGATTTTCTTTCGTCGGCATTATAATCTATATAGTAAATATCGCCGTTGTCTAACACTTTTAATGGCCCGGTAAAATAACCTTCGTTGGTGATTTGTTTACCAATTAATTCACCACGTTTTTTGACTGCATCGACCTGCGGCTGATATTTTTCTTTAATTTTAATTTCAAACTCATCCCAAAGCGCAAATAAATCTTTACCGACAGACTCTTCTGCATTGGAATTTAATTGCCAGGGTAAAATATTATTAGAATAATTATCTACCATGTCGGTTATTTTTTGCTTACCGTAATTTTCTTCCATAAACTGAAAAAAATGTACGCCATACAAATAACGCGTTGTGTTCAATGGCCATTCGGCCAGGTTAGGCACATTAACATGCGCAAGTGATTTAAATTTACCCTGCGTTTCCATTCGCATTAACATATCAAAGTAGCTGCTTTGGCCGCGCCCTATTCCGCGTTGTTTGTCTGTTTCAATATAGGTTGACAGACCTTCGATTATCCAGGATGGCTGGAATGTATTGGGGAACGCGGTAAAAAAAGGAAATAGATATTCTGTACGACCAAAAATTTTACGAATATACGCGGCTCTTCCTGTTGCTTTATCTAAATGCAGGATGTGTAGGTATTCATGCTTAATAACCGTTTCAAGCCAATCTGAATTATCTTCCAGGCTTTCAACACTATCCGGTGACGAAACAAAGATACTGGATCGGTTAGAAGGAAAAGCCGATGCAAAACCATTCGGAATATCATACTCATCGGTTAAAACAATAACCGTTTTATCCTCTGGCACCCAATCCATCATCAGGCTTAATTCTGCATGAACATTTTCTGCAATGGCTAAACTACGATGTGCCAGAGCTTCTTCCCCAGTATGGTAATGGCAGCGAAAATGCCTGGATTCGAGTGTAAACCATTCGAGTGATGGGTCGTGAAGTACCGCCGCTGACGCACTGTTAATGCTGACCAAACAGACGCTAGCAATAAAACCAATGAAAAAAACTATTTTTGAGAAATATTTAGAAAAGATACGACGCCCCTTTAATTTTTCTTAAGAGAATTGCTTTGCTTTTTATTATTAAGATTTTTTTACAATAACCTTTTACCTATAATTCTTAAAACTCGGAATTCTTAAAACAAATTCTCGGTCAATCAAGTACAAATATACCGTATATAATATAGTAAAAACATAAAAGATAGTACTATCAAGCTGTTATTGTATTTTATGCCTATTTCTACCGTTCACTTTTAGATACTTTTGCTAAAAGTCAATATCGACCACACTCCGGTTCTGCTTTACACTTGCTTGCTGTGGTCACACACACTGAAGTCATATCCAACCAAAACCATTTAATTGAGCGTCCATGCTGCAACAACTTAATAGCACCCAAAAAGCGGCAGTAAAATGCATCGATAAACCCTGTTTGATTCTAGCCGGTGCCGGCAGTGGAAAAACTCGCGTTATTACCTATAAAATCGCCTATTTAATTCAACAATGTGGCTATCCTGCACAGGCAATAGCGGCCGTTACCTTTACCAATAAATCGGCACGTGAAATGAAACAGCGGGTTTCAAACCTGATGCCAAAAAAACAAACAAAGGGTCTGCGCGTATCTACTTTTCATACTCTGGGTTTAAGTATTATTAAGCACTCATTGCATGCACTTGGGCTTAAAACAGGTTTTTCGATTTACGACAATACTGACAGCCTGAGCCTGGTGCGTGAGCTTATGCGCAAAACATTTTCTGATCCAAAAGAGCAAGCAGACATCGCTTTACGTCAAATAGACCGTTGGAAAAATGCCTTTGTTACGCCTTCCTCTGCTCAGCAATTAGCAAATGGTGACCAGCAACTTAGCATGGCAGCGAGTATCTATGAGCAATATAACCACCACCTGCGCACCTATAATGCGGTTGATTTTAATGACCTGATAATGCTGCCAGTGCTGCTGTTACGAAATAATGAAGAGCCGCGGAATTACTGGCAACAAAAAATTCGTTACCTGTTGGTGGATGAATATCAGGATACTAATACCACTCAATATGAATTAGTAAAACTAATCGTCGGCGCTAAAAGTGGCCTGACGGTTGTTGGCGATGATGATCAATCAATCTATGCCTGGCGTGGCGCACAGCCAGAGAACCTGCTTAACCTTAATGCCGATTACCCGGATTTAAATATTGTTAAGCTTGAACAAAATTACCGCTCAACCGGTTGTATTTTAAAAGCCGCCAATACGCTTATTCAAAATAACCCGCATGTCTTCGAAAAGAACTTATGGAGCGAACTTGGCTTTGGTGAGCAAATTAGAATCTTGCCCTGCGGCAATGAAGATATTGAAGCAGAACAAATAGTCGCTGAAATTTTGCACCATAAATTTCAGCACGGTACCGACTTTAAAGATTATGCGTTACTGTATCGCGGCAATCATCAGTCACGATTGTTTGAACGCGCCTTACGCGAAAATAATATCCCATATTATTTAAGTGGCGGCATTTCATTTTTCTCTTACACTGAAATTAAAGACTTACTTTCTTATTTACGTTTAATTGCCAACCCGGAAGATGATAATGCCTTTATTCGTATTGTAAATACACCGCGCCGGGAAATAGGCCCGAGTACGCTTGAAGCGCTGAATGATTTTGCTTCTAAATATGATCATAGTCTTTTTAGCGCCTGTTTTGAAAGCAACATAACCACTGGACTTAAGAAACGTGCGCAGGAAAACCTGAATGATTTCGCCCAGTGGATTTTAGATGTTGCACATACCGCAGAAAATGATTCACCGGTTGCCGCTTTAAAGCGTGTTATACAGGATATAAACTATGAACAATGGTTATTGGATACGGCCAAAGATGAGACCATTGCACTGCGCAAAATTGATAATGTTAATGAGCTTATCGATTGGGTCAGCAAGCTGCATACAAAAAAACCACAAGCCAGCTTGCACGATATTATTACCAGGCTCACTTTAATCGATACACTCGAACGTAATGAAGATGATGACATCGGTGATAATGTTTCGTTAATGACATTGCATGCTGCAAAAGGGCTGGAGTTTCCACATGTGTTCCTTGTCGGTATGGAAGAAGAACTTTTACCACACCGAACCAGTATCGAAGAAGAAAATATTGAAGAGGAAAGACGTCTGGCTTACGTTGGTATTACGCGCGCACAAAAAACACTGACGCTGAGTTTTGCAAAACAACGTAAACGTTATGGCGAAATTGTTGATTGCGAACCAAGCCGTTTTATCGACGAGTTACCCAAAGAAGATTTGCACTGGCTTGGCTCAAATTCGACCTTAAGCAAGCAGGAACAAAAACAAAAAGGCCAGATGCATTTTTCAAGTTTACGTGCGCTAGTGTCGGGAAATTAAAAAAATATCAAATGACAGATACCTGCTGGAATTTTTAGCCCAATAAAAAAGCCGCTTAACAAAGCGGCTTTTAAACTCTAAATTGAAAGAATTATTTAGAACTTGTAACCATATAATCAACAACCTCTTTCAGCGCCGCATCACTTAAGCTCGAACCACCTTTAGGCGGCATACCTTTAAAACCACCGATAGCATGCTTATATAAAGTTGGCTTACCTTGCGCAATTCGTGCTTTCCAGGCAGCTTTATCACCCAGTTTAGGTGCGCCAGCAGCACCAGTACCATGGCAGGCAAAACAACTGGCCTGATATGAAGATTTAGGGCTAACCACCGCTACCTTAACCACTTTCGGTTCACCAACGGTCACTTGGGCAACAGGGTTAATACGCTTATTAACGGCTTCAGTTACCATTGAATCCTGAGGCAGTTCATCTGAACCGACTAACTTCGCTAAAATAACCATCAAAAGTAAAAACCCGAATAACGCACCAATAATACCAATTAAATAATTTACAAATTGACTATCTTTCATATTTTTTTAAACCTTCAATATTTTTTATCCATACAATTCAGCAAGTTACATGAAGACGCCAGCTGCCTAATATTCTGCCTGAAGTATAACGAACAACCCTGTTTTTCGCTAGGGGTTGTTGACCATTCAAATATTATACACTGCGGCAAGAGCATACTTGCTGTACTGTATGACTAGATGCTCGTAGCTTGGACGCAGCAACGCGAAACGGGATATTCTGACAGTATTTCCCGAATTAAATTTCATTTCATCCAGACCACCTGTTCGTCAAAGGCAAGATGGTCGAAATTTCCTCATTAATATTGCCATAATTTATATCTCTTATAGCTCACGGCCTAAAACAAAGACAATAAATCAACACTCTTACCCTGTATTAGAACTCAACTTGCTTTTTCTCTTAATTTTGCTTTAATTTTCAGAGCGAACTTAATTTCTTTTACAAAACTCAAATCTATATTCAATTTTTACCTACTATTTTACCTAATAACAGTGCAGAGCAATGATAAAGACATTTTACACTCTAATCTTGGCTATTGTTTCCCATCTGTGGCTGAGTAATGCGGTAATAGCAAAAGGAAATATCCTTCGAATTGGGATATTCCCCCGCTTTAGCGCAAAATTAACAATGAAAAAATTCATGCCATTTGCGAAGTATTTATCAAGTATTACAGGAAAAAAAGTGGTGATTGTTCCTGCAAAAAACTTCGCTGTTTTCTGGGATAACACCATGAAGAATAAATACGATTTAGTGCATTACAATCAGTGGCACTATATTGAATCAAACCTGAAAAAGGGATATCGCGTAATAGCTCAAAATGAAGAATTTTCGTTAAAAAAAATAAGGGGGGCTTTTGTCGTTAGAAAAGACAGTTATATTGATAGCGTAAAAGATCTTAAATACAAAACAATATTGTTTGGTGCAGGTAAAAAAGCATTTCTAATCAATGTTGTAAATAAGGTAACCTTGAGTCAGGCAGGCTTAAGCAGCAAAGATTATATATCTAAATCTGCCAAAAACCCTCCAAATTCAACCTTAGCAACTTACCTAAAACAAGCGGATGCTGCAAGCCTTGCTGATATTGGACTAAAACTTCCGATACTTAAAAAAATAGGTGTCGACGTGTCTGAGTTAAAAATTATCGGCTTAAGCCAACCTTTCTCACATTTACCCTGGGCCGTAAACCGCTCAATGGACGATAAATTAGCCCGGACGATTCAAAATGCGATGGTAACTCTGACGAACTCAGAACAAGGGAAAAAAGTACTCAAAAGCACCGGGTTTACCGCTTTTAATATCGCCGAAGATAAAGACTATGACAGTAGCCGGGAAATCATTGCTGCGTTTAAAAATATTAAATAATATATTCAAAGCTAAATAAAAGCAGTGAATAAAAGACTCTCTTTTCTAGATTAACTCTGTTTCCCTAATAAATATGGTTAATAAATAAACACTCTGCATATAGGGTTAACCCGTTTGGGTGATACCAGCATTTCTGATTTAGTGCAATACTAATTTAGATACATGATACAAACTCGCTTTGTTTTGTAAGAGAACAGAATAACAACGGAATAAACGGATTTGTTGATACTTTAAATTAATAACGTATTAAATTTTATGGAGAGGGAGAGGGAGAGGGTAAATGAAAAAGATAATACTGCTTTTTGCTGCAATGTTAGTTTTACCTAATGTTGTATTTGCTGCCTTAAATACACTTCAATTTAACAATGGTGACTCATTAGCAGCTTGGTCTGTTGACCGTTCAGCCCCAGCAGGTTTCGCAATTGTTAACAATCAGTTAAAAATGACTATCGACGGTAGCACCCAGGGTAATATTAGTAATTTTGCCGATACGCGTGGAATGCGTATGAATATTAACCAGTCTAATTACTTGTCTATTGATATGTTTGTGGATAGTACTTGGACGAATGCAGGCGAACGCTATGGTGGTATATGGGCAGTGGGCTACAGTGGTTTTTTTGATATCAATGGCTGGGGCCCCAAGACATATCCTATTCTTGAGTATCAAGTGGATTCAGCGGGTGTAGGTGGAATAGCAAAATGGGATAGCTATAACGGTTGGGATTCATCTTTAAGTAGTTTATTTAATGTTGGGGAATTTAATAATTTCAAATTTATTATTGCAGACGCAGGCGTTGAGTATTATGTGAATGATACGTTGATAAAGACAGACACACTCACTAAAACAGAGTACTTTACTAGCGTTATTTTAAATGCAAAAAATGAAGGTAGTGACTTCACTGTTCTTTATGATAATTTAACTTATGGTAATGTACCTGTTCCTGAGCCTGGGACTTTAGTTCTTTTTCTTATTGGGCTTGCCGGATTAAATTTTAAATATAAGAACCACCAGAAAAAATAATTATAGTCATCTTTATTAGAGCAAAGCCTTGCATTGGTTAAAGATGTAAGGCTTTTTTCTTTTATTCGGATACTTAAGGTCAGTACACAGGCACCTCTAATATACTAAATTAAAAGTAAGCTGCTTCATTTACTTAAAATATTTTTTAGGTCTACCGAATTTATTTAATTACCCCTCACTCCTAGTTTTTCTTCTATTTCTGCTGCAAATTATGCAGAGCCTATTGACTGGCTACATTTACTTGCTTGGCGTAAAGCATATTTATTTTATTACAGAATAACAACAAACAAGCTAAGGAACGTTAGCGTTATATTTTTAGTAGCTATATTTAAAGCAGGTTTTGTTTAAATTTTAAACATATTCAGAGATTGTTAGACACGGTATAAAGGGATTTTTAATTAATCTAATAAGCACTTTTTACAAAACAGCTCGCTAGCAATTTTTTTCCGACGGCTTTTTTCACTTATAACCCAGCCCCGATTCTGCCAGGGCGGATCATGGCGTACATGTTGTGTGTGCCCACATTCTAAGTCGGCTACCCAGTGGCTTTCTTCGTCAAGGTGAAATCCTGTTATTTTTTGTTGCATTATTAACCTGCAATACAAATATTACGGCCGCTTTCTTTTGCTTTGTACAAGGCTTTATCGGCTCGCTCAAATAACATTTGCACGCTTTCGTTTTCACGTATTTCGGCTATGCCTGCCGACGCAGTTACTTTTACCGGCTTGTCTCTAAAATGAAAAGCGCAGGCTTCTATTGCCAGGCGTATGTTGTTGGCAACTTTCATTGCTGCGTCTTGCAATGTGCCGGGTAACACCACAACAAATTCTTCACCACCATAGCGCGCAACAAAATCGGCATCGCGAATGTTTTCCGTTATCATTTGCGCTATCACCCTTAATACCTTGTCGCCGGCCTGATGGCCAAAGCCGTCATTTACTTTCTTGAAAAAATCAACATCCCATACCATGAGCACAAAGGGAGTATTATATTTTACAAAACGGTCATGCTCCTGTTCTATCCATTCATCGTAGGCGAGTCGATTGGGTATTCTTGTTAAAGTATCGTGAGTTGCCTGCAGTCTTTTATGTTCAAGCTGTTCGCGTAAAGCTTCAGCTTCACGTTTTACTATTATTAATTCTTTTGCCAGTTGTTGCACAGCTTCATCGGAATAACTTTGCTGTTTTTTTTCTTCGCTAAAGAACGTGTCCATATGATGACGGATCATAATAACGTGTGACTTTACACTGTCTTTTAGGGTATCAATGTTTGTTTCTTTGTTTAATAAATTTTCGATATTATCGGCTGCTTCACTCAGACTATCCTCTGCCTGTTTTAAATTCTCACTCCGTTTGCTGCCGACACCGGATATTTTTTTTATCTCATTATCTATTTCCTGTAAGCGTGTACTTAATTCAGCTAAAAATCCTTCTAACTCTTTTCTTTCATCTTTAATCTCACACTGCAAAGCCATAACCAGCTCAACCGTTTGATTAAGACATAGCTTGACTTTATCGGGTTCGGAAATAAGTGTTTGGCGTATTGTTTCGGCCTGGGTGCTTAATTCATCGGGTAGGGTAATAAGCTCTAAAAATTCAATCAATAAATTTACAGCTTCGCTTGAGAATGTACTATTTACAACTTCATTCTCATCTAAATCGTTCTTAGACTGGGCGCTTAAACTACTGGTAATTTGCTCAATACATTTTATTGCCTCTTGGCGTGTTTTACTTGTTGCAGCTTTTAGCCTTAATGTTCTAACTTGCTCTTCACTAATTAATGTATCGGGTATATCTTTTAATAGTGTTAACAATAAAACGGGGTATTCAAGTTGTGGTTCTTTCGTTTGTTCAGGCGTTTCGTTAGCTTCAGTTTTGGCAGCTTTTTCAACTTTGTATTCTGCGGATGGTTCGCTTTGTAGCTTATCATCAGATTCAGTTTTGTTATCGTAACTGACAGCAGGTTGCAGCGGCTCATTATCTTTCGACTTTAGCTCTTCTTCGTACCAGAGTAATTCCTGATTAACCAGTTTAGTAAACGAATGAATGAATTTTTGAACTTCATCATCTTTAATTGCATTAAACTGCCGAGCCAGGCCACGCTTGAATTGCTGCGCCTTCGTTGTCCATTGAACCCGATTGATACATTCATCGACTAATTTTTTAGCTGAATAATGGTTAATTTCATTATCATCTGTCTCTAACTCGGTATCAAGGTCGCGGATAACAGAAACTACTTTGTCTATCTGTTTTTTTAAATTTAAACTATCTTTGCCGTTACGGATATCATCACGTAAGGTATTGAGTAATTTATTTAAGTGTTGATGGGCTGGGTCAGCGGCCAAACTGATACGCACAACGGCATTACGTAATAATTTTTCAACCTGATGCCATTGTTCTTCTTTGTATTCTAAGTCGTCAAGACTATCGTAGTATTTCTTTTTCCATTGAGTGGGTGGCGAAGCATCCTCTTTTGGTTTTTTACCAAAAACCATCGTTACACACTGACTCTTACTTTGCTGGCAGGGTAGTCAATTTCGTTTAACGCCAATCCTTCTGGCAATTCGACATCCATCACGATGGGCAGATGGTCAGAATAGGCGTTCGATAGCGCCTTTATTTTCAGCACATTTAACTTGGAGCTAACTAATATATGGTCGATAGGTTGATGTGGCCGCCAGCTCGGAAAGGTATGGCACTCGTATTCTGAACGGCGTAAGTTTGTTTTACGGAATAATAAATTCATTTCGTCGCTATTAGCGTTACAGTTTAAGTCGCCCATTAGAATCGTATGGGCGGAATCATTAACAAAATCACTTATAAAATCGAGCTGATTTAAACGAGCTCGTTTACCCAGCGAAAGATGAAGAATAAAAATATTTAGAGCAAACTCACCTTCACCATAACGCGCCATAATCGCACGTCGCCCCGGAATAAAGCCGGGCAGTCTTATATCGGTTACTTCATCGGGTTGATAACGACTTAATAAGCCACTCGCATTTTGTGCAAATTGCCCCAGATTACGATTGACCTGATGATACCAGAAGGGAAAGTTTGCGCGTTCGGCAAGAAATTCTGCCAGGTTAATAAAGTTACTGCGTATACTGCCGCCATCAATTTCCTGTAGACCAACTATGTCGTATTCCTGAATTAAATCGGCAACCCGATCCAGATTGGTTAACCGAAAAGTATGCGGAATTAAGTGCTTCCAGCTATGCAATAAATATTGGTGTGGCTTATCGGTAGCAATACCCACTTGCACATTGTAGCTCATTATTTTAAGTATCTTTTTTTCTGTGCTCATCATTATTTTACGGCTTAAATTGGGCAGACCATTTCACCCAGCTTGCTGGTTAGCTTGAGGTTTTCGCTATAGTCGACCGGGCAATCAATAATACTTACGGTGTCATCCGCTAACGCTTTTTTTAGTGTCGGTAATAAATCTTCAGTTTTTTCTATGCGGTAGCCTTTTGCACCAAACGCCTCTGCGTACTTTACAAAATCTGGATTTGTAAATTTAATATTGGATGGCCGATTAAACTGGTTCATTTGCTTCCATTCGATTAAGCCATAGGCATTGTCTGACCAGATTAAAATAACAATCGCCGTTCCCAGCCGCATGGCCGTTTCAATTTCCTGCGAGTTCATTAAAAATCCCGCATCACCGGTTACCGCCACTACTTTTTTATCGGGGTTAACGAGCTTTGCCGCAATCGCTCCCGGCACAGCAATACCCATGCTGGCAAAACCATTTGAAATTAAACAGGTATTAGGATATTCGCAACGAAACATACGCGACATCCACATTTTATGCGCGCCAACATCACTGATGGCAATGTCTTCTAAGCCCATTGCTGTGCGTAAGTCCCAAATTATTTTTTGCGGTTTAACCGGAACGGAATAAGAATCTTTATGTTGATTCATATCTTCAACAAGTGCATTACGCAGCGCATGCATTGCATTCGCATTCGAAGGCGTTGCCTGTTTTGCAATGCGCGGCAGAGAATGAGTAATATCACCCACTACGCCAATATCAACGGAATAATAGGCATCGACCTCGGCATGATTTTGATCGATATGAATAATGTTTCTGTCTTTTGTCTGATGCCATAGATAAGGATGGTACTCAACCAAATCGTAACCGATGCAAATAATTAAATCGGCTTTGGCAAAGCCACAACTAATATAATCGTCCGCCTGTAAACCGGCACTGCCTAATGCCATTGGATGCCTGAAGGGAATAACACCTTTGGCCATAAAGGTATTGGCGACTGGGATTTTCAACGCTGCAGCAAACTCAGCTAGCTCTTTACAGGCATGGCCACGAATAACGCCATTACCAGCGAGAATAATCGGATTGCTCGCCGCCGAAATCATTTTTGCCGCCGCAGTTACCTTGCTAGACGGTGGTTCGGGTGATTGGGGGTTTTTAGTTTCGATCGGAATATCTTCAATATCCATTTCGGCAATGTTTTCCGGGAACTCAATAAACGTTGCACCGGTCTTTTCAGTTTGCGCCACCTTAAAGGCCTTGCGCACCACTTCAGTAATAACACTAGGCGATAAGATCCGGGAGGAATATTTTGTGATGGGCTGGAACATCAGCTCTAAATCGAGCACTTGATGCGACTCTTTGTGCAAACGATGAGTACTGGCTTGCCCGGCAATGGCCACCAGCGGAGCGTGGTCTAAATTGGCATCGGCCACCCCGGTAACTAGGTTGGTGGCACCCGGCCCGAGTGTTGCTAGGCAAACACCGGCTCGACCGGTTAAGCGCCCATAAACATCGGCCATAAAGGCCGCGCCTTGCTCATGACGAACGGTGATAAACTTGATTGGGGAATCAAGCAAGGCGTCCATTACATCCAGGTTTTCCTCTCCGGGAATACCAAAAATATACTCAACCCCTTCATTTTCAAGACATTTTACAAATAACTCAGCCGCTTTCATTCAATTTCCCGTTATCACTTTTATTTTCACTTTATTTTTAAGTGTAATAGAAGAATATCGGCTTCGTTAGCAATACCTTTAAAAATAACCCCGTCGATAATCCTTATATAAACTCAACTGTATCTTGTGTTTATCTTACTTGGATTCAATTTTAATAAGATGATTCAATACTTTAATCATCCCTTTATGGCCTCCAGCGATAGAACCACCTGTACGCCATTTACCATTCACTATCAAGGTTGGAACGCCCTGTGCTTGATAACGTTTACTCAAGTCTTCTGCTTTACGTACTTTTGCGTCCACACTAAACGAGTTAAATACATCCATAAACTTTTTCTTTTTAATGCCAGCATGCTTCTCAATAAATTTTGCCATGGCCGCTTCATTACTTAACCGCGCACGTTTTTCATGCAGTTCATTAAACAGCTCAGCATGAATTTTGTCTTCGATGCCCAGTAATTTAATGGTGTAATACACCTTGGCGAAAAAACGCCAGCGCGGAGAAAAAATGGCCGGTACACGTTTAAAAACAACATTCTTTGGTTTGGTTTTTTTCCATTCGTTTATATCAGGCTCAAAACGAAAACAATGGGGGCACATATACCAAAATAGTTCGACCACTTCGATCTGGCCTTTATCAACCGTCGTCGAAACCGCTGGATTAATCTTCAAGTATTCAATGCCCTCTGCATAACTGGCCGCGTGAGCAGAAACGGCAATATTTGACAGAATAAGCAATGTCGCCAAACTGGCATATCTTTTAAAACGATTAAACACGAAAATCTCCTTAGATCTTTCTTTATTTTTATAACGGTTATTAGTCCGTTAATGCCGCATTGAGTTCAGCACAATGAGTTAAACTTTAAAACAATAAACAGCATAATAATAGGACAGCCATCAGGATATCGACTAAAAACTATATCACCTGCAAGTTACAGTTCACCATACGAATGTAAACCCGACAAAAACATATTAACACCTAAAAAAGCAAAGGTTGTGACAAATAAACCAATTACCGCCCACCATGCCATTGGCGCGCCACGCCAACCTTTGGTAAAGCGCATATGCAGCCAGGCTGCATAATTAAGCCAAACAATAAGCGCCCAGGTTTCTTTTGGATCCCATGACCAATAGCCACCCCATGCTTCTGCCGCCCACATTGCACCAAGCACCGTTGCAATAGTAAAAAAAGCAAAGCCCAGCGCAATGGATTTGTACATCACGTCATCAAGAATATCCAGAGCGGGTAAACGAACAGCCAGTAAACCCGATGGGCTTTTATGCAGTGCCCGCTCTTTAATTAAAAATGCCACGCCAATCATCGATGCCAGTGCAAAAGCGCCATAGCCGACAAAGTTTGCGGGCACATGAATCTTCATCCAGTAACTTTGCAGCGCAGGAACAAGCGGCTTGATTTCGGATGCGCCTTTAGCAAAATGATACCAGAGTAAAAAACAAACCGAAGCAGAAATAACAAGTAACACAAAACCACCCATGGCATGAGTTTCGTAATGTGCTTCGTAGTAGAGATAAATCATCGCGGTAATAATGGCGAACAAAATAAACACTTCATACAAATTACTAACCGGGATATGACCAACATCCGCACCAATCAGATACGATTCAAACCAACGCACCATCAGGCCAACAAAACCCATCGTCACCGCTGACCATGTCATTGCAGTGGCAACCTTACCAGCAAATTCACTACGACCAAATAACTCAATAAAGTAAGTAATGGTTGCCATAAAAAACAGGGCGCTCATCCACATAGTGGCTGAGGTGCTTGAAATTAAAAACTTTAAAAAGAACTTTGACTGTTCTTTATCGTTGGTTAATAAGTCAATCGCTGTCTGGCCGCTAAAACCTTTTACGGCTAATGCCTGCATTGCCGGGTTATATATGCTAATAGCAAACAAACTTAAAATTGCCACCATCACAAATAATAAGCGTGACGGTTTCCATGCCCAGCCTAAACCGATAAGCGAAAGTGCCGAGCCAAATAAAATTCCAACTTCATAGTCGTCCATAAAACCGGAATATTGTGTATAGGCATAAACTGTACCTACGATCATGGCAAGCGCAAACAGCCAGTCAAAAATGCTTAAAGCCTTTAACCAGCTTTGAGTTTGAAATTGTTGAGGAAGAATATTTTCATTCATAAATCATTACCTAAATTATTATTTCTCATTACTGCCGTCCCGTTAACTTTTGAAACGAGCACACAAAGCCGGGCATGGAATGGGGGAGACTGACTAACGGACCGTCTGCTTCATGGAAGAAGCAGTCGAGTGGCCAGGGATGGCGAATAGCGAGTCCGTTAGTCAGTCTCCCCCATTCCATGTCCAGTGGCGATAGTATTATCATATACGTGGACACTGTGCTTCATATTTCAACAACATTAGATTCAAGTTAACGGGACAACCGTGATTTCTCATTTAAAATTAAAGCCTTTAACTGCGTTGCCAATTCATTATATCGCTTACTAAAACCAAATTCATTTCTATTAGTGCTGCCGGCAAAGATAATTTCCAGTTTATCCCCCGGCTTTCTGACAACCATTAACCAAAAACGTTGCTGGGCAACATAAAACATCATAAAAATACCCACAATTAATAACAGGCAACCGAGATAAACAATATTTTTTCCCGGTGCCCTTGCTATTTGTAAGCCGGATGCATCACGTTGTTCGAAATCAGTCAGCTGCAGATAGAAGGGAGTGCCATAATTAGAAAAATTAGCCATTGCCGTTATGGCATCTTCAAAAAACTTCTCATCACGTTCACTGACACCGGCATTAATATCGATGCCTTCTTCACTTAAAAGAAGCAGATACATATTTTGCAGCGCCTCCTTTAATACCGACATCGAGGCATTGGTTACCGCTAGTACTTTTTCGGCAGGCACTTTTGCCTTAATATCACTTTCAATTTCAGCAAAACCACCCTGCCTGAACAGAGTGACAATTCTTATCATTGCGCTAACCACGTTCTGCTGCAAAGCATAATTCTTTTTATCTGAATCTTTGACTGAATCGACCACGGTTACCGTTGCCATTTGTTTTAAACGCATATCGTCGTATAGTAGTGAATAGAATTTGAAAAAACGTTCCATGCTGGCATTGCTATCGACCGGAATATGGTAAAAAGTAAAATCGTCCGATACAGACTGACGCATTCCTGAAATATAGTAGTAACGCTTATTCAACTCAACCGGCGACATATAATTCATATACTCACGCGCCTGACCGCTTGCATCACGCACTTTAAATATTATACTCGAACCATAATTTATAAATTTTTTGCGAATACTTTTATCTTTATTGGGATTAACATTGAATTTTTTAAAATCACCAAATTCAATAATATATTTTTCTTTAAACTTGTCTACGACCGTATTCTTACTCACCTCACCCTGCAGCTTGACGCTTTGACTGTCATCAGAAAATCTTCGAGCCGTTAATTGTAACTGTGTACCACCATCACCAAAGCTCGCCTGGTAAATAGCATAGCCCTTATACGTTAATGGATGATTAACCGATATGGTAGAAGCGAAACTATTTTTAGAGACACCATCCTCAGCCACATCATGAATAATCAAATCACTTTCAAATGATTTTGGCTGACCGGATTCATAATGTTCAATCCTGAAATCTTTAAGCTCAATAGCGAATGGTAATTCCTGTACCAGGTAACCATCTCTAACGTTTAAGAAAACAAAATCACTTGTTGATCCTTCAGGTAAGGTGATGGAACCACGAAAAGATAAAGAATCTTGCGCTTTTAAGCGACTAATATCCGGCACATCTTTAGCGGGCAGGTCACGCTTCTCAATCTTTAACTGGCCGGTCCATTCTTTTATTTTCAGCGGGATATTGCCATCAATCAAACCACCAACGAGTAAAACAATCATTCCAACATGGGTGAAAATATAACCCAGCCTGTTTGCTGCGCCTTTTTTTGCCACCAGAGTATGGTGCGAATCAAAAGACTCATCACGCAACTGCAAACCAAACTGAGATAAATATAGTTTAGTTTTCTGCATAATATGGTCGCTTGTTGTAAGCGTTGCATCGATTGACCAAACTGCTGAATGCTTCATACTCTTTAAACTTTTAGCTTTAGCATGCAACCGAAACTGTCGCATTTCACGTAACATGATCGGCGTATTTCGATACACACAAACACTGGTCGATAAAACTAAAAAACCAAGCAACAGTAAAAACCATACCGCCGAGTAAACGTCATACAAACCTAGCGCAAGATAAACTTCATGCCAGAACGGGCCAAACTTTATTATATAATTAGTATAAGGCTGGTTCTGCTGTAGCACTGTGCCGATAATGGCGGCAATGGCAACCACCACTAAAATACTAATCGCCAGATTCATCGAACCTAAAACTTCAAGCCAGACACTTTTATGGTGCCTGCTTACATTATTATTTAAACTCGAGGGATTCGCTTGATTCGTAGGATTCATAGCGCTGTATTATAAAGGGAAAGAGGAGTGAGATCAGTTTTGATTTTTTATTCTAAAAACCTGACAAAAGGAAGTTCATTTCAGTTTTTATCTTTAAGCATAAAAAAAGGATGACAAACTGCCATCCTTTTTTTTGCTGTGACTCTAGATTACTGCAAATTAATGTAAACCTTCAATATAGGAAGCCACTGCGCTTTTTTCTGCATCGGTCATACGCTCTGCAATCGTACGCATCATACTGCCTGCGTCATTAGAACGAACACCTTTTGCAAAGTCATTTAAAGCCTTAACAATATATGCTGCATTTTGACTGCTTAAACGTGGAAAGTTAGCTGCCGGATTACCCGCACCAGTAGGCGAATGACAACCTGCACAAGCCGCTACACCACTTTTTTCATTGCCACCAGCATAGATGCGTTTACCAAGCACAACTTTAGATTTGTCCGCACCACCTGCTTTTGGTGTTTGTTCTGCAAAGTAGGCACCTAAGTTAGCCATATCAGCATCGCTTAAGCTTGCAACTTGGCCTGCCATAGCAGGATCTTTACGGCTTGAACCTTTTTTGAAATCGGCTAATTGTTTAGCGATATATTTTGCATGTTGGCCAGCAATTTTAGGCCATGCTGGATTTGCTGGTGCAGCACCATTCGCACCATGACAAGCAAAACAAACCTGTGCTTTTGCTTTGCCGGCCTGAGCGTTACCTGCAGCCATAGCCGGTGCCGCGCTAACGAATAATACTAAACTGGCAACAAGCATTTTAATTTGGATTTTCATTAATTTTTACCTTGATTTAAACCTTTGGAATAAAACCTTGTTAGAACGATGCTTAATCGATCTAACAAGGTTTTAGCTTAAGAAGAGTTTAAACTTATTTACTACCTTTGACCATGTAATCAACAACGGCCTTTACAGCGTCATCACTTAAGCTTGAACCACCTTTAGCAGGCATAAAACCTTTTTTACCTTTAAAACCCTTAATGGCATGCTTATAAAGCGTCGCTTTACCTTGCGCGATACGTGCTTTCCAGGCACCTTTATCACCCACTTTAGGGGCACCCGCAGCGCCAGTACCATGGCAGGCAAAACAAGCTGTCTGATAATCTTTCTGGCCGTTCGCAGAAACGTTTGTCGAGACGCCAATCATTAATGCAGATGTTGCGATAATTGCTAATGTTTTCATATGTTTAACTCCAAGTTATCTAATATTTTGTATAAGTTTCAGGGTAATCGACAAGACAGTATCAAAATGACACTGTAACTACGGTATACTTCACCTGCACAAACGCCCCAAACGATTAAAATTTGATGCACTTTATACCCATTGCCGTCTCAATGGTCAAGTCGCACCGGCTATTTCTATGATTTACATCAGTATAACGGCATAAACTAACAGTATCTTGAGCTCAAATTAAATAAACCTAAATACATTAACCCAGGCAACCTGAATTTCAGCTGAATATGGCAACAAAAAAACCTCTCAAGCAAGCTCACCCGGTTTATCAACAAGCCACCTTTATATGTAGTGTTCCCAAAAAACACTCCGGGCCGCTCGATTCAGGCTATGAGATAGCCTTTGCTGGCCGCTCCAATGCGGGGAAATCCAGTGCCATCAATAGAATCACCCACCAAACTGGTCTTGCCCGCACCAGTAAAACACCCGGACGAACCCAGCATTTGGTTTTTTTTGAACTAGATAAAACCCACCGATTAGTGGATCTACCCGGTTACGGCTTTGCAAAAGTACCCGGCCATATGCGCCAGCGCTGGGGGCAAAATATGGCGGACTACATTGAAAACCGTTTAGCTCTAAAGGGAATCATCCTGCTGATGGATATTCGCCACGCCATGACCGATCTCGACCAGCAAATGCTTGAATGGTGTAACAGCTTACAACGCCCCGTACATATTCTATTAACCAAGGCCGACAAATTAAAATTTGGTGCCGCTAAAGGTAACTTATTAAAAGTTCGTAAGATGATAGGCCATTACCAACAGGTAAGCGTGCAAATGTTTTCATCCAAGTCAGGCGACGGCTTAGAAGAAGTTTGGGCTGTACTAGACAAATGGAATGAATATACTTAAGCCAACATCACTTTCATGATGATATTGCAGCCTAGTTTACAGCTCCATTCCACTTGCATCTTCACGCAGAGACAACGTCCGGGTGAAAACCCTTGCTACGCAGTTCTTTTAAAACCATGCCAGGCATTTCTGCATGTGCTTCATAATCAATTGTTAAATCATGCTCAGCATGACGTGGATGCTCAACATCAGTCACATGCGGCAAGGCCATAATTTCACGTTTTAGTTTAAGCATATCGTGGGTACTTAAAGACTCATCAAGATAGACAGTAATCGTTTTCATTTTGCTTTCCCTTTATTTTGCGTGTTAACTCATTAAAAGTAATAGTCAATATTCGCAACAGAAACAAGCAGAAAAATTTAACGAATTGATATGTGTCAAAAGAAATTCGGATAAAAAATAACAGGCAAGAAAAAGCCCCGGAATACCAGGGTTGTGGGAGAGGTATATTCCAGGGCAACGATTCGTCAGTTTCTCATGGGGTGATAGACCTGACGTACCTTAATTAACCCACCAGGGTCATAGCGGGTTAACCCACAGGTTAACCCAAAAAGACTTCCTGTACATCATTATTTTCATTTTTAGTGTAGTTTTTAAGCGTTTTGAGAGCTATTTCTCAATATTTAGTATTTGCTAATAAACTTTTACTGATAAATACCACAAATTATTTCTAAATTGCTGTTTCAGGAGGAAACTCTAGGACAACGGTAAAAGTATCTATAACAGTAAAACAAAAACCTCCTGCGGATACTTACTGAGCATTTTGAGTAAAATTATAACGCCGTAATCGAACCGCTCAGCATTCGCAGAATTAAAAAAACCTCGGTGTGTCTGTGGGGGGACTAATCACCGAGGCCAAGAGCGCCGGCTTGGGGAACCGGCTTTTTAACAATCCGCCAAAAATGTATGAGGGAGTTTGACGGAGGTATATGCCTAAACATATACCCCTCTGACTGACTTCAATAAAGTTAGTTCAAAAAAAATTAAAATTATTTTTTTATGTCGGTTAATGCGCCTCATCCCAGTTGTCACCAATACCTATATCCACCACTAATGGCACGCTAAGCGTAATCGCTTCAACCATCGAGGTATTAATAAGCTTGCTTGCCTTATCCAAATCTTTTTCATTAACTTCAAAAACCAGCTCATCGTGCACTTGCATTAGCATGGCACATTCGAGTTCAGAATTTTCCAGTTCCGTATCTAGGTTGATCATTGCAATTTTTATAATATCGGCTGCGGTGCCCTGCATCGGCGCGTTAATGGCAGTGCGCTCGGCATATTGTCTACGCATGCCATTACGTGCATTGATATCCGGTAGGTAAAGCCGGCGACCTAAAACTGTTTCTACGTAACCTTGTTCACTGGCAATTTTACGAGTGCTTTCCATATACTGTTTTACACCTGGATAACGTTCGAAATAGAGATCCACATAGGACTGCGCTTCATGCCGTTGTATATCAAGCTGTTTAGCTAAACCAAATGCCGACATACCGTAGATTAAACCAAAGTTAATTGCTTTGGCACGACGGCGTTGTTCTTTTGTTACTGCGCTTACATCTACGTTGAATACTTCGGCCGCGGTGGCACTATGCACATCGACACCGTTTTCAAATGCGCTGACTAAACCCGTGTCTTTAGATAAATGAGCCATGATGCGCAATTCAATTTGCGAATAATCAGCAGCTAAAATTTTGTTACCTTTGTTGGCAATAAATGCTTTACGAATACGCCGACCTTCTTCGGTGCGTACCGGAATATTTTGTAAGTTTGGATCGGTCGAAGACAGTCGACCAGTTGCAGCCACTGCCTGATGATATGAAGTATGAATGCGACCAGTATTGGCATCGATCATTTTGGGTAGCTTGTCGATATAGGTCGACTTTAATTTTGCCAGTGAACGATATTCTAAAAGCAGTTTCGGTAAGTCATAATCATTGGCTAGCTCAACTAATACAGATTCAGCCGTTGATGGCTGACCTTTCGGTGTTTTTGAAATAATCGGTAACTCTAATTTTTCAAATAATATTTTTTGCAATTGTTTAGGTGAACCCAAATTAAACTCTTCACCAGCGAGGTTATGCACTTGCAATTCTAACTCGGCGACGCGCTCGGCTAATTGGCCGCTTTGTTTTTTAAGTGCTGCTGTATCGAGTAATACACCGCGACGTTCCATTCGCGATAACACCGGCAACAAAGGCATTTCTATATCAGTAAAAACTTTTTTAAGTGTTTCTGATTCACTCAACTTCGGCCAAATGGCATGATGCAATTGCAAGGTAACATCGGCATCTTCTGCGGCATATTCGGTAGCCTTGTCAACATCGACATAATCAAAGGTGATTTGTTTCGCGCCCTTACCGGCAATGTCTTCGAAGTGAATGGTATGCTTGTCTAAAAAACGTAATGCCAACGCGTCCATATTATGCCGACCAGCAACACTATCTAAAACATAAGACTCCAGCATAGTATCGTATTTAATCCCTTGCATATTTATGCCGACATTCGCTAGCACGCTCATATCATATTTTAAATTCTGGCCTAGCTTGGCAATGTTTGCGTCTTCAAGTAACGGTTTTAATAAGGCTAAAACACTATCACGTTGCAATTGCACGGGGGCATCTTCGTAGCAGTGCGCCAATGGTACATAGGCAGCTTTATTTGCTTCGACCGAAAAAGAAAGGCCGACAATTTCTGCCTGCATATAATCCAGACTGGTTGTTTCCAAATCAAAAGCAAACACATCGGCAGCGACTAATTTTTTTAACCATGCTGTTAATTGTTTTTCGCTGAGGATTTTTTCATAATCAACCGCCACTGTTTGTTTAGCCACAACAACTGACGCACTGCTTGAACCATTCGCAGTATCATCGAGTTGCGCCAGCCAGGTTCTAAACTCATAACGGCTAAAATATTCACGCAAGCTTTCAATATCCGGATCGGCATGCACGAGTGTTTTGGGAGTACAGTCTAATTCGACATCGCACTTAATGGTGGTAAGCTCTTGCGATAAAGGTAATTGCGCTAAATTGTCTCTCAGGCTTTCACCCACTTTGCCTTTAATTTCATCGGCATGCTGAATAATATTGTCAATTGTTCCGTAGGCTTCTAACCACTTTACCGCTGTTTTAGGACCAACTTTTGGAATACCTGGAATGTTATCGGCTTTGTCACCCATTAAGGCCAGGTAATCAATAATTTGTTCCGGTGTAACACCAAACTTTTCTTTGACACCATCCACATCACTATAAACATCAGTCATAGTATTAATTAACGAAACATGTTTATTGACCAACTGCGCCATATCTTTATCGCCGGTTGAGATAAGTGTATCTATCCCCATTGTGGTGGCCTGATGTGCCAACGTACCAATAACATCATCGGCCTCTACACCACTAACGCATATCAACGGTAAGCCCATGGCTTCAACAATGTTGTGTACCGGTTGAATCTGTTCGCGCAAATCATCTGGCATCGGCGGCCGATTGGCTTTGTATTCTTTAAACATCTCGTGCCGAAATGTTTTACCCTTGGCATCAAACACCACAGCAATATGACTGGGCTGATATTCACTCACCAGTTTGCGTAACATATTGGTCACACCATAAATGGTACCGGTTGCCTCACCTTTTGAATTGGTAAACCCCGGCATCGCATGGTAGGCGCGAAATAAATAAGATGAACCATCGACAAGTAAAAAGGGTGGATTGTTTTTTGTTGACATAATTTAACTGTAGCCTTGTCGAAATAGAATTCGGCTATTCTAACTGCCATCGGTTACTTAAAGAAACTATAAATAAAAATTTAACCACCACAATACCTAATGGCATACATTCGAGTTATATAACATAACTCTCAATAACACGGCGAAACAAATAAAAATAAAGTCTATACTCTAAATAAACACACTAAATAAAGATAATCCATGACTAAACCTCCCAAGAATATTCACCCCGGCCTAAGCCCGGTAAACGATACCCAGCTTACACGTGAATCCTGGAAAATTTTCCAGATTATGGCCGAATTCGTTGAAGGATTTGAGCGACTGGTAAAAATAAGCCCTTCCGTCAGCATTTTTGGTTCGGCTCGAACAAAACCAGATAACCCTTATTATCAATTAACTGTCGACATCGCACGCACGCTATCCGATGCTGGTTTTTCTGTTGTTAGCGGCGGCGGCCCAGGGATTATGGAAGCTGCAAATAAAGGCGCCTTTGAGGGCAAATCCCCCAGCGTTGGTTTAAATATACAACTCCCACACGAACAGTCCGGCAATAGCTTTCAGGATATTTCACTCACCTTTCGACATTTTTTTTCTCGCAAAGTTATGTTTGTTAAATATGCCTCCGCCTATGTTGTATTACCCGGCGGCTTCGGCACACTCGACGAACTTGCTGAAATACTCACTCTGGTACAAACCGGTAAAACACGAAAAATTCCTATTATTCTTGTACACCGTCCATTCTGGGAAGGCTTAATTAACTGGATTAGGCAAACCATGGTAAGCGAGGGCACGGTAAGCGCCGAAGATTTAGACTTGATGCAGATCATTGATAGCCCAGAAGAAATTCTTGAAGCTATCTTTAAGCATTACGAAGAAGTTGGTTTTGAACCGTCCCATGAAGATGTGGAAAAAATATCCTTACTCTAATCTCATTTTATTTCAGGAAAAGGAAAACACCATGCTCAAGCTCCACAGCAAAATATTTTTATTCGCTTTATTCCTATTTGGATTCAGCAAAGCAATTTTTGCCGCCGACACACTCCAGGAACCGCCCGCACCACCGACAATCAATGAGAGCAATACACTCGATGACTCAATTCCCTCATCCGTGCCATCGCCCAATGATAATACCGAAGTGACCATCATTCAGAAAAAAGAGGCCACCATTGAAGAAGTTCGTGTACGCGGCATACTTCGCTACGCAAAAGTAACGCCTAAATCAGGCCAACCTTATTACCTATATGATAGCGATGGTGACGGGGTACTGGATGCCACTGAGACCGACATTAAAAAAGCCAATGTTAACCAGTGGATTTTAATGCAATGGTAACCTCCGTGCTCAGGTCTTAATTTTCACTTAAGACATCAAATTCAATTAGTTACATATTTTTAACCCGACAGGTATTACTAAAGTCAATTCACTTTCAGCCGATAAATAAATATCATTCTCCTTTAATATATAGGCTTCGAATAGACTGCTGTGAATTTCATACCCAATTTTTTATTTCGTTTTGGTATTCGGCAAAAACTCCTACTGGTGCTCGTCGCGGTGTTGTTAACAACGCTTACTGTCAGTAGCTGGTTAACACTTAACGAAGAAAAACAACGCATACTGGAACAAATTAATAATCGTGGCAGTGATATTAGTCGCTTTGTTTCCAAATCCCTCATCTATAGTGTGGTCGGCTATGACTACCACACCATCCACCTTTTGCTAAAAGAAATAACACTCTCAAAAGAAGTGGGTTATGCCAAGGTAACGAATACAAAAGGTAAAACTCTTTCTCAATCAGGCACGCTCATAAACGATCCGCAGCGCATGCAGCTGTTTGTTGAAAACATCATGCTGAACTCCGATAAATTAGGTGAACTAACACTGGGTCTGAATACCAGCACTACCTACAAACACATAAATGCACAACGTTTTAAATTCCTGCAACGTGAACTCTTTATAACGTTAATCATTGTGTTGGGTGAATTTATTGCGTTGTCTTACCTTATCATTCGCCCGGTGACCATTATTTCGAAAGCACTTACCATTTCTGATGAAACAAAAATTGCAAAACACATACCACTGCAAAGCAATGATGAATTTGGTCATCTCGCTCAACAATTTAATAAATTAAACAAACAACTTAATGACGTTAATAATGAATTACAAACACGGGTTGATTTTGCAGATAAGCAGTTGCGCCATAACGTTAAAGAGCTCAAAGCGCAAAAAGCTGAACTCACCCAGATGAACAAGAATTTTTTAAAGCTCTCCATTACTGATGCACTCACAGGTTTATATAACCGTCGTTATTTTGAAGAACACCTGGAAATAGAAAAAAATATGGTACAGCGACATAATGATGAGATTGCCCTTATTCTAATGGACATCGATCATTTCAAAAAAATCAATGATAACTACGGCCATATCAATGGCGATAACGTATTAAAGCAAGTTGCCTCAATCATACAAAATGGTGTCAGAAAAACAGACATTGCCTGCCGCATTGGCGGTGAAGAATTTGTTGTTATCTGCAAACAAACAGATAAACAAGCCGCTCTCATTCTCGCAGAAAAATTACGCAGAAGTATTCAGGATCTTATTATTCCAATTAACGAGGACAAAGTAAGTGTAACCATAAGCATAGGTGTGGTTAACGTAAACAAGGAAAACTTCAGCTCTCATGCCAGCCATTTATATCGTTTTGCCGATCTTGCTCTTTATTTTAGTAAAGAAAACGGCCGCAATGCCGTTACACACTACGATGAAATTGATAAACCTCAAAATACACCCTACCAACTACACTGAACGCACTATACCAATAAAGCGACTTACCTTACTCAGCCTGTTTTCCCTACTATGTTTCAACACCTCGGCAAGCGAACAAAATAAAGAATTAAAATTTGGCTCCGTGGCGATGGATATTCCAGCTGAAATGCACAAACGATTAAAGCCCCTTACCCAATATTTGAGTAAAGCCTTAAACCGTCGAGTAACTCTACATTTATCACCTAATATGGGTATCGCCATACGTGACACAATAAATGGCAATGTCGACCTATCTTACCTCACACCGGTTGCTTACTTAAAAGCCCGCGCAAAAAGCAATGCACAGTTACTGGTTAAAACCGTTACCAATGGCAAAGCCAGTTTTCAGCTTATGATAGTTGTAAAACAAAACAGCAAAATAAAAAAGCTAGACGACCTGATTGGCAAAAGCTTTGCTTTTGGTGACGAACGCGCACTGCTGCAACGCGCGGTGGTTGTTGGCGCGGATCTGAAACTGGATCAGTTTAAAAAAATAATTTTTTTAGGTCACTACGATAATATTGCACGCGCCGTTCTCAATGGCGATTTTGATGCTGGTATTTTAAAAGATACCAAAGCCTTTAGATGGCAAGGCAAGGGCTTGCGTATACTGTATAGCTCACCTAACTTGCCACCCTATAATATTACCGCCAGTAAAAATATTGGCTCTGAATTACTCAAGCAACTCAAAGATGCTTTTCTATCTCTCGATAGCATGAATCTCGATCACCTTAAAGTGATAAAAGCCATCGATAAAAAATATAATGGCTTTGCTCCAACCAGCGATGCGGAATATGACGTTGTTAGAAAATTAATCGCGCCCTTTAATAAATAAAAAACTCATTTCATCTTATTCAAAAAGCATGTCATTGCGAACCCTGAGTTTATAGGCTGTGACAATCTGAATAAGAAAAAGCCCTAACCAGCAAATTGCCATTGTCATTTTCATTTTCATTTTGTTCTCTCGCAAAGAGGCATCAGTCCATCAGCCCGAAAGATTCCATATTATTTGACCTGAGCTCACGATAACAAAACTTACCTCACTCACGCGGGAATAACGCTATTGCCAGGCAATTCTGGTAAAAGCTCAATGCAGAATTCTTATCTTGAAGCCAGCTTATTTAATTTGCTCTTACTCTTCGTTTCCAGCAACAAAATTCCATGTTTTTGGCCATCTCAGGTACAATGCGCACTTTAATTTTGAAAACGCTCGGGAAACACGCCAGATGTCTGTTTACACCACCGTTAGCGAGCAAGCTCTCAGTCAATTTTTAAAGGATTACAGCATTGGTTCGTTAATCAGCTTAACCGGCATTAGCGACGGTATTGAAAATACCAATTACTTTGTTGAAACAACACAAGGTAAGTATGTACTTACTTTGTTTGAAGCCCTGACTGCGGATGAACTGCCTTTTTTTCTCGACTTAATGGCACACTTAAATGAGCATCAGGTACCCAGTGCCCATCCTATCGCTGATAAGAACAAGCACTACCTCAAAACACTTTGCGATAAACCAGCCGCGCTGGTGCAGCGCTTAACTGGCAAAAGTGAAATGCAGCCCAATGCCCAACAATGCGCTGCACTGGGGCAAGCCTTAGGGCATGCCCATGTTGTCACCCGCGATTTTAGCGGGACACGCAACAATCGCCGCGGCCCCCACTGGTGGCAAGTTACAGGCAATAAACTCTTACCCCTTTTAAGTAACGAACAAAAGCTGCTGCTGGAAGATGAACTTGCCTTTCAAACGAAACACAAAAGCGACAACCTGACGCGCGGCACCATTCACGCCGATTTATTCCGTGACAATGCCTTATTTGATGGCAATACATTAACCGGCATTATCGACTTTTACTATGCCTGCACCGATGTCCTGTTGTATGACATTGCCGTCACCGTCAACGACTGGTGCAGCAATCAAGATGGCAGTTTAAACACCGAGCACTGTGAGCATTTTTTAAACGCCTACCAGAAAGAACGCCCACTTAACGATGCCGAAAAAGCCGACTGGTCACTGATGCTACGCGCTGCCGCGCTACGCTTCTGGCTGTCTCGCCTGCACGACAAACATTTCCCACGTGAAGGCGAAATGACCCATATTAAAGATCCTGGCATCTTTGAGAATATATTACGAGATCGGCGTACAAACAGGGCGCTAATTCAGGGCTAAGCGTCCAGTTTGGTTAAGCACTAGCCTGTGGATAACTTTGTGGATTAAAATCGCTATTGTTACACAGTGCCAAAAGTTACACAGACCCGGCCAACAGCGTCATAAAAACGCAAGCCATAAATGGCAATAAATACAATGAGTTATATTATTTTTATAGCGCTTTTCGTTTTTATGGCACTAATTTGACGCTAACGTGTTGATTCTAAACCACTGTGAATAACTTTCGTTGAGACGCCCTGTAAAAGCCTTTATGATGCGTCTTTTAAATTATAGCGCTAGCCTGTAGTAAGCGGTCACTTTCATGAATTTAAGCAGCTTTATCTCGCCACTTGAGGCCATTAACGAACAAGTGGGCAAAGCCATTAGCTGGCTAAGCCTCGCTGTTGTGGTGGTGACCTTTGCAGTTGTGGTGCTGCGTTATGGCTTTGACCTTGGCTGGATCTGGATGCAGGAATCTGTGGTCTATATGTATGCTTGGATTTTTATGCTAGCCGCCGGTTATACCCTGAAGCACGAAGGCCATGTACGCGTTGATATCTTTTATGGCCAGTTTACGCCTAAGCAAAAAGCCTGGGTTAATTTACTCGGCACCTTATTACTGCTGTTCCCGATGTTTATTTTTATTGCCTGGGCCAGTTTTGACTATGTCCTTACCGCCTGGCGCATTCATGAAGCATCCCGAGAAGCCGGCGGCCTGGCCTTTGTTTATATTTTAAAAGCCAGCCTGTTTGCAATGCCGCTGTTAATGCTACTACAGGGCAGCGCGTTAATTTTAAGCAGCTTGCAAACACTCTTATCCAGCCATGCCAACCTCGACGCTAGCAAACAAACAAAGATGGTGGACGACTGATGGAATGGATACCTCTTATCATGTTCGCCGTGGTCTGCATTGTATTGTTAAGCGGCTACCCGGTTGCATTCACCCTAGGTGGAACCGCTTTACTGTTTGCGTTGGCTGGCATTGCCACCGACACCTTTGATAGTAGCTTTTTAATTAATCTACCCAGCCGTCTTTACGGCATTATGACCAACGACACTTTAATTGCCGTACCACTGTTTGTTTTTATGGGCTGCATGCTGGAGCGCTCAAAAGTTGCCGACCAGTTACTCGATACCATGGCCAAACTGTTCGGTTCGCTACGTGGCGGGCTGGGCTTTTCGGTGATTATTGTTGGCATGCTCCTCGCCGCCAGTACCGGCATTGTCGGTGCAACCGTGGTAACCATGGGCCTGCTTTCCTTGCCCACCATGCTTAAACGTGGCTACGACCCACAAGTTGCAACGGGCTTAATTTGCGCCTCGGGCACGCTGGGGCAAATCATCCCACCATCGATTATTCTGGTTCTGCTCGGTGACGTGCTTTCAACCGCTTACCAGCAGGCACAACTCGACATGGGAATTTTTTCACCCGAAACCGTTTCGGTGGGTGACTTATTTATTGGCGCATTAATTCCCGGCATTCTTCTGGTCGGTTTATATGCGCTATATATAATAGTGTTAACTTTTATAAAGCCCGAGGCTGTACCAGCTATTCCAGCCAGCGAGCGCGAGCAAAATTTAGGCCTCTTACTCAAACAGGTCGTCAAAGTGATGATCCCGCCCATTGCCCTTATTATTGCGGTGCTCGGCTCGATTCTTATTGGCGCGGCAACCCCAACCGAAGCCGCATCCGTTGGTGCAGTCGGTTCGATTATTCTAGCCATCACGCAACGGCAATTTAATCTAGCCATGCTAAAAGAGGTAATGTTAAACACCACACGCATTACCAGCATGGTATTTATTATCTTTATAGGTGCATCGTTGTTTTCGCTGGTGTTCCGTGGTTTTGGTGGCGACGAAGTAGTACGCGAACTGCTCACCGACTTGCCCGGCGGCACCTTTGGCGCCATTTTTATTGTGATGCTAGTGATGTTTTTACTCGGCTTTATTCTCGACTTTATCGAAATTACCTTTGTCGTGGTGCCCATTGTTGCGCCGATTTTACTGGCAATGGATATTAGTCCGATCTGGCTTGGCATTATGATAGCCATCAACCTGCAAACCTCCTTTTTAACACCGCCATTTGGCTTTGCCTTATTCTATCTACGCGGTGTCGCACCTGCGTCCATTTCAACAAGCCAGATATACAAGGGGGTCGCGCCTTTTATCCTTATTCAGCTTATTGGTCTGAGCTTATTAGCCATTTGGCCGCAATTAGCCACATGGCTACCAAAATTCGTGTATGGTCAGTAAAACTATCGAGATTAAGCGAATTTTTGACTTTAAAATCAAGCATCCATAAAATAGTCACAAAACATTCATACTAAAGCAGCGTTTAGATAAATAGACTCTATGTACCCGGAAAAATAGAATGGAAATGATCAGCCTTTTTCTTGCACCCATTGTACTGGCTGGGTTTATCTGGCTATTAATTGTCGGCTTCAAAAAAAGCCTCCCTTGGGGCTTTGGGCTTTTAGTTAGTACTCTGACCATTTTGTTGCTGGCTATCTTGTTTATACAGCCCAACAGTATCACATCTATTTCTCTCATCACCCTGGCCGTCTATATTCCAGCCATAATCTTTGTACGAAAAAATTGGGATGAAGCACATAAAGCTTTTTTAACCTATTTTATATCCTCCCTACTCAGCGTACTGATTAGCATTAACACTCTTACCGCCGACAGCGAGAACAACCTTGAGCTTTTAATTACCCAGGTACAACATGGGAAAATAAGCGAAGAAGATGCGGCACTGCGGATGCGCGCCATTATTGAAAAAATTCAAGATAGCTCATCACTATCCGAACAGGAAAAACTGGTGGTACGAACAGCAAAAACCATTATTACCCAGGTAGAAGAAAACCTGCTAAAAGATCCGGATTTTTATAACAAAACCATTAACCACGATTACGAGAAAGATCTCGCCAAACTTGAAGCCATACGCAAACGAGAAGAGGCCTTAAGAAAACTCGAAGAAAGGCTCAATAAACGCAACGCCATTGAAGTTGAAACGCAACCCAAGCAACAAAAAGTCTTGCCCACTATTAAAAAGTCAGAAATTAAAAATTATATAAAATCTAAAGTTATTATTGAAACAGTTAAAAATATAAAACACCGTGGCATAATAAAAGACTTTGACGATGACAGTTATAGCGTCATTATTGAACTGGAACGCAAAACCGGAAAGTTAAATTACAAAATACATATGTCCGATATCAAAACAATTTATTTATATGTTAATGAATAAAGATGTCAAAAATACTTAAAACCGATCAGCAATGGCGTGAGCAACTTAACGACGAAGAATATAAAGTTTGCCGACAACACGGCACCGAATCGGCATTTTCAGGCGAATATTCTGATAACAAAGCAACTGGCACTTACGTTTGCACCTGCTGTGGCGAAGCCTTATTTAAATCCGATACAAAATTTGATTCCGGCACCGGCTGGCCCAGCTTTTATCAAGCCGCCAATGAAGCCGCGATTGGTGAAACTGAAGATACTAAATTTTTTATGAAACGCGTGGAAGTGCATTGCAGCAATTGCGACAGCCACCTAGGGCATGTTTTTCCCGATGGACCCGAGCCAACAGGGTTGAGGTATTGTATTAATTCTGTTTCTTTGAAGTTAAAAACGGCTTGAGTTTATTTTTTTATTAACCACGAAGAACACAAAAAAAGAATAATAAATTGTTTTCTTCGTGGTTAAAAAAGCTTTTTACAACTCACGCGCTTTCAAATAAGCCTGTTCAGAAATCTTATGATAGGCCACCACATTATCTCTGAATTTTTTGTACGAGTTATAAATTGCTTTACTCATTTTATCTTTATTGGCAATTTCAGCCACCACACTGTCGGATAAATCACTGAGTTTTTTAAGAACATCATCAGGGTACTTGCGCACGTCTACTTTATGCTTATTCACCAGGGTATTAAGCGCGGCATTATTGCGTGCGGTATATTCTGCCAACATATCATTATTAACCACCAGTGCGGCGTTGCGCACAATGCTTTGTAAATCTTTGGGCAGGGCATCAAAAGCTTTTTTATTAACAAGGGCTTCTAATGTTGGACCTGGCTCATGCCAACCAGGGTAGTAATAATATTTTGCTGCCTTGTACAAACCGAATGCAAGGTCGTTATATGGCCCCACCCATTCGGTTGCATCTATATTGCCAGACTTTAATGCGGTAAATAATTCACCGCCGGGTAAATTTACCGGTGTACCACCAGCGCGTTTAAGCACTTCACCACCTAGGCCAGGAATACGCATTTTTAAACCTTTTAAATCTTGTATGCTATTTATTTGCTTATTAAACCAGCCCCCCATTTGCACACCAGTATTACCACAAGCTAAAGGCAGGAGATTAAAATCAGCATAGGCTTTTTCCCAGAGCTGCATGCCACCACCGTAAAATAACCAACCGTTCATTTCCTGAGCGGTTAAACCAAACGGCACCGTGGTAAAAAATTGAAAGGCTTCATTTTTACCTTTCCAGTAATAGGCCGCACCATGCCCCATTTCGGCGGCACCACCCGATACCGCATCAAAGACTTCAAAAGCCGGTACCAGTTCTTTTGCACCATAAACCTTAACCGTTAAACGACCACCGCTCATCTCGGTAATTAGCTTTGCCAAATTATTGGCACCTGTCCCCAGACCAGGGAAATTTTTTGGCCAGGTGGTAACCATTTTCCATTTCAGTTTTGCGCCAGTATTGATGCCCGCACGGGTAGGAGCGGCTAACAGGCCACCTGCTGCAACCGCTGTTGCACCAAGCCCCGATGATTTTATAAAGTCACGACGTTTCATTTTTATTCCTTAACACTATTTGTATGAATTCAGGTGTTTCATTTTTTGTTGTAAAAACAGCATGCCAACTATCAATAAAATGCCAAAAAAAATGGCCGATTGCCTATTATTTTTTTATAGTTATTTACAATCAATAGCTTGCACGATTATATGTTAACGACATAACTAATCAATCAATTGTTCTCTAAAATACAGATCAAAAAAACAAAATTTAAAAAAATATTTTGCCCTATTTACTGGAAAGCAAAAATTTTTCTGCCACACTTAAGCCCATTCTTACGAATAAATAACAATAACGCATCTATTTTAGGGTGCTTTTAACCAATAAATAACAACGCGAACCATACATTAAACGCAATGGTACAGTCTTTATTACGCTTAAAAAAACAGCTTGCTCTGACGGTTACACTTAGTTTCATTCTAACGCCTATTGTTGCTTACAGTGTGGCGTCTATATTCAAGATGCCGACGAACATCAGTTTTTTTCTGACACCCTTTGGCCTGGTGCTGGCAGGTATTTGCCTGCTATTAACCGTCTGGGTGTTTTTCTTTAGTTATAATTTTCTCAATCCGGCTTTTGCCTGGCTGAAAAATCAACCGCAAAACGAGTTTACCTCAGCACCATTACCAGGTGACCTAAGCGCTCACCTGCATTCATTTTCAACCACTTACTGGTCGTTCTTTCTCAGTTACGTTTTATTCGTACCCACCATACATTACTGGTTTATTGGAACACCCACATCACCTAACTCTTATGGTGCTTTATTACAGTTTATGCTGCTAAATCTGGTAATTGCGGTGACGGTTGCCATGCCAGGCTATTTTCATTCGCTTAACTTACTCGGAACCGTCAGTCGCTATACCGGCTTGTCATACGTTAATGTCAGCATGCGTACTAAAATAATGCTGATTGGCGGTTTTATCCCCCTGCTAATGACAACTATCTTTTTAAAATACTATTGGTGGAAAACCGGCTTTTTACCTGTTGAAATTATGGTGACCTGGGGTTTCTTAGGTCTCGCGGCCTTCCTCACTACATCGCTTTTTTTATACGGCTTTAATCAGGCGCTGGCACCCGTCAAGCATATTACTTCATCGCACCACGGTGCCACCAACCACGAACGACTGGCTGAACGCTTAACCCCTCGCTCAACAGATGAAATGGGCTTGTTAGTGCAAATGCTTGGCAAACTTTTTAAACGTCTCGGCGATCAAGAAGCCCATGTGCATGCCATTGTTGAGCATGCCGCTGAAGGCATCATTATTTTAAACCGACATTCTAAAATCGAGTCCGTTAACCCGGCAGCAGAACAGTTATTTGGTTTTACGATTGATGAACTACGTGCAAAGGATTTTACCTGGCTGGTTCCTTCTTTTAGCAGGAACATACAAACTTACACCCAGGGTGAACACGAAATTGAAGCGCAACACCGCAACGGCCATATGCTGACAATGTCATTGCGCATGACACAAATGGTTATGGATAAGAAAATTTATTTTAACTGCATGCTTTCTGATATATCGGAACGCAAAGCAACTGAGAAAATGTTAATTCAAGCCGAAGCACGTTATCGTGATTTAGTAGAAACGGCACATGACCTAGTTTGGAGCATGGACAACAAAGGACGTTGGACTTACCTTAACAAAGCTGTTTCTAATATATACGGCTACGAAGCCGAAGAAATGTTGTTTAAGCCTTACTCTGATTACCAGCTACCTGAATCACGAGAACGTGATCTGTCTGCCATTCAAACCATTCTTTCCGGCAAGGAGCTAGTGGGTTATGAAACCGTGCATGTCGATAAAGATGGCAATCACAAACATATCAGCTTTAATGCAAAACCAATGCTAAACCCGGATGGTAGCGTGGCCTATATTACCGGCACTGCGCGCGATATTACCTCGAAAAAAGCTTACGAAAATGAATTAACGTATCAGGCGCAACACGACTCTTTAACCGGCATCTACAATCGCAAATATTTTCAACAGGAACTTGAACGCGTGGTCTCACGCGTTGCACGCTCGGCGGCAGACTGTGCCGTTTTTTATATGGACTTAGATCAGTTTAAATATGTTAACGACACCGTCGGCCACGGCGCAGGTGATAAACTATTACTAGAAACCACCAACCTTTTACGCAGCCATCTTCGCGAAGGCGACTTACTTGCCCGTTTTGGTGGCGACGAATTTACCGTCTTACTTTATAACCTCGACCGTGACGAAGCTTGCACGGTTGCCGAAGGTATTCGTAAATTATTTGAGCACTACCAGTTTGTAGACAGCGGCAAAGCATTTAACGTCACCATTAGCTTAGGTATTGCCTGTATTACCAACCAGAGCAACTCAGCCGACGACGTTCTTTCGCAAGCTGATATTGCCTGCAACATTGCCAAGGCTAATGGCCGTAACCGGGTACACATTGCCGAACCCGGTAGCAACGAACAAGATGGCTTAGCCAATGATATGGGTTGGGCAAGCCGAGTACGCGACGCCTTTGAAAATGACCGATTCTCTCTGGTTTTCCAACCCATTATTTCTGTCGCCAACGGCCACGTAAATGACTACGAAGTATTACTACGCATGCAACGCGACAACGGCGAAGTCATTCTCCCAGGTGGCTTTATGCCCGCCGCCGAACGCTTCGGTTTAGTACACAATGTTGATCGCTGGGCAATTACCCGCGCCATTACCCACCTCGACGAGCTAAGCCAGAAACATAAAAAAGATTTGCGCTTTGCAATTAATTTATCCGGCCGCGCTTTTGAAGACAAAGAACTGCTGCCACTTATTCGAGGCCTGCTGAATGACTCTAGCCTTTCACCCTCACAACTCACTTTTGAAATAACCGAAACCGCCGCCATTGCCAACCTGCGTGATGCCAGCAAGTTTATAACCCGCCTAAAAGATATGGGCTGTGAATTTGCACTCGACGACTTTGGCTCCGGCTTTTGTTCCTTTAATTACCTTAAAAAACTCCCGGTCGACAAACTCAAAATCGATGGCTCCTTTGTTAAAAATTTAGCCGAAACACCGGTTGATCAGGCCATGGTGCAATCAATGAATCAAATAGCCCATGCGCTCGGTAAAAAAACCATTGCCGAATTTGTTGAAAACGATCAAACCCTGCAACTACTTAAAACTTACGGTGTCGATTTTGCGCAAGGCAATTATCTTGGCATACCAACGGCCAACATTCACACATCCATGCATTTCAATACAGACGATGCAATAGAAGAGCCTGAGGCCATTGTTTTAAATTAAATTTTTTGCAGTGAACCAACTGACCTAATTCCAGGCTAGGGCATGAGTACTTTTTATCTTAAGTAGCCCCCCCCCCTTAAAAACAACTTAAACCAAGCTCAAATTAGCATATTCCATTACCAACCACTTACTGCCCACTTCTTCAAAATTAATTTGCACTCGTGCCTGGCGGCCTTCGCCTTCGTAGTTCATCACCATGCCTTCGCCGAAGCTTGGGTGCCGCACGCGTTGGCCGAGGTTTATTTTTAGGCCGTTGTTGTCTTCGGGCGCTTCGGTATAGCGTGAGGTTGTGCGTTCAAAACTGCTGGCCTCTTTTACAAGACGGGTAACGCGCACCTGGTGTAGGCATTCTTGCGGGGCTTCTTTTAAAAAGCGTGAGGGTTTGGGGTAGCTGTTTTCACCGTAGATACGTCGTTTTTCGGCGTAGCTTAGGGTTAGGTTTTGCATTGCACGGGTCATGCCGACATAACAAAGCCGACGTTCTTCTTCGAGCCGTTCGGGGTCTTCGGAGGAAAGTTTATGTGGGAACAAACCTTCTTCTACACCACAGATAAAGACGTGTTTAAATTCTAGGCCTTTGGCTGAATGCAGGGTCATCAGTTGTACACAGTCGTCCCATTCGTCGGCCTGGCCTTCGCCTGCTTCTAAAGCAGCATGCGATAAAAAGGCTGATAGCTCGTCCATGTTTTGGTCTTCGGTTTGCCAGTCTTCGGCTTCAAAGTTAACTCCGGCTTGCACCAGTTCCTGCATGTTTTCTATTCTTGCTCGACCGCGTTCGCCTTTTTCTTTTTCGTAGTAGGCTTCTAAACCGGAGTGGTGTACGACGTGTTCTATTTTTTCGTTTAAAGATAACTCGGCGATAATTTCTGCGTGTTCGTTGATTAAATCCACAAACACTTGCAACGCGCCAATGGCACGCATGGTTAAGGTTTTATTTTCGATAACGCTTTGCACCGCTTCCCATAAGGTGCAATTTTGTTCGCGTGCTGTAGTGCGCACCACTTCTAATGTTTTATTGCCGATGCCACGGGTAGGCGTGTTGATAATACGTTCGAAAGAGGGCGCATCGCTACGGTTGGTCATTAGGCGCAGGTAGGCAAGTACGTCTCGAATTTCCTGGCGGTCAAAAAAGCGCAGGCCACCATAAACACGGTAGGGCATGCCGGTGGTGAGCAACGATTCTTCTAACACCCGCGACTGCGCATTGGAGCGATATAAAATGGCACACTCGCTGCGGTTGTCACCTTCGTTAACCCGTGCCTGAATACTATCGACAATATAGTTGGCTTCGTCGATTTCGTTAAAGGCGGAATAAACCTGTATTAGATCGCCGTCGGCATCTTCGGTCCAGAGCTCTTTGCCAAGCCGATCGGTGTTATTGGCAATAAGACCATTGGCGGCTTTTAGAATGTTACCGGTAGAACGGTAATTTTGCTCCAGCCGATAGGTTTCAAAGGGTTTAAAGTCTCGGCCGTATTGGTGGATGTTTTCTATTTTTGCGCCGCGCCAGCCATAAATAGACTGGTCGTCGTCGCCCACGGCAAACACCCGGCCGGTTTCACCGGCGAGTAATTTAATCCATTCGTATTGAATGCCATTGGTGTCCTGAAACTCGTCGACCAGAATATTTTGAAAGCGTAAGCGGTAGTGCTGCAAAATATCGGGGCGCTTTTGCCACAGATCTTTGGCGCGCAGTAACATTTCGGCAAAATCGATCATCCCGGCTTGCTGGCAAAGTGCTTCGTACTGACGGTAAATTTCTATCATCTGCTGTAGATGCACATCGTTTTTTTGGCCGGAGTGCAGCACAATTTGACCGGCACGCAGACCTTCGTCTTTGCGCGCATTGATATACCATTGCGCTTCTTTGGCTGGCCATTGTGAATCGTCTAAACCCATTTCACGAATAAGACGCTTTAAGGTGCGCTGCTGATCATCGCTGTCTAAAATCTGGAAATTTTTCGGTAGTTCAGCTTCGTCCCAATGGGCGCGAAGCAGCCGATGGGCGATACCGTGAAAAGTACCCACCCACATACCGCTAGCCGGTATGCCGAGCAAGGTTTCGATTCGGCCACGCATTTCGGCAGAGGCCTTATTGGTAAAGGTAACTGCTAAGATACTGTAAAGAGACACATTTTCGGCTTGAATCAACCATGCAATGCGATGCACCAGTACCCGTGTTTTGCCGCTACCGGCACCGGCAAGTACCAGCGCATGGCCATTGGAATGACAAACGGCTGCGCGTTGCGCAGAATTAAGGGGGTCTAATGTTTTTGATACGTCCATGTGCGCGAGTATATCAAACTCGCCGTATCATTTGACTAAACTCTTTAGAAAACTGGCCGATAGTGTGGGTATGAATTTAAAACCCTTTTTTTACTGTGATGTCATTACCTGACATACGCGCTTATCAATTAAATATAAACTGATATTGCTATGGCCAATGCACTAACCATTCAGGAAAAATTACAGGCTTTAAGCGACGATTTTGCCGCAAGGCTACCAGAAAAACTTGAACAAATTAATGCTCTTTGGCAACAGCTATGTGCAACAAATCAACAACAAGATTTTGATGAGCTAATTTTTTACTGCCATAAACTCGCAGGCTCAGGCACCTCATTTGGTTTTAAAAAGGTATCTGAATATGCACGTACCATTGAAACAACCCTGGTTAACTTGCGAGACAACCCTGACGAAACTACCCGCATAATCCTGAATGATGGAACACGTAATAAACTAGCGCTAACCGTTGAAAAATTACTTAGCCAGGCAACCGCAAAAAAAAACGACAACACAAAAAATACATTACGTCGGCAAAAGTTAAAAGCTCAATCAGAAGATGAAATACATCTTATTTATATTCAGGAAAAAAACAGCATGGTGCTTGCAGAATTAACAAGCAAGCTTGAAACCTACAACTACAAAGTACGCCACTTTTCGCAACTTGACGATTTAAAAGAAGCCTTTAACACAAATATTCCTGCTGCCCTTATTATCGACTCAACCATGGCCAAAGCCGATACTAAAGACTTGCTTGCAGAATTAAAAAACAACTATCAATTTACTCTTATCCACCTTGCAGATAACGGCAATTTTAAAGAACGACTTGCTGCAGTACGTATTGGTGTTGATTATTATTTTACAAAACCCGTCGACGCATCGAACATAATAGACACCCTGGACCATGTCACAGATTACAAACTCTCTATTCCAGCAAGGGTACTTATAGTTGATGATTCTATTTCCACATCTCAATTCTATGCCCTGTCTTTACAAAGCAAAAATATTGAAACAAAAATAATTACCAACCCTTTTGAAGTGCTGGATGCCGTTATTGAGTTTAAGCCCGAGCTGATTTTACTCGATCTGCATATGCCAGATTGTAACGGACTGGAACTTGCCGCTGTTATCCGACAACAGGAAAGCTATATTGGCATTCCGATTATATTTTTATCGGCTGAAACTGATGTTTTAAAGCAACTTGAAACACTGAAAATAGGGGCGGATGAATTTTTAACAAAACCTATTAATATCGAGCAACTTATTGCGGTTGTACAAAATAAAGTTGTTCGCTATCGCCTGCTAAGCTCCTATATGCATAACGACAGTTTAACGGGTTTACTTAATCATACCAGTATTTTATCGGTACTCGACACTGAAATTGCTCGCGCCAAACGTGAAGCAAACAATGTCAGTTATGCGATGATTGATATCGACTTTTTCAAAAATGTTAACGACTCTTACGGCCACCATATGGGTGATGTGGTAATTAAAAGCCTGTCTCGTTTTTTAAAACAAAACCTGCGCGTAACAGATAGCGTCGGTCGGTATGGTGGCGAAGAGTTTGTTGCCATTTTACCCGGCATTGATGCCAGCCAGGCGGCACCAGTCATGCAAAAAATTCTCGATAGCTTCTCTAAAATTGACTTTGTTCACTTTAACCATAAATTTAATGTTTCTTTTAGTTGCGGCATTGCCGATTATGTTCATTGTCAATCTTCAAGCGAAATAATAGATAGTGCAGACAAAGCGCTTTATGTTGCCAAAGAAGAAGGCCGCCACTGTATTCGTGTGGCAGAAAAATAAATTCCAAAGATTAAAATTATTTTAAAAAAATAGCCTTTGCTTTATTAGAAATAGCTAATAATGCTGTACTAATAACCACCTCAACCCCCACTACGTCTATGTTTTACACCCATGCCCCTAAATCAATAAATTTAAAAAAAAATGGCAAAGAAAATGCCTTTTTTCTAAAGTCTTTTCCCCTTTTGCCGCTAAGGGAAAACAAGGTAGGGATATTAGGGTCATGCAGCAGAATAAAATTAAAAAATGCTCAAACTTGGACTATTATTGAGCTTGATGCAGGTAAAAAAACAGATACCTGCAGCCAGCAAAAACAATGCTTGCGGATTTTTAATTTTTTCAACACTAACAACCAACCATTCTCAAGCACAACAACTCGGAGTATTCCGTTTTACCGTAGTTAAAGGAAGTAACAATGCGATTTTTTAAACTTATTTTTTTGCTTGTAGCCGTCTTTTCTATTTTTGGCTGTTCAACTCAAATAAAAACAAGTATCGAACATAATGTTCATTTACTAAAGAAGAATGACCTTAAGAAATATGGTTTAACCTTTATCACACCCACAACCATCACGGGCATGGAGGAAGATAGACAATATCTTGCCTTAACCTTTAGCCATGCACTAAAAACACTCCGCCCAGAATTAGTAATCTCCGATTTGTCGAAGGCGCTCGGTGCTATTAACAGAGCCGACTTAACGGAAAGCTATGCCCGCATGTACGAAGGTTATAACGTTACTGGTATCTTCAACAAAAACACATTAAGAAAAATAGGCCAGGTTATGGATAATCGCTATATTTGCCAGCTTAAATTAAGCCATTTTAAATCTGAAGCACAAGGCCGTTTGGGACTTTTGGGCTTCGCTATGTTTGATACAGAAAAAGCCAATTTACGCTTATTTGTACAAATTTGGGATAGCGAAAAAGGCATTATCGTTTGGGAAGCGGCGCAGGAAATAACTTATGCGCATGATACAAGTGCCGAAGAACCGGTTACTTTTGAACGCATGATTCGTCTTGCAGCAAAAGATATTGCGGCTGTATTACCCTAACTCAGGCTAACTAAAACAAGATGCTGTCAATATAAACAGCCTCTATAAATTTTTCCTCAAAGCATCCAGCACCGGCTTCGTAGCAGGGCGAACGCCACGCCAGATATAAAACGACTCCGCAGCTTGTTCAACCAGCATACCCAGGCCATCGGCAACAATACTTGCTCCCTGTGCTTGCGCCCAGATCATAAACGGGGTTTGCTGGCCATACATCATGTCGTAGCAGCAACCGCTTTTAACAACCAGCGCATCAGGTAAGGGCGGCAACTCCCCAAGCAAGCTAGCCGCAGTGGCATTAATAATAATATCAAAGCGCTGTTTTCTTAAAATGCCATTGCCTGAAATATTATTAGCTAGGTCATCATAACCGCAGCCATGAACATTACCTAAATCTTTAAAGTGTTCCGCTAACGCCGTGGCTTTACCCACCGTACGGTTTACGATAACAATTTCGTCTGGCGCATCACTTAACAAGGGGGCAAGCACACCACGCGATGCACCGCCCGCGCCCATTAATAATATACGTTTATTTTTTAAACTAACCTTAAAATTATTTTTAAGGTCGTTTACCAGGCCAACACCATCGGTATTTTCGCCAAGTAATTTGCCTTCGAATATTTTTATCGTGTTAATTGCGCCGGCACGTTCTGCGCGTGTACTGCGTTCATCCACTAACGCCCAGGCTTCTTCTTTAAAAGGAACGGTAATATTTAAACCTTTGCCCTTATGCGCAACAAAGTTACCAACCGCCTGTTTAAAGCCGCCAGTATCAACCTGAATAGCAGAATAATTTAAAGACTGTTTGGTTTGCGTTGCAAATAAAGAATGGATTTGCGGGCTCTTGCTGTGTTTAATGGGGTTACCCATCACTGCATATTCGTCTACGCGTGGTTCAAAATCGAAAATGTCTATCATAGCTATACCAAGCTGGCCTCATGCCAATATAAACTGGCACTTGTATCTTATGAAAATATGCCTTTAAGCATAAAGAAAATCATTATAGATAAAATTGCGCCAGCCGGTAAGGTAATAATCCATGACATAAAAATGGTACGCACAACATTCATATTTAAGGCTGCGATACCACGCGCCATACCGACACCCAGCACAGCACCCACAAGAGTATGAGTGGTGGATATTGGCAAACCGGTACCTGATGCAATAACGACGGTTGTTGCCGCAGCAAGGGTCGCTGCAAAACCACGGCTAGGGGTTAATTCAGTAATATTTGAACCCACCGTGGCAATCACTTTTTTACCGTACATCATCAATCCCGCGACAATACCTACGCCACCGAGTAGCAAAATCCAGGTTGCCATCGCTGAGTTCTGCCCCACCTGACCGCCACTTTCAACAATACTGACAACCGCCGCCAACGGGCCTACGGCATTGGCCACATCATTCGAACCGTGCGCGAAGGCCATTGCCGATGCGGTAAACATCATCAATACACCGAAGACTTTCTCGACATTGGTAAAGTGATAATCGCTATCAGCACTGGGGTCAAATTTTAATTTCCCAATAAAGTACTTACCAACAAACATCGCAATTACGCCACCGCCAACCGCCACGACATAAGCTTCTAATGTTGATAACTCCAGACCAACATGTTTTAAGCCTTTGAAGAGTGTCACGAGAGAAACAACAAAACCTACCAGGAATATATAATATGGGACGTATTTTTTTGATGCCTGAAAGGGTTTTTCGGCATCAAAAATAAGCCGCTGTACACTACGGAAAAGCGCATAAGCGACTACTCCTGCTAACAGCGGTGACACTATCCAGCTCATCGCGATAGTACCAACTTTAGCCCAGTTAACTGCATCGATACCAATGCCCACCGAAGCAAAACCAACAATGGCACCAACAATGGAATGGGTTGTTGATACCGGCCAACCGGCACGCGTGGCGACGAGTAACCAGATACCTGCCGCCAATAAAGACGACAACATGCCATAAACCAATAACTCGGGGCTATCAGCAAATAAATTCGCATCCATCATGCCCTTACGTATGGTGGCGGTAACTTCACCACCGGCCAGATAAGCACCTAAAAATTCAAAAATTGCAGCGATAATAATCGCCTGTTTAATGGTTAAAGCCTTTGACCCCACCGAGGTTGCCATTGCATTGGCCACATCGTTTGCACCCACACCCCATGCCATAAATAAACCAAAAACACAGGCTAAAACTATAAAAGTTGTTCCAAATTCCACAACGAATCTCCCATTAGTTCGTTATTGCTTATTCAAGCATTTAATTTTCTTGTTATTTAGCTAACATTAATTCCAGTCGACTACCAACACGTTGCGCAATATCAGCCAGGTCGCCTATCCAGTCGATAACCTTATACATAAACATCACGTCAATTGGTGGTAAATCTTTTTCCTGCTTAAATAACATGGCTCTTATTTTGACCTGTATTTTATCCGTGTCATGTTCAATTTTATTGAGTTTTTTAATCATTGAAGAAACCAGTTTAATTTCATTGCCCCTAAAACCGGTGGCAACGAGTTCGTCTAATTCATTAATAGCGATTTGAGCTTGCGCAGAAGCATCAATACAGCGCTTTACAAACTCGGTTAATTTTTTACTCATCCCTTCAGGAAATTCGATTTTTCGCCCCAGCATTAAACCGGCAATATCTTTGCTTTTATTTGCAATACGATCTTGCATGGTTAACACTTCCAGCACATCGCGTCGCGATACCGGCATAAATAAACCAGTTGGTAAATTTAAGCGTAGGGCTTTTTTAAGATCATCTGCTTCGTTTTCAAGTTTGGCAATCTTAACCTGTGCTTTTTCAGCCTTACTCCACTTACCTTCTAATGCGGCTGAAACAAACGGTTCGAGCGCTTCTATACAGGCTTGCACTTTTGCCATATGAGCTTGAAGAGGGGAGACAGGTGAACTACCAAAAAGATTAGAAATATCGACTGGCGACATAAATGATTTCCTCACATTAATAATATTATCTATTCAGTTAATATTAATTAAACAGCCGACTTCAGCTGCATCATTTGTTACATTTTTATGACAGGTATTTTTGCGCAGTATAACCACTTTATATGCAAGTACAACAGGTTTTGTGAGGGGATTTGCATTTAAAATGCTTTGATCTTTTGGGAGGCTATGGTAGTGGCTTTTGAAAGAATTTTTTAACCAAGAAGAACACGAACAAAGCTCAATCAAACGTAATAAATAATAATAGTAAAAATCCGACTCTGCATGTAAGTTATTGTAGTGGTTGCGAAACAAGCTACAAAGGTTTACTTAGTGTCTTCGTGGTTAATTATGTTTTAACACTGCTGTCCCGCTAACTTATGAACAATATGTTTTATGAGATATATTTAAGCAGCAAAAGCAAACATTAACTTTCTGGACATGAAATGGATGTGAGTTTGTCGTTGCGAGCGATAGCGCGGCAATCTTGCTGGAATATACCCCATATAAACAAGATTGCCGCGCTATCGCTCGCAACGACCAGGTTCTTTATATTCAGTGCAGGGGTTTAAAGTTAACGGGGCAGCAGTGATGTTTTAAGCTTCTTTCAACCAGGCTGCCACACGCTTAGCAAAGTAGGTTAATACCCCGTCCGCTCCGGCGCGTTTAAAGGCGAGCAGGGATTCCATTACCACAGCTTTTTCGTCTAGCCAGCCATTTTGGGCGGCGGCCATTAGCATGGCGTATTCACCGCTGACCTGATAAACAAACGTCGGTGCGCCATATTGCTGTTTAACGCGATGTACAATATCCAGATAGGGCATGCCGGGTTTTACCATAACCATATCGGCGCCTTCGTTTAAGTCTAAACCCACTTCCCAAAGCGCCTCATCTGAATTGGCTGGATCCATTTGGTAGCTGTATTTATTGCCACCGGCTAAATTAGCCGCTGAACCGACTGCGTCGCGGAAGGGGCCATAAAAGCTGGAGGCGTATTTTGCTGAATAGGCCATGATGCGGGTATGTATTTGACCGGCATCCTCAAGTGCCTGGCGGATTTGGCCAATTCGGCCATCCATCATGTCGGACGGAGCAACCACATCAGCACCGGCCTCGGCTTGTGAAACAGCTTGCTTAACAAGTACCGCAACCGTTTCGTCGTTAAGCACATAACCACTACTATCAATAAGTCCATCCTGACCATGAGTGGTAAAAGGGTCCAACGCCACGTCGGTCATCACACCCAGTTCGGGAAAGGCTTCTTTTAAGGCACGCACTGCTCGTTGCGCCAGACCATCTGGGTTATAGGCTTCGGCCGCATCTTCAGACTTTACCTTATCCGGCGTTACCGGAAATAGCGCCACCATCGGTATACCCAGTTCAACCAGCTCGGCCGCTTCTTTGAGTAATTCATCGATACTGACACGTTCAACACCTGGCATCGATGCAACCGCTTCACGCTGCGCCGTTCCTTCTAGTATAAACATCGGATAGATTAAGTCGTTGCAACTCAACTGCGATTCGCGCATTAGTCGTCGCGAAAAATCATCGCGGCGCATGCGGCGCATCCTGACATTGGGGTATTTACCTGCGTTACTATCAATATTCGCCAAAATGCGTATCCTTAAATTTGCTATAATTACCAGTGATATATCGAATTATCGATTGTATTGTCGAACTTACACATTATTCCGTTATCATACTCTTTACCCTTGAAATGAAAAGTGCCAGAAGTCGAGCCGCCGAGAAAAATATGATTAAAAATAATAGCTTATATCTTATTTTTTTAACCTTTTGGTTAGTCATTAGCAGTGCCGTTGCCAATGACGATACTGCACCTGATACTTTATTAAAATCAAACACCTACGAGCTTATTGAGGCACTTAAAGATGCCAAAAACGAACTCAAACAAAACCCGCAAATTGTTCATGAATTAGTAACCAGCCATATTGCCCCACAACTCGATTTTATCGCCGCTTCACGCTGGGTACTCGGTAAACACTGGCCAGAAATTGACCGGGCACAAAAAATTCGCTTTATTAAGGAGTTCCGTAAACTGCTTATTCAATTTTACTCGGTCGCGTTAGCAGAATTTATAAGCAGTAATGACGTTGATCATGGCATTATCAAGTTTTTACCCTTACGTGAGGGCACCGAGAAAGACAGCGATATCACCGTCTATTCAACTGTTCTGCCGCCAGATTCAAACAAAAAAGTATCGGTGAATTACCATATGCATAAAACACGTAAAGGCTGGAAAATTTACGATGTGGCTGTAGAAGGCATTAGCATGATTGGAACCTACAAAAGCAGCTTTGCACCCCAGTTACGCAGTGTTGGCGTCGATGGGCTGATTAACAGCTTAATTAAACGCAATAATAAACTGCTTGCTAAAAAATAACCTGCGCAAGTTTTAGCGCAACGCAATTATTCGAGTTTTAAACAACCAGAATTCTTGATAACAAGGCCTACGTCATTCCCGCTAAAATCACGCGGGAATGACGTTTTTTGTCACACCCCTGATAACTGAACAGTATAGAATTTCTTATCCCTAACTCAGGCTAAATAATTTTAGCTGTTCAAACGTCCATTCTGATCTTCACCACTTTTAGTGTACAATACACGGCCTTTTCACCCTGATATAGCAGGGTTTATACGCTTATTCTTTAACAGATTTATTCTGGAGCAGCAAAAATCGTGGATCAATATCGCGGAACAACAGTCCTATCAGTTCGACGAGGCAATAAAGTCGTCATTGGCGCGGATGGCCAGGTGACACTTGGCAACACCGTCATGAAAGGTAACGCACGTAAACTACGTCGCCTCTATCATGGTAAAGTCATTGCCGGTTTTGCCGGCGGAACCGCCGATGCCTTCACCTTATTCGAATACTTCGAAAGCAAACTCGAAAAACATTCCGGCCACCTGGTGCGTGCCGCAGTCGAAATGGCAAAGGACTGGCGAACGGATCGCTCACTGCGCCGACTCGAAGCCCTGCTTGCGGTAGCGAACGAAGAAGCTTCGCTAATTATTAGCGGTAATGGTGATGTTATCGAACCCGAAGAAGGCCTCATTGCGATTGGCTCTGGCGGCCCGTTTGCACAGTCGGCAGCGCGAGCCTTACTGGAAAATACCGAACTGCCTGCAGAAGAAATTGTTCGCAAGGCCTTGAATATTGCCGGCGACATCTGCATCTATACTAATCACAATATTCTTATCGAAGAACTTGATATATAAATTAGTTCCCTCTTAAAAACTCACTGGCTTAAATTTACACTGGATAAACTATGTCTCAAATGACACCCCGCGAAATTGTTGAAGAACTCGATAAACATATTATTGGCCAGGCGGCAGCAAAACGTGCGGTTGCCATTGCCTTAAGAAATCGCTGGCGACGTAGTCGAGTTGAAGAAACATTGCGTAACGAAATCACGCCAAAAAATATTTTAATGATTGGGCCGACTGGTGTAGGTAAAACTGAAATTGCACGTCGCTTAGCAAAGTTATCCGATGCCCCTTTTTTAAAAGTTGAGGCAACAAAATTTACCGAGGTGGGTTATGTTGGCCGCGATGTCGAGTCTATCATTCGTGACTTAATGGAAATCGCCATTAAACAAAGCCGTGAACTGGCTATGAAAAAAGTACAGCATCGTGCCGAAGATGCCGCCGAAGAACGAGTGCTGGATATTTTACTCCCACCTGCACGCAGTTTTAATTTTGGCCCCGATGAAAACGAAGACCCGCAAGAAGAGCCCAAAGAAGATACCAGCAATGCCACCCGCCAAAAATTTCGTAAAAAATTACGCGAAGGTAAATTAGACGATAAGCAAATTAATGTTGAAGTGAATGCACCTTCCGTTGGTGTAGAAATTATGGCACCACCCGGCATGGAAGAAATGACTAGTCAACTACAGGGCATGTTCCAAAATATGGGCAGCGCAAAAAAACGCAGCCGTAAAATGAGCATTAAACAAGCCTTAAAAACATTAACCGATGAAGAAGCCGCAAACTTTTTAAATGAAGAAGAAATAAAAGAGCAAGCGCTTAATAGCGTTGAACAAAACGGCATCGTGTTCCTCGACGAAATGGACAAAATAGCCAAACGCCAGGAAGGTTCCGGCGCCGATGTTTCGCGTGAAGGCGTGCAACGTGATTTGCTACCTTTAGTAGAAGGCTCAACGGTCAGTACTAAATATGGCATGCTAAAAACTGACCATATTTTATTTATTGCCTCGGGCGCGTTTCATTTATCCAAGCCATCAGATCTTATTCCAGAGTTACAGGGCCGTTTCCCTATTCGGGTAGAATTAGAAGCGCTTAGCTCAGACGATTTTGTCAGAATATTAACCGAACCCGATGCCTCATTAACCGAACAATACAGCGCTTTGCTTGAAACCGAAGACGTGCAACTTATCTTTACCGCCGAAGGTGTTAAGCGCCTGGCAGAAATGGCCTGGCAGGTAAATGAACGCACCGAAAATATCGGCGCACGACGACTACATACTATTTTAGAACGCTTACTGGAAGACATCTCTTTTTCGGCAGCAGAAAAAACAGGTGAAACCGTCAAAGTAACCGCCAAATATGTAAACGATAATATACAAGACCTTGCGGAAGACGAAGATTTAAGCCGCTACATTCTCTAACTAATTTATTAAACAGGATTTAGATTATGCCTAAACCAACTGAAATTAATTTACACCAGGCCTCACACATTTTAGAAATTGCTTTTGATGACGGCGAACGCTTTAAAATGAGCACCGAGTACTTACGCGTTAATTCACCTTCTGCTGAAGTACAGGGACACGGCCCAGGTCAGGGAACATTACAAATCGGCAAACAGGATGTAAACATCACCAAAATTGATCAAGTCGGCAACTACGCCATTCAATTATTTTTTGATGACAACCATGACACTGGCATTTATTCATGGGACACCCTGTATAACCTGGGCAAGAACATGGAGCAGAACTGGAAAAATTATTTAACAGAATTAACGGCGGCGGGACATACTCGACCAGAGCCTGAATTTAATAAATAATTTCACTGTTGTCCCGTTAACTCTTGAATAGGGAATAAGGGTAGTGCAATCACTTTCGTAATCTTTAATTACAAAGAGTTCAAATTATAAGCAAAAAAAATTCTAATTAGTGTAGTATAAAAAATACACTTGATAAATGTCGTTAAAAAATGACTATCAACCGCTATTTAGATTAATTCTAAGGGGAAACGTATGAAAATAATAAATAAAATAAGCATCACATTATCGTTAATTATTTTTATATCATCACTTTATGGTTGTTCCAGTTTTTTGAAAAGTAAAAAAATTCATAAAAAAAGTAGTGTCGTAGAATTTTTGTATCCAGGCGGTGATGATGTCGTAGTCAAGCCTTCTGTGCCGCATTTAACGCTACCCATTAATGTCGGTGTTGCGTTTGTTCCCGAAAGTAGCAGCCGCTACTCAAAGCGTTCTTTAAGTAGCAAGATACAATTAAAATTGATGGATAAGATTGCCGAAAACTTCCGGCAATATAAATTCGTTAAAAATGTTGAGGTAATTCCTTCTGAGTACCTTCGTACTAAAGGCGGTTTTGATAATCTGGATCAGTTAAAAACCATGTACGGTATAAATGTAATGGTTTTGCTTTCTTATGATCAAATTCAATATACTGACGAAGGACTGGTTTCATTAATGTACTGGACTATTGTTGGCGCTTATATCTTTAATGGAGAGAAGAACGATACCAGCACGATGATAGATGCAGCAGTTTATGATATCAAAAGCCGTAAGATGCTGTTTCGCGCGCCAGGCACTAGCCAGGTAAAAGGCACCGCTACCTTAATTAATCTTAGTGAAGAGTTAAGAACTGATTCTGCTAAAGGATTTAACCTGGCAATACCTAAGCTGCTTAAAAATTTAGCAGCACAACTAGAACGCTTTAAGATTAAAATTAAGGAACGTCCTCAAGAAGTTAAAATAAGCTATAGCCGTGGCTTTACTGGTGGTGGTTACTTCGAAAATTGGTTTGCAGGAATTTTTATCATCTTGCTGGGTATTGTTGCATTGTATGATAGAAAGCAAAAATCGTAATGAGGGCCGGCTCCCCTTTTTAACGCTATCGTTAGTAACAGCAAGCCTGCTGGTTTTTTTGATTCCAGCTGCAAGCGATTACTTAATATACAACCGCGAGAAGATCGCCACCACTGGTGAGTGGTGGCGATTACTCACTGGAAACCTTGTACATTTTTCCTGGGAACACCTTTTTTACAACGCTATTATTTTATTGCCGGCCGGATGGTGGCTTGAACGCGAAAGCGCCATCCGCTTTATTGGCTTAGTATTAGCAACATCCATCATTAGTGGCCTGTATTTCCTTTTTTTTCTTCAAGAAATGAATATCTATGCTGGCTTATCAGCAATTGTCAGCGCAATAGTCGTTAACCTATGCTTGCTAAATATTATGAAAAATTCTGCGACAAGGTGGTTATGGATTATTATATTGATTTTATTCGCAGCAAAAATCGCTTTTGAACTTCTAACACAACAGGCATTTTTTGTTTCTTATGCATCGACTGCTATTCGAGTTATTCCATCAGCTCATATTATTGGCGCCATAATGGCTATTGTGTTTACTATCGCTACAGCAAAGCTTAAACCACATAAATAACCTGAAATCGAGATAGGCTAAATAGCAAAACAAAAACTCTTTCAGGCATCACTTTTTTCTATTTTTTGTCGCTCTTAAATATTAAATACACTTTCTAGATCAAGTCGTTAAATGCCGATAAATATCCGATACTTTCAAGGGCAGCTCACGTATTTCATCAATAACGGTATACGCCGCAGCGCCATACATATGCGGCAGGTAATCTTTTGCTTCGCGGTCGATTGTAATGCAATAGGGGTGGATACCTTCGCGGCGCGTTTCAACTAAGGCGCGGCGGGTATCTTCTATACCGTATTCGCCTCGGTAACTATCGTAGTCATCGGGTTTGCCGTCAGAAATGGTAATCAAAATTCTTGTTTTAGCTTCGACCTCTAAAAGCTTTTTATTTAAATGGCGTATTGCAAAGCCCATGCGGGTGTAGTCTTTGGGTTCGATGCCGCTAATGCGTGCCTTGCATTCATCGTCATATGGGTCGTCAAATTCTTTTATGGTATAAATTTCGCAACGCTTTCTGGCCATGCCGGAAAAACCGTAGATAGCATAACGGTCGCCCAGGCTTTCGAGTGATTCGCATAATAAAATTAAGGCTTCGCGTTCGGCTTCGTTAATCCAGCCTTTGGTTGAACCGCTCATGTCCACCATAAAACAAACTGCAATATTACGTTCGCTGCGTTGCATTTGCATATAGAGCCGGTCGGACATTTCACTGCCGTCCTGTGCATCGGCTAATGCTTCGACATAGGCATCAATATCAATTTCGTCACCACTGGTCTGGCGCTTTAATAATTTATTTTCATCGCGCATGGCTTCGAAGGTTTTGCGTAAGTGTTTTATTAGCGCACCATGCTTAGCCATGGTTTCATTTACAAAATTATCGTAAATGGGTTTAATGACCTGCTCACGTACCGCACACCAGTTTTTACGATAATGTTGCCGTTTAAAATCCCATTCGTTATACATAAAGGCATTTTCTTCATGATAAGTGCCTTTCCAGAATTCATCTGGGTCTTCTTGTTTTTCTTCAAAATAAGATGGATCGTACTCACCGTCACCGGCTGCGACTAAATATTCATCTGGGATTTCACCTAAGTCCTGTAAGATAGACGAGATTAAATTTTTAACATTTTCAGGTGGCGCGACAGGTTGCTCATCTAAAGTGATTTCCATTTTAAAATCTTGCAGGCTATTTTGTTCCTGAATATCCTGCAACTCAAACTTACCCTGTGTTTTCTGCAAAGGTTCAGGTTCTTTAGCCTCATTCATATCGTCCTGTATTTTGCGTAAGATATTTTTAAGTTGTTTTTTCTCTTCCTCTACACGCGCTTGAATTATTTTGTCTGCCAGCTCCGGCTTTAGGCTACCTTGATAACAAAAGGGTGGGTACGCTTTTAATTGATTAATATTTTGCTTCACGATATTTAAACTGTCTTCAACCGAGCTAGAGCGGTTCGCTAACTGCTCACTTATTTTTTGCCATTGTGTATCGGGCACCACATCATTCGACTGTTTTTTTATTGCACACATTTGCCGGTGCAGACCGGGAAGCTCACGTGCCAGACAATGTTCTAAGCGCAGTGTTTCAACCGCATGAAACAGACTTATAAAGGTTTCTGGCTGCGTGGATTGTTCTGCCTCACTGAGCAAATTAATGCGATAACTTCCAAAACGTGACTGCGCCCATAAATACACAACCATCACTTTATATAAAGCAAAATTTTCTTTTTTATTTGCTAGCGTTGAGACAATGGCAGGTAAAAAAATAGTTTCAGTATCGGTAAAAGCACTATCGGCTTGTTCAATTTTTAACTTACGCCCGGCTAAACCATGCGCAAAATGCAACAACACCGCAGACTCCTCCTCTAAAACCGAGCCAGCTTCTTTTTCATGCGCCAATTGTAAAAAATTATTCACATTGCGAATAACTTTTAAGGCCGGGTATAAACCTTTAACGTCATAAACGTCCATCGCGTGCATCGCCCAGGCTTCAATAGTAGCTTCATCTATTTCATTTAAGATATCGACAATATGAATCATAAATTGATAACCCAACTCATGATGGGTGCTGGCAGTACGACGAACCCAGCCAAGAATATATTCCTGCTCCACTACGGGTAATAGAGAAAAAACATCGGCGTGTTTTTCGTTGTGGTAAAAAGTAAATTCAACGTCTAAATAAATATCCAGACGTTTTAGAATTTCTTCTGTTGTTAATGGTTTTTTCTTGTTCATTATATATTTTAACCACGGCGAGCACGACGGACACAACGAAAAATAAAATTATTGGTTTTTTAAATTAATCTGTACATAGTAAACTTAAACCGCGTAGCAGCTACAATAACGGTTGCATCGCAACCGAAACGATTTTCGCTGTGCTCGCCGTGATGAATATTTAAATACTCAAAAAATAGACGAACACAATTCATTCACGGCCGCCAACATATCGCTATCGTCGGTTAGGGCTTGTGAAATAGCAGTATGGCAAGCGGTGGTGGGGGAGATGCCACTGTGCATTAACTTTGCTGCATGCACCAGTAACCTTGTGCTGGCACCTTCTTCTAGGCCGCTGCCTTTTAAGTTGCGCGTCATATTTGCAAATTTAACCAGATTGGCAGCAACGCTTTTATCGATGCCAGTTTCTCTGGCAATAATATCAGTTTCTACTTCAGCGCAGGGGTAATCAAACTCTAAAGCAACAAACCGTTGTCGAGTACTTTGTTTTAAATCTTTTAAGACACTCTGGTAGCCGGGGTTATAGGAAATAGACAGGCAAAAATCGTCGCTGGCTTCCAGCACTTCACCTAGCTTTTCCATTGGCAGTACGCGACGGTCATCTGCCAAAGGATGAATGACGACCATGGTATCTTTACGTGCTTCAACAATTTCATCGAGGTAACAAATTGCACCAGCACGTACTGCACGTGCAAGCGGGCCGTCGATCCAGGTGGTATTACCACCTTGAATTAAATAACGGCCGACTAAATCTGATGCGGTTAAATCATCATGGCAGGAAACCGTGATAAGCGCTTTTTTTAAACGCCACGCCATATATTCCATAAAACGTGTTTTGCCGCAACCCGTGGGGCCTTTTAATAAAACTGGTAGCTTCTGTTTATAAGCAGCTTCAAAAATTTGAATTTCATTGTCTACTGGCTGATAAAAAGGTTCATCCTTTATAAAATATTCTTCTGTTTTAATTGCTGTTGATTGCATGGTTTTCTTCTTTATTTTCTAATATCTTTAATATTTAGTACGCCCTACCGTTGCGTTTTATTCGCCATAAAACTAAGGTCATAGCATGCCTTAAACAAAAATTTTCTCGCCGAGCTTAAACCCAAATTTTTCTTCTAAGGATAATTCGGTTATTAATTTATCTACCGCATCCTGGCCATGACATTTTTCAATCTCAGCTAATATCAATTTGGCACCGTTACGGTTGTAACCACCCCCCATGCTTACTTGAGTTAAAAGTAATTCACGTGCTTTATCTATGGTCATGGTTTAATCTTGGTTTCATTTATTTTCGTAGCCTGATTATACCTATTTACAGTGCTTACACGCTATTAACATTGTTAATGCTTTTACAAAATCGGTATAGTAAAACCAAAAATACAATAATACACCGCATGGGATACCAAATTTTATGACTGACTCAACGCAACGTCCGGCCGATGTTTCCCTGGGAGAAGCTTTTTTATACTGGCTTAAACTTGGCTTTATTAGTTTTGGTGGCCCAGCAGGACAAATTAGTATGATGCATCAGGAGCTGGTCGAAAATCGCCGCTGGATTTCTGAACACCGTTTTCTACATGCACTTAATTACACCATGGTATTACCCGGCCCCGAGGCACAACAACTGGCAACCTATATTGGCTGGCTCATGCACGGGGTGTGGGGCGGCATTATGGCCGGGTTTTTATTTGTTTTGCCGTCTCTTTTCATTCTTATCGGTTTAACCTGGGTTTATCTTGTTTATGGTGATGTGTCGGCCGTTGCCGGTATATTGTATGGCATTAAACCGGCTGTTACCGCGATTGTTGTTTTTGCAGCATACCGAATCGGCTCACGCGCCCTAAAAAATAATGTGCTACGCGGCATGGCGATACTGGCCTTTATTGCTATTTTCGTTTTTCAAATTCCCTTTCCTTATATTGTTTTAATCGCGGGGATTATTGGCTTTATTGGTTCGCATTATGCACCCAGGTACTTTGAAATGGGCGGCGGCCATGGCAGTGCTAAAGATTCTTACGGGCCGGCAATTATTGACGACAATACCCCCACCCCTGACCATGCGCGTTTTAAATGGATCCGATTGATTACCTATTTAGTCATTGGCCTGTCAATTGGAGCCGCCGTGATGGCGGCCATGATGTTTAACTACGGCTGGCAAGGCACCCTCACCCAAATGAGCTGGTTCTTTACCAAAGCCGCCCTGGTTACTTTTGGCGGTGCCTATGCCGTTTTACCTTATGTATATCAGGGTGGGGTAGAACAATACGCCTGGTTGAGCGGCACCCAAATGATCGACGGCCTAGCGCTAGGCGAAACAACACCGGGGCCACTGATTATGATTGTTGCCTTCGTTGGTTTTGTCGGCGGCTGGAGCAAGGAAATTTTTGGCCCAGACATGTTATTTTTAGCCGGCAGCGCAGGGGCAGCCATTGCAACCCTATATACTTTTTTGCCTTCGTTTTTATTTATTCTTATCGGTGGCCCAAGCGTTGAAGCCACCCGCGGTGATATAAAATTTACCGCACCTTTAACTGGTATTACTGCGGCTGTTGTCGGCGTTATTCTAAACCTCGCTACCTTTTTTGCTTATCATGTGCTTTGGCCACATGGCTTTGATGCAAACTTTGAATGGTTCTCGGCTTTAATCGGTGCGGCAGCTTTCGTTGCACTGTTTAAATTCAAAGTTGGGATTGTTCGGGTATTAGCGGCATGTGCAGCTATTGGGCTGGGTTATTCATTGCTGCTTTAATTAATCGGCACTCGGGATAAGAGAAATAAGTTATTAAATCCATTTAAGTACGGACAGGAAACCGGGGCTGTGCCCTATAAAGACATGCAAAACACGCCATCCCTGGCTGCTCTACTGCCGCATCCCTGCGACAGACGGTCTTTATAGGGCACAGCCCCGGTTTCCTAGCCAGCGGACAACCACAGAATTTGTTACCCCGAACTCAGGTTAATTAATAAAAAAGGCCGCCACATCGAATGATGCAGCGGCCTTTTTAACAGTATTCAGTTCTAAAATACTTACTACAAATAAAAACTAATTACTCATTTGTAAGAACTTAATAATGTCACGTGCTTGCTGCCCGGTTAAGCCTGCGCGCATACGCATATGAAACGTGGTTGTAATCCATTGATCGTCTCGTAGTTCTTTCGGGTCACGTACGTTGTGGCAACGCACACAGTTATTAACCCAAGCCGTTGCGCCGCGAGCAAAATCACCTTTTTTCGCGTCATCTTCGTCAGCAAAACTTGCACTTGAAAAGCTCAAGCCCGCAACAACAATGGCTGAAGCTAACACTATATTTTTAACTTTAATCATATTCATCACAAACTCCTTAGAAACCATAAGACAATTGAACAAGTAAACGATTCGCCGCTGTTAACCCAGCATTAGGGTTATCATTAAATTCGTAACTCACCTTGCCCACGATATTTGTTTCAAACAAGTAATTAATGCCCACTGTTTTCTGTTCTACATCTGTCGCGTTATCCGGGGTATCGTATTCACCTAAGCGTAAAACTGCTTCCCATTTAGTACCAGAGAACTGATATGCCGCCTGCAAATACCAGGCCTGCCATTTAGCACTCTCGGGTGCGCTACTCAATACCTGTGCACCAATTTTTTGTTGAACATATTCACCTTTGAAATGAAAGCCATCTGGGCGCCAGGTAAAGTCTGTACCAATGACGTCATAATCGCGGCTTGCATCATAACTAAAGCTGCCTGCTACACCAGAACGTACCGATGCCTGACCCTTAGCCAATGAAACACCGTATTCAAACTTGGAATTGGGATAAAACATACCAAAACGACCACCAATAACTTTCTTACCGTCACCATCTACCGCCAATCCCGGGGTTTCTATCTTTTCGACTTCAGTTCCACTTGCTTCCAGTGTCGGCCCATTTGCTATGTAAACACTATAGTTAAGGCTATTCTTACTTTCGAATAAATAACCACCTCGTACCATCACACCAACATCCGCGTTCGGTGCAGCCTGGTCATGCATAAAACCTATCGGAGCCGATGCAAGTTTATTAATCCAGGACGGATGAACGTTTTGGCGAAACTGACCCAGCGGGCTTAAAAATTTACCCGCCACAATCGCGACATAATCATTCACAAACCAGTCAATTGTTAAATAATCGATACCGGCATCCGATTTGCCTTCTTCATCAACCTCAAACTCTAACTCAGCTTCCAGCATAAACCGGTCGGCAAATTGAAAATGGAAAATAGGTGAGAACGAACCTAGGCCAAATGAGCCAGGCTTCCCTTGTTTCTTTGTATAACCTACATCGGTAAAACCCGCTAAATGAATCAATGTCTTAGGTGCTTTCCAGCCTTCCCACTCAATAGCTTGCTGGTTGAGAACATCAACATCCTTCTTAATTCTCGTTCGAGTCGTTTTATTGGCTTCCCACTGCTTAGCCTTATTGTTGAGTTCATTCACCTCTGAACGAAGTTTTTCCAACTCAGTTTGCGCCATAGCATTGCTGCTAATTGCCAAGCCAAGAAAGCCTGCCCAAAATGTCATTTTTTTATTCATGTTATTCACCTTACGTTCTTTCGTTGCTTGTTTATAAGTAAACAATACTATGCTAATACTTCTTTTTATAGTGATCTGGATCACACAAAGACCCGCTAAAACACTTTTTTTGAATACAAGCCTTGAAAGCAAAAACAGCGAGAGAAATAAAGCTTTTTTATCCATACAATTTAAAGGTGATTTTATGGCCGCCAGCACTTACACCTTCGATAATGTAACTGAATTTTTAAATTCAAACGCTAAGCCTGCTACCCTTTATGATTTTGGTTTTATCTGATTTTTTTGCGTCCCTTCAATAATAAGTGAAATTAACTGTCAGCCAAAAAAGGCATCAAATTTTGTTGCTGACCTTATCACTTTCCGTTAAGTGTTAAAAGCTATGTCTTAAGCTCACCTTATTATTTAAAGCGCCATCAATAAAGCAACCAAGATTTAACGACACACTATTTCGCAAACTGTTATTATGCCGCTATGAGCAACACGCAGCACACACTTGATACTCGTCGTTTACTTTGTCCCATGCCGGTTATTCGCACCCAGGATAAAATTAAAACCTTATCCAGCGGTGACATTTTAAAAGTAACCTGTACCGATCCAGGCGCTTTAAACGATATACCCGCCTGGTGTCGTATTAACGGCCATGAAGTTGTCGACACGGCTGAAATTAATGATGAAATTTTAATTACAATTCGTGTTAATTAATTCTGCTATCTATTTTTTTGGATTCCCTTCTCCTGGGAAATGAGATCATAAGAAAATACCATGAATAAACCACCGACCAATACCAATTCAAGCGAACACCGCGAAGAGCGTTTACGCGAAACCACGCGCATTACCTTAATTGGTGCAGTCATCGATACCTTGCTCGGTATTTTTAAAATAGCCATTGGTTATATTGCTAACTCACAGGCTTTAATCGCCGATGGCATTCACTCACTTTCTGACTTGGCCACCGACGGTATTGTTTTATACGCCAGTAAACATGCCCATCAAGAAGCCGATGATAACCACCCCTATGGCCATGGTCGTTTTGAAACCGTGGCTACGGTAGCGCTCGGGGTAGCTTTAATTGGTGTCGCTGTCGGCATTGGTTACGATGCTTTTTTCCGTCTGCTGCACAATACCCTTATATCAACACCTGGCAGCTGGGCACTCGTTATTGCCTTTATTTCAGTTGTTTCCAAAGAGGCCATTTACCGTTACACCATGGTGGTAGCCGAAAAGTACAATTCCAACTTGCTGCGCGCCAATGCCTGGCATTCTCGCAGCGATGCGATTTCTTCCGTTATTGTTATTATCGGTATCGTTGGCAGTATGTATGGTTACTGGTATCTCGACAGTATCGCCGCTATTGGTGTTGCTCTAATGATTGCCAAAATAGGCTGGGATTTACTTTCCAGCAGCATGCAGGAACTTGTCGATACCAGTTTAGAGCCTGACCGTGTTGCAGCAATTCGCGCATGCATATTAAAGGTGGATGGCGTGGATACCTTACATGTACTGCGCACCCGGCGTATGGGTAGCGGGGCGCTTGTTGATGTACATATTCAGGTGGATCCAAAACTCAGCGTCTCTGAGGGGCATTATATTAGTGAAACAGTGCGTTCAAGCATCATTAGCCAAATCAACGAAGTGACCGATGTGATGGTACATATCGACCCGGAAGACGATGAGTGCTTAACCGAACATGCAAACCTGCCGCTACGCCACCCACTGACCGCAAAGCTCAAGGCCAACTGGAAACATATCGAAGCGAGCCAGGAAATACTCCATATCAACCTGCATTACCTAAACAGCAAAGTCGACGTTGAGTTGCTGCTGCCAGTACTTTTGCTGGAACATCCTGCTCACACCATACTGGAGCAAAAGCGCCAGCTAGAAGCAAAGTTTAAGCTTGTTGCCGACTCCTTAGATGAAGTAGAATCAATTAAATTACTGTTTCAGTAACGATAATAGCAAGCGCAATATCAGTGCATCGCACCTTATTGCAAGCACTGATATAGTGCGCTTTTAGTAGTAATTCACTGTATTTATTTGAAAAATACTGAACAAACAAAGACTTATGTTATGGCATATTGCTTGCACCATGATATGCCATTAAGAATTTTATACTTATAAATAAATAAAACCATTTTTACTAATTAAAATGTTTAGCTCTGGAGAAAAACAAAATGTCAGATAATGTTATGAAAATGATGGAAGATAATGGCGTTAAATTCATCGACTTCCGTTTCACCGATACGCACGGCAAACAACAGCATGTTTCCGTTCCTCATCACCAGGTTAATGAAGCGACTTTCACCGACGGTAAAATGTTCGACGGTTCATCTATTACCGGTTGGAAAGGCATTAACGAATCAGACATGATTTTAATGCCCGATGCGTCAACCGCTTTAATGGATCCATTCTCTGATGAGCCTACTTTAATCTTAACCTGCGACATCGTTGAACCTGCCACTGGCGAAGGTTACGAACGTGACCCACGTTCTGTTGCAAAACGCGCTGAAGCTTATTTGAAATCAACCGGCCTTGCAGACACGGCTTTCTTTGGCCCAGAACCTGAATTTTTCGTTCTTGATGACGTTAAATGGGGCATTAATATGGCCGGCGCTTTCTACAAAGTCGATGCTGAAGAAGCTGAGTGGAACTCTGCAAAATCTTATGACGAAGGCAACACCGGTCACCGACCTGGTGTTAAAGGTGGTTACTTCCCAGTGCCTCCAGTCGATTCATTAAACGACCTTCGTGCTGCCATGTGTTTAGCAATGGAAGAAATGGGCGTACCGGTAGAAGTTCATCACCATGAAGTTGCAACAGCCGGCCAATGTGAAATTGGTACACGCTTCTCTACTTTAGTAGAACGTGCCGACTGGAACCAGACAATGAAATACTGCATCCATAACGTTGCCCACATCTATGGTAAAACAGCGACCTTTATGCCTAAACCTTTAGTGGGTGATAACGGTTCAGGTATGCACGTGCATCAATCACTTGCTAAAGATGGCCAAAACCTTTTCTCTGGTGACGGTTATGGTGGTTTATCTGAAACGGCTTTATTCTACATTGGCGGTATCATTAAACATGCTCGCGCACTTAATGCTTTCACTAACTCTTCGACTAACTCGTACAAACGTTTAGTACCAGGCTTCGAAGCCCCTGTCATGCTAGCGTATTCTGCACGTAACCGTTCTGCTTCTATTCGTATTCCTTTCGATTCAAATC
>CAZDEC010000009.1:0-68729 GCA_964504295.1 uncultured Thioalkalispiraceae bacterium
GGCCTGTCACGCCGGAGGTCGCGGGTTCGAATCCCGTCCGGTCCGCCATATGTTGGAAAGGCGTAGTTAGTCACATGACTGGCTACGCCTTTTTTTTTGGATACAGAGAGTTTAATGAAATAACGGGTATTACGAACTTAACTTAACTGACACTATATATTTAAAGAAGCACGCTTATGATGGAATTTATTCGTACAAAATCAAAAGGTATCGTAATGTGGGGTATCGTCGGAATTATTGTAATTCCGTTTGCTACATTCGGTATACAAGATTATATCTCGGGTGCCAGTACAGAAATGCCTGCGGTTGTTAATGGTTCTGAGATTAGTTCGGCTCAACTAACGCGTGCGGTGCAGACGCGTAAGCAGCAGCTGCAGCAACAATTAGGTAGCAACTATAATCCTGATATGTTTCCTACAGATTTTCTTCGTCAACAAGTATTAAATGATTTAATTTCTCGCAAACTTATTAGTGAGTTTACCCAAACAGCGAATATGCGAGCGTCTGCGAAACAAGTTTATAACGAGATAATTGAAGTACCTCAATTTAAGGATGCCCAAGGTAAGTTTTCTGCAAAACTTTACACACGTGCATTGAAAGGTGCGGGTAGAAGCAAGGTCGGTTTTGAGGCGGAAGTTGCAAAAGATTTTGTTCTAAATCAGCTTCGTGTTGGTATATTTAATTCTTCATTTACTTTGCCATACGAAATTGAACAGGCTCAAAAACTGTTAAACCAGCAGCGTAAAATAGCCTACCTTACTTTTTCCAAAGACAACTACAAACAAAATACTTCAATTCCAGAAGATGATTTAAAAAAATACTATGATTCACATTTATCTTTTTATAAAACGGAAGAAAAAGTCGATGTTGAATATGTTGAACTTAATATTAATAAAGTCGCGTCAAAAATTGAAATTTCCAATAAAGAGATTGACGAATATTACGAATCGAATATCAGTAATTTTACAGAAAAAGATTATCCTGCCGCATTGATTAAAATTAAAGATCTAAAACGTCGCATCGATAAAGGTGAATCATTTGATAAGCTGGCAAAAGAAATGTCGGCTGACGGTGGGGAGCTGGGTTTTATTAGTAAAGGTATTATGAATAAAGATTTTGATTCGGTTGCTTTTAGCCTGAAAAAGGATGTGGTTAGTAAACCGGTTAAAGATGATTTTGGTTATCATTTAATTAAGGTTCTTGATATTAAAGGCGAAGAGAGAAACGTTAGACATATTCTTGTAAAACCTATGGTTAAGGCGAAAGATTTGAACGCTACACTGCGGGCTGAAATTAAGAAGGACTTACAGCTTCAACAGGCAGAAAAAAGTTTTTTCGAAGATGTTGAAAAATTTAGTAACCTGGCTTATGAAAATGCGGATTCATTAGATGCTGTGGCTGCAGGCCTAGATTTAGATATTCGTTCTTCTGGCCTGGTTGCGAAACTAAAGCTAGGTGGTATTTTACGAAATCCACAAGTTAACTCAGCAATTTTTTCTGAACAGGTTCTTAATAAAAATAAGAATAGCGATGTCATTGAAATAAAAGAAACACATATGATTGTAGTGAGAATAAAAGAACATCAAGCTGCCTCACAAAAATCTTTTGCTGAAGTTAAGACTGGCGTGATTAAAAGAGTTTCACTACAACGTCAAATTGAAGCAATGAAAAAAGATGTTAATCTTGCATATAAAAATCTAAGTGCTGGCGAGAATGGTAAAGATCAAAGCGCTTTATTTAGAAATAGTAAATGGACAGCAGCAAAATTCGCCTCACGTCGAAGTGGTAGAGAGATGAAAATCCCTGATCCAATTTTACGTCAGGCTTTTTCTTTGTCTCGCCCAACAGAAGCTAAGCCAAGTGTTGCTATTGTTGATATGCTAAATGGAGATCAAGCGATTGTTGTCGTTTTAGATGTTAAAGAGGATGCAAATACCAATATGGCAGAAGCAAAGGCTATTGGTAATCAATTGCAGCAGGCGAATACAAATACCGAGTATCTTGGTTTTGAGAAATACTTGAAAGATAATGCGGAGATTAGTATTAACTTGAATAAAGATAAAGAACAGGATATTTAATTTAAGGGGCTGCAAAAGCCCCTTTTTTATTGTAAATAATTGTTGTTGTACAGTAAACTTGAATCTAATGTTGTTGAAATGCATGCAGTGCCTACGTCTTTTGATAATGCTAGTGCTGCCGCAAGGCAAGGATTGTCGGTAACAATCCTTGCCTTGCGGCAGACGGTTCGTTAGTGAGTCACACCAATTCCATATCCTGCTTTTATATTCGATTCAAAAATTAATGGGGCATGACCCAAGCAGTAACAAACTCTGAATACATGAACCACAAGGTAATAACATGTTTAAATTAAAATTACATTGGCAAATATTAATATCGTTAGGCCTGGCCGTTGTTGCCGGAATTATCACTGGTAAAGAAGCAAGTATTTTTGGTATTACATATTTTTCAATTTATAGTTTTATTGGCACAATGTTTTTAAATGCCCTTAAAATGATCATCGTACCTCTTATTGTTTCTTCTATTATCGTCGGTGTAGCGGGTGTGGGTGGTTCAAAAGGTTTAGGACGTCTTGGTGGGCGAACAATTCTTTACTATATGACCACCAGCCTGTTTGCTATTTTAATCGGTCTGGTTTTGGTAAACATGATTGAGCCGGGCATCGTTAATGGTGAACCTGCAAAAGCGTTAACGTCGGTCTCTGATGCTGAGATTGCACAAATACAATCAAGAGTTTCTGGTAAAGATGCAAGCAGTATTGCCGATGTTTTTTTAGGAATGTTTCCTTCAAATATTGTTAGTGCTGCAGCTAACGGTAAAATGTTGGGTTTAATCGTATTTAGTTTATTGTTTGGTTATTTTATTACACGTATTGATGAGGCCTATGCGTCTGCTCAGTTTAATTTTTGGCAAGGTCTATATTTAGTTATGCTAAAAATTACCGATTTAATTATTAAATTTGCACCCATCGGTGTTTTTGGTTTGGTTGGAAAAGTTATTGCCGGGATGGATGCGGAAAATCTTGATGAGATGCTTAATGCTTTATTCTGGTTTACCTTTACAGTTATTTCGGCACTAGCTATTCATATCTTTGTTGTTATGCCTTTGTTGTTAAGGTTTGTAGCGAAAGTAAATCCTTTAAAGCAGTATCAAGCGATGGCGCCGGCTTTGTTAACGGCTTTTACGACAGCATCTTCCTCGGCCACCTTACCGCTAACCATGGAATGCGTTGAAAAGAACGCCGGAGTTTCGAATAAAACTGCCAGCTTTGTATTACCTCTTGGGGCTACCATCAATATGGACGGCACGGCCTTGTACGAATGTATTGCAGCAATGTTTATTGCGCAAACTTTTGGTTTGGAACTGAGTTTTGTCACTCAATTTACGATTGTTTTGGTGGCGCTGTTAACATCGATTGGTGTTGCAGGCATTCCTTCGGCAAGTTTAGTGGCGATTACAATTATATTATCGACAATTGGTTTACCGATAGAGGCGGTTGGCCTGATTCTGGCGGTCGACCGTATTTTAGATATGTTCAGAACGGCGGTGAATGTTTTCAGTGATTCTTGTGGTGCGGTTATTATTGCTCGGCTGGAAGGAGAAGAGAATATATTACGCGCTTAAGCGAGGAAGCTTAAGCACGTATTTAGTGTGGCAAATATTATATGTAGCCGTATTTTCGCGCTGATGCTATTTTGAGGAAAGCGGTCCCATTCCCACCGTACTGAAACCAGAATCCACATACATGATTTCACCCGTAATACCGGCGGATAAGTCTGAGCTTAAAAAGGCTGCTGCATTCCCAACCTGGTCGATGGTTACATTTCTGCGCAGAGGTGCGGTATTTTCAACTTCGGTTAACATCTTGCGGAAATCACTGATTCCGGCTGCGGCCAGCGTTTTGATTGGACCGGCAGAAATCGCATTGACGCGAATGCCGTCCGGGCCAAGGCAGGATGCCATATAGCGAACATTGGCTTCCAGACTGGCCTTAGCCAGCCCCATAATATTGTAATTTGGCATTGCGCGCATGGCTCCAAGGTAGCTTAGCGTAATCAGGGAGGCGTCTCGGCCTTCCATCATATTGCGGCCGGCTTTAGCGAGCGCTGCAAAGCTGTAAGAGCTTATTTCGTGTGACAATCTAAAGCCTTCACGGGTGACATTATCTAAAAAATCACCTTCCAGTTCTTCTTTAGGGGCGAAGGCAACGGAATGGATGATAATATCGAGGCCATCCCAGTAGTCATCTAAATGATCAAAGACTTTGTCAATTTGTTCATCGCTGCTGACATCGCAGGGGACGATAACTTCAGAGCCAAGTTCGGCGGCCATTTTCATTACCCGGCCTTCGAGCTTCTCATTTTGATAGGAAAAGGCAAGTTCGGCACCTTCACGGTGCAGAGCTTTGGCAATACCCCAGGCAATGGAGCGATTACTGGCTAAGCCGACAATGAGAGCGCGTTTACCGTCTAAGAAACCCATATTTTTATCCTTGATTCTTTATTTTCTGTTGGTTCTGATTTAATGTATGAGATTATATAATCTTGTGAGAGACTTTAATCCTATGCAGTGGATGAATCAATAATTATTCACCACTTTGTGTATAAAAACAGTATCATAACGCATATAAAAAGTCGCTAAAAGGGAAGAATTTGTCTTTTTCTAAAGGCTCTTCGGGCATAACGAAATATCGATTTATTCGAGTCACGTACATATTGTTACTCGTATGTTTGTTACAGGCATGCAGTGACTCGCCTTTAAATAACCCCTACCCGAAAAAAGATGCAACCACCAATATTCTGTATTCTTCATTTGCTGAGCGGCCAAAATACCTCGACCCGATTAAATCTTACAGCTCAAATGAATATGCGTTTATAGGGCAAATATACGAGCCGCCACTTCAATACCATTATTTAAAACGACCGTATGAGCTTATCCCCCTGACCGCAACAAAAATGCCTCAGGTTGTATTTTTAGATAAGCTGGGGCGTGAACTGCCGCCCAATACGGCGGTGAAAAAAATTGCTTTTAGTCAGTTTAATATCTCAATACAAAAAGGGATTCAATATCAGCCGCATCCGGGGTTTGCAAAAGATGTTCAGGGGAATTACCTTTATCATTCTTTAGACGATACTCAATTAGGCGCTATTATTAAACTTGATGATTTTGAACAGACAGGCTACCGAGAATTAACGGCAGCCGATTATGTTTATCAGGTAAAACGCCTTGCGCACCCTAAAATTAATTCCCCCATTTATGGTTTGATGCGAAAGTATATTGTTGGTCTTGACGCCTATTCAAAAAAACTAAAAGCAGTTTATAAAAAACAACTTACACAAAACCCAATGCAACTATTTCTTGATTTACGTCAGCATGATTTTGCTGGCGCTAAAATTATCGATCGCTACACTTATCGAATAACCATTAAAGGTGTTTACCCGCAATTTATGTACTGGCTGGCGATGCCATTTTTTGCTTCTGTACCCTATGAGATCGATAAGTTTTACAGCCAGGCAGGCATGAAAAAAAGAAATATTTCGTTTGACTGGTATCCGGTTGGTACGGGACCTTTTATGTTGACGGTAAACAATCCGAATTTACAAATGGTGCTCAAGCGTAATCCAAATTTTCGAGGTATTGCCTATCCGACGGATGGCTCGGATGAAGATAGAAAAAGAGGTTTGTTAGATGATGCTGGCAAAACAATGCCCTTTATCGATAAAGCCATTTATTCCTTAGAAAAAGAAAGCATTCCGCGCTGGAGTAAATTTTTACAGGGCTATTACGATAATTCCGGGATAGGTTCTGATAGTTTTGATCAAGCGGTGCAGTTTTCTGCAACGGGCAATGCCGCCTTAACCCCAACCATGTTGCAAAAGGGAATCCAACTGGTCACCAGCACAAATTCATCGACCTCGTATATGGGGTTTAATATGCTCGACCCGGTAGTCGGTGGCTCAAGCGAGCGGGCACGATATTTACGTCAGGCTATTTCGATAGCTTTTGATTATGAAGAGTTTATTTCTATTTTTATAAACGGGCGGGGTATCCCGGCACAAGGTGCGATCCCGCCTGGCATTTTTGGCTATCAGCAAGGTGAGAAGGGTATTAACCCTGTTGTCTATAAATGGAATGGCGAAGAGCCGGTTCGACGCAGCATTGCCGAAGCAAAGGCGCTGTTAAACAAGGCGGGTTATGAAAATGGTATTGATAAAAAAACCAATAAACCCCTGTTGATTTATTTTGATGCGGTCGGTGGTGGGGCAGAAGATAAATCGATGTTCGATTTTTTAAGAAAACAGTTTAAAAAGCTCAATTTGTCATTAATTATTCGTAATACTGATTACAATCGTTTTCAGGAAAAAATGCTAAAAGGAAATGCGCAGATTTTCAGATGGGGCTGGAATGCCGATTACCCTGATCCGGAAAATTTCCTGTTCCTTTTGTATGGGGCAAATGGCAAAGTAAAACATAAGGGAGAGAATGCAGCCAATTACGATAATGCTGAATATAATCGTCTATTTGAACAAATGGAAAGCATGCCTAATTCACCTCAACGGTTGAATATTATAGAAAAGATGCTTTCGATTTTACGTTACGACTCGCCATGGCTATGGGGATACCATCCGCAGGACTTTTCGCTTTATCATAACTGGTATTTTAATGCCAAGCCTAATTTAATGGCGCACAATACTTTAATGTATAAGCGCATTGATCCACAAAAACGAGCTCGCTTAAGGTTGCAGTGGAATAAGGCAGTGTATTGGCCCATTATATTATTGGTGCTCGGGTTATTCACCATTGTTTTTCCTGCATGGAAAATGTATTCAGTGAAAGAATGTTTTAGCCATAAACAGGATAATAATTAAAATATGTTTGCCTATATTAGTCGCCGCATTCTATATGCTATTCCCATTTTAATCGGCGTTAACTTATTAACCTTTGCTCTTTATTTTTTAGTGAATAGTCCAGATGATATGGCAAGAATGCACCTGGGTGCAAAATATGTCACACAATCAGGCATTGATAAATGGAAAACCGAACGCGGTTACGATAAACCGCTATTTTATAATGAAGCCAGTACAAGTTATAAAAAATTAACTGATACTATTTTTTATAATAAATCCATTAAGCTCTTTGCATTTGATTTTGGTAGCGCGGACGATGGTCGAAATATTGGGCAGGATATATGGACGCGTATGTGGCCAAGCCTTGGTTACGCACTGCCGGTTTTTCTGGTAGGGATGCTTGTTTATATTAGCTTTGCATTATTACTGGTTTTCTTTAAGTCGACCTATGTTGATGTCTGGGGCGTTGTGCTGTGCGTGGTTATGATGTCCATTTCGGGTGTTATTTATATTATTGGCGGTCAATACATCGTTGGGAAAATATTATTGCTGGTGCCTATATCCGGTTACGAGCCGGGGTTATCGGCGTTTAAGTTTTTAATATTGCCAATTGTTATTGGTATTGTCAGTGGCCTGGGTTCAAGCTCACGATGGTATCGCAGTATTTTTCTGGAAGAAATAAACCGTGATTATGTACGCACGGCGCGTGCTAAGGGTTTATCTGAAATACGTGTTCTGTTTTCACACGTACTTAAAAACGCAATGATTCCTATTTTAACCGGTGCCGTGGTAGCTATTCCTTTATTGTTTATGGGTAGTTTGTTAATGGAATCATTTTTCGGTATACCGGGTCTGGGTAGCTATACCATCGATGCTATTCGCAGTCAGGACTTTGCGATTGTAAGAGCAATGGTGTTTTTAGGTTCGGTTTTATACATTATTGGGCTGGTATTAACCGATATATCCTATACGCTTGTCGATCCACGTGTCAGGTTAAATTAATGTTAGATTCCTGCAAAAAAATATTACAGCAGCGTTATTGGCAAAAAGTGTTTTTTGTTTCAGGTTTACTAATGGCGATCTATTTATTTTATTCTCAGATATTTGGTGTTGAGGCGGTTTATCTAACAACCGATGTGCTTATTTATTTTCTTGTTTTTCTCTTTATAATTTTTATAGCCTATATCCGTAAGCAACCACATTTATCTGTTCCCTGGCAGCAAGTCTTTAGAAATAAGATTGCTATGGGTTCCTCGGTTGTACTGTTGTTTTTTATAATTGTCGGCTTACTCGACTCGATTCATTTTCGTTATTCTGAACAGTCTGTGAGTGGCGTTGAGTCTTACTCGGTCAACATGGTGAGCCTGCTTGATGTGGGGCTGGAATATATTAGTAGCGATACGGAAAAGACCTATTCAGCCCCTTTTTCTATTTACTCTTATGCAAAAGAAAACTTTATCGATGATAAGGGTATTAAATATCGCGCCTACCCAAGACTAAAGATTGCCGGTTCTCATTTACGTGATCCGCAAAATGAATATTGGCCTGATATTATCTCTAAATCAATTAAAGGTTTGTTAACAGGCCTGGGTATTTCGATTGTTATCGCTGTCATTTTTATATTTTATCTTAGTCATTATAAATTACACTATTTTGTAAAAACTTTGCATAAATTGATTCGGAATGACCTTGGCTTACCCTGGCACGTTATGTTGCTAACACTAAGTGTAATAGTTTTATTCTGTTCGTGGTTGTTTTATATGAGTGCCTTTTACCATGTCATGGGAACCGACAAGGTCGGTCAGGACGTTTTTTACTTAACCCTGAAAAGCATTCGCACAGGGTTGGTTATTGGCACCCTGACAACATTAATTATGTTGCCCTTTGCGATAGCGCTTGGCGTAATGGCAGGTTACTTTAAAGGATTGGTTGATGATGTTATTCAGTATATTTATACGACTTTAAATTCCATACCGGGTATTTTACTCATTGTTGCGGTGATGTTGGCGATAGATGTCTATATTGAAAATCATCCGGCATTATTTGAAACAGCGATTGAACGCGCTGATATAAAACTATTAGCTTTATGTGCAGTATTGGGCATTACAAGCTGGACAGGTTTATGCCGCTTGTTGCGTGGCGAAGTTTTTAAGTTACGTGAGCTGGAATATATTCAAGCCGCACGCTCACTCGGCGTGTCTAACTTTAAAATAATTACCAGCCATATTATTCCGAATGTCATGCATATTGTTTTAATTGTTGTGGTACTGGATTTTAGTGGCCTAGTATTGGCTGAGGCGGTTCTGGCTTATATTGGTGTGGGTGTTGATCCATCAACCATCAGCTGGGGTAATATGATTAACAGTGCACGCCTGGAGCTTGCGCGTGAGCCCGTTGTCTGGTGGTCTTTAATTGCGGCCTTTAGCTTTATGTTTGCACTTGTTTTAGCTGCAAATTTATTTTCGGATGCCATTCGTGATGCATTTGATCCTCGTATGCAGGGGATTAAGTAATGGCTAATCATAAAATGCCAACAATATTACTGGAAGTTAAAAATCTTAAAACCTATTTTGGTGACATTGATAATAAACCAGTTCGTGCCGTTGATGGTGTTAATTTTAGTATACGCAGTGGTGAAACATTCGCTTTATTAGGTGAGTCGGGTTGTGGCAAGTCGATGACAGCCTTGTCATTGATGCAACTTGTACCTATGCCTGCCGGCAAGATTGTTGCAGGTTCTGTATTGTTTAATGGTGACGACTTATTAACAAAGTCCGAAATAGAAATGCGTTCAGTGCGTGGTAATAATGTCGCAATGATTTTTCAGGAGCCGATGACCTCACTCAACCCGGTCTTAACGGTGCAGCAGCAAATTGAAGAGGTTTTATTATTTCACCGAAATATAAAAGGTGAAGCCGCCTGGAAGGAGGTTATTGCCTTATTAGACTCAGTTGGAATTCCTGTTCCTGAACAACGAGCTAAAGACTATCCACATCAACTTTCAGGTGGAATGAAGCAACGCGTTATGATTGCGATGGCGCTGGCGTCAAAGCCGGATTTGTTAATTGCCGATGAACCCACAACAGCGTTAGACGTAACAATACAGGCACAGGTAATGATGTTGCTGCGTGACATACAAAAGCGCACCGGCATGGCTATTTTACTGATTACTCATGATCTTGGCATTGTTTCAGACTTTGTTGACCATGTAGCGGTGATGTATGCGGGTGAAATTGTTGAATCTGCTACGCGGCAGGACTTTTTTAACAAACCCCTGCACCCTTATTCGGTCAAGCTGTTTGCTTCCTTGCCACAAAAGTCAAAACGTAATAAACCATTGGACGTTATTAAGGGCATTGTGCCACCACTAACAACGAAATTTGTCGGTTGCCGTTTTTATGAACGATGCTTTAATGCTATTACGCAATGTAGTAGTCAAAATATTGTACTTAATGAAGTTGAAACAGATCATACTGTTCGCTGTCTTAAGTATTCTACTCAAGGCTTAACTTTTCCAGATACAACCGATGTTGCTAATGCTAGCGAGTATCAGGAAATATCCGCTGATGAGGTTATCTTTAAAGTAAGCGATCTTAAAGTTCACTTCCCAATACATAAGGGTATTTTTAGAAAAGTTGCTGGTTATGTGTATGCTGTTGATGGTGTGGATATAACCTTGCGTAAGGGGAAAACAACTGCGCTGGTTGGTGAGTCGGGTTGCGGTAAAACAACTGTGGGAAAAACCCTGCTGCATTTAAATAAAGCTACGTCGGGTAGGTTGGAATTAAAGGGTGTCGATATTTCTTCGCCTTCTAATAAGCAACTTAATACACTTAGAAAAGAAACTCAGATTATATTCCAGGACCCTTATTCGTCAATGAATCCGCGTAAACGTGTTGGCGATATTATCGAAGAGGGCATGTTGGCGTTGTTACCCGAGTTAAATGAAGCAGAACGACTAGACAGGGTGTTATCGTTACTCGTCCAAGTCGGCTTACCTGAATCATCGATTCGTCGATACCCCCATGAATTTTCTGGTGGACAGCGGCAACGAATTTGTATTGCGCGAGCTCTTGCGGTGAACCCTGAAATACTTATTTGTGATGAACCAACAAGTGCATTAGATGTGTCTGTTCAGGCGCAGATGCTTAATTTATTTAAAAGCTTGCAGCAGGACTATGGCTTAAGCTATTTATTTATTACTCATAATTTATCAGTGGTTGAATATTTAGCAGATGATATTGCGGTGATGTATCTTGGTCGAATTGTCGAGCGAGGTAGTGTTGCCGATGTTATGCAAAATCCTCAACACCCTTATACGTTGGCGTTGTTGTCGGCTATACCGAGTATTGATCAGGAATTAAAAAGAGAGTTTGTTTCTTTAGAAGGAGAGCTACCATCGCCCATAACTCCGCCAAAAGGTTGTCATTTTAGTCCACGTTGCCCTAAGAAGATGGCTATTTGTAATGAGAGCTATCCTCCAGAAAAATCCATATCGGATACGCATTCAATAAGTTGTTATTTAGTTGGCATTAATTAAATAGAAAAGAAATTGCGATTATCCCTGGAAAGCGGGCCGGCTATGCTGATTTTTTACCGTATGAATAGGTGTTACTGTTATTTCTAGTTTTTGGTAAATCGTATTTATCTCTAAAGTTTGACCGATAACAAACCTATAACACTTATAACGGTTAAAATCCCACCGACTATTTGTTTAAACAATAAATTATTTTGCAAAATATACTCATGTGCTTTTAAACCAATAACGTGACCAATTGCCGATATAGGCAATAGTAGCAGGGCACTATAAAAATGCAGGTCTACTTTAACGGTGGCCAGAGTCAAAATCTTTATAATAACCAGGGTAAACCAGAGTGCAAAAAGGGTGTTGCGTAATTGCTTTGGGTTCACATGCCGCATAAAAACAGCAACCATAAGCGGTGCACCGGTGAGTGAGGTGCCTGCAACATAACCACCGAGCGTCAGAAAAAACTTATCCAGCCATTTATTATTACTCTGCAAGTTTAAATTGATTAGCCACATAAAGGCGTAAAACAATGTGATGCTGTAAATAAAAAGTATTAACCAGTTGTTCGGTAGTGTCAGTAAGCCAAACACACCCACAAAAGCGGCCGGTAATATAAAAATATATGAACGCAGTAAAAAAGACCAATCTACATGATTAAGCCTGGAACGTAGCGTGAGAGTGGAAAAGAACAGTAATTGAAAACCAATAATAGGTAGCCAGAAAATAGGCTTATCGTAAATAAACAGCATAAGCGGTAAGCCGAGCGCCCCTCCACCAAAGCCTAAACCGCTGCGGACGAATCCTGTCCAGATAAAAATAAGCCCGACTAAGAACAGATCGAAGCTATCTAAGTTAAGAATAGATTCCATCTTGTTATTGAATACACTTTTAGTGCTTTTGTATTAATTGACGTAAAAAATCTAAATAGGTTTTAGTATCCCACTCTCGTCCACCAAGAGCCTGATAACGTACTTTGCCTTTTTTATCGACAAGATAGGTTGCTGGCAGGCCTCTGGGTTTCCATTTTTCGGTGACCTGACCATCTTTGTCCATTAAAGCGCGAATGTCGGGCGCATAAACACTTAAAAAACTAAAAATGGTATCTTCATCTTCTGATGTGTTGATAAGGACTATTTTTAAGCCTTGTTTTTCCAGTTTGCGCCACATTTTCTGAATGGCTGGCATTTCCTTACGGCAAGGACCACACCAGCTTGCCCAAAAATGTACAAAGACCCAGTGGCCTTTGGTTTGTTCCAGCGTAAATTTTTCGCCATCAATATCAGTTAGGCTCATTGCTGGCGCAGCATAGGCGTCTAGTTTCAGGATACCTTTCGGTGGTTTAGGTAGATTATCACCCGCAAAAGATAAGTTCGATAGGCTGAAGAGGGTGATAATTATCAGTATGTATTTTGGGGTTAGCGCAGACACTGGATATTCTCTATCTTAACGACGATGGGCTTGCCGGACTTATTTTTTTTAGTTTTAAAAATTGCTTCTAAGCTAAAGGCTTTATTCGAATAAGGCAGGATAATATTACCACCTTCGTGTTCATTGGCTCTAAAGTCTAAAGATTCGGGCAGTAATGTCCAACGGAATGTCGACTGATGCGCAAGTGGAATATTCATTTTATTCCAGAGCGTTTTCCAGTAAGTGCGGTCGAATGCCTGAAGTTCTCCCTGGCTACTTGTGTATTTCCAGTTTTTTAAAGTATGCCAAAGAATATTTTTAGTTTTATTGTGAATGCTGACAGTGATAAAGCATCGTGACTTTAGTTTAGCAATCATTTTTTTTGAAAACCCACGTCCTTCATAAAATGCGGCAATTTGTTGCGGGCTTCGTAGGTTAAGTTTGACAGAAACTTGTTTGTTCTTGAATTGGTATTGCTTTTTATTTGGGGCTTGTTTTGTGTTGGCTAAAACATGGTTTGCAGCGAATAGACTGAAAAAATAAAATATTAAAATCACGCGTTTGAAGCTAAACATTCGCCTTACATGCCAACTAGAGAGAAGAGTAATTGAGTAATAAATTGAATAATGGGCATAATTATTTGCCATATTACGCCGGTAAAGAGAAGTACAACAATAAGAATTAATCCAACTGGCTCTATTTTACTTAGAGGGATTCCAATCGCTGGCGGCAATAAACTGACCGCAATTCGACCGCCATCGGTGGGCGGAATCGGGATCAGATTAAAGACCATTAACAGAACATTAATAAATATCCCGATAGCAGCCATATTAACCAGAATAATAATAAAATTAGATGGGCTCCCCATTAGTTTGGTGGCTATAAAGGTTATAAGCACCCAAAAGACGGCCATGGCCAGGTTAGCGGCTGGGCCGGCAATGGCCACCAGAGCGGTATCACGTTTTGGATTGCCCAGGTTGCGCCAGTCGATAGGGACGGGCTTTGCCCAGCCAAAAACAAAACCAACTGTAAGATATAACACTGCTGGCACAATAATAGTGCCGACCGGGTCTATATGCTTGATGGGGTTCAAACTTAACCGCCCAAGCATCATTGCGGTGCGATCCCCGAGTTTATACGCGACCCAGCCGTGTGCTACTTCATGCAGGACAATAGCAAAGATGACGGGGATAAGTGAAATTAGAAAGAAATCGATTGTGCTTAGGTTTGAATTCATTAGAGCATCATAACAGTTAGTTTGTATGGAATCTAAAGTCTTAATTAAGCCTGAATTCAAATAATTAGCGCATGCCCTAAAGCAGGCAGATTGCGGAAAATTAAAGTATGTACATAATACAGGCAAAAATCTAAACTTAGTCAAATACAGTCACAAATAATTAATATAGCCGATGGGGTTGTAAGGAGTATCATGCCAACTAAGTTACGCGTGGTTTTAAATGGAAGTGAAATCTATGAATATGCAAAAAATACTCGTCATCCGGGTAAGCAACGCGAATTTCTTGATAATATGGATTTAGATATGGATGCCGGCATAGAAATCGATGGTGAGGTGATTAGCTCCCCCGACATGATGCAACGTGCACAATACGTGGCAATGAGCCTGCTTTATGGCATCCAGATGAAAAGTGATGGCCTGATTTCGGCAGCATGTGGTTATTTAGTCACAAGATTACCCGATTTGAAACAAATTAGGGCGGTAGAAGAGGGTGATGAGGTCACTATGGATCTAATTTTTGATGAAGAAAATTAAATTGTGCATTTTAGATATAAAAATTTGATTTTTTGTTGAAAATTGATTCTAATTAGCTTCTTGCAAAGTATTTAAGCACTTACGTTAAGAAAGAAACAAATTTTCCTGTAAATGCCAGATATGAACTGCAGTTTAATATAATAATTTTGAGGGTATTTTTATGGCAACAGGAACAGTAAAGTGGTTTAACGAATCAAAAGGTTTTGGTTTTATTACACCATCCGACGGCAGTGCAGATGTATTTGTACATTTTTCAGCAATTGCTTCAGAAGGTTTTCGTACATTAGCTGAGGGTGCATCTGTAAATTATGAAGTTGAAACAGGTCCGAAAGGTCCTCAGGCTTCAAATGTTACATTGAATGGGTAAGATTAATACCATTCAGAAGAAACCTCGCTTTATGCGAGGTTTTTTTTTGACTGTAATTTATTCATCCCAGAATTATCTAGCGTCAATATGGATAAAGAAATATTATTTAAATTTACAGCGCTTGATTATACGGTGAAAGAATTGACATGCTCGGTCTTGCAGGCCGCTCAAATGTTAACGATTTTAAATGCTGAATTGGCTCGTATTCTGAATGTTCAATGCCAGGATATCGGTCATTTGTTAGATGCTAAATCTTATATAGAAGAAAATTCAGAACAAATGTCTTCAGCAGTAGAGTTTATTCATTTTTATAATTTATTGCATGATTATTTTATGGGCGATGCTGTTGAAATGCGCCACTGGCTGCGGGTGAAGAATAAAAGATTAAAGGGGATACCCTTATTTATTATAATTGATGAGCATCGCATAAATGACATGATATTGTTTCTAGAATCACCTCGTGATAAGTGTAGTCAATAGCAATAAAATCAATAATCATTAGGCTTTTTAAGCATCAGACAGGGTAAGACACAGTCACAAAATTTATGCGTTATTTTCTTATAGGCAGCTGAGGTGGGTTAGTGCATTCCAAAAAGATTGGCTTTTATTAAGCGTGAATTTCCCAGTAATATTTCAATACTGTAGTTGCCATTGGTGATACCTGCTTTAGGTAATTGGATAGTAAAGAAATTTGTGCCTTTTTTACCCGTAATAGTAAGCGATTTTTGCAGTATTAATTTCTGATTATCGCCATTGTAAACATTGCTTGTCAGCTTGGTTTTTTCCTGAGTGAAATTATTATATTCAAACCCGATGTATAGAAGCTGGCCGATCTTTATTTTCTTCAGGCTTGTTTCGGTTATTGTATTAAAGGGAGTGTTGTCAATTTTTATTGTGGGTATAATTGGTAGCACCGCATCCATTTCTTTTTTTAATTTTTGCTTTAGTAAGTTAAGCTCAGCGTTGTCAGGGAAAAGACTATTCATAGCATTTATTGCTTTAGTTGCTTCCTGGAAATGATTTTGATTGATTGCGATAGCTGCTTTTCTTAATACTCGAGAATGTATTCTTTCTAATCCTTTTCTTGCATTGTTATTTTCGGGGGTATTCTTTAATATCTGTTTATAGATTTCATAAGCATTTGGCCCAGAAGTGCTAATGGAATGTCCATCTGCGATTAGATTGTGGGCTTGTTGTAATAATTTCTTTAAGTCGTTTTTACTGTTGATAAAGTGCTTAATATCATTTTGTAGGCTTAATAGCTCCGGATCATCATACTTAGCCTGTAACCCGGCATTAACTGAATCCAGTGCTTTATAATATTTTTTATTGTCTATTTGACTAATCGTTTTATTTTTAAAATAAGCGGCTATTTTCCTCAGACCTTTTAAAGCTTCTTCATTTTTATCATCATTATTTAAAACTATTCTTAATTGCTCTAGGGCATTCGCACCTTTTGGTTTAATTAATGCGTTGACTGCAAAATAGACACGCGATTTTTGAAGGTATGGTTCATTAGTTTTATCTAAATTGAGTTTATCTCTTAGTTGAATTAATTTTTCAGATTGTTCTAGTTCGGGATATAAATTGACTGCGTGGTTTAATGTTCGTGTTGCTGTAATAAAGTCTTTTGCATTAATTAATGAGGCAAGTCTTTTATAAAACCATTTTTTTAGCACAATAATATCAGCTAATGTTTTTTCATCAGTCGGAGATGATTGTAATTTTTCTGAGTATAGTTTTGCAAGTTTCAGGGCATTTGACGGTATTTTATCGATCGATAAAAGTAGTTTTTGTTGCTTTTCATCATTAATTTCTGATGTCGTTTTAAACCTGATTGGTGGTTTTATTTTCTTTATCTCAGCTGTTTTCCTCTCTTGGTTCAGCCCCAGGTATTTCTTTATTTCCAGAGGTAAGTACTTTTCAGCGAGTGGGCGTCCTTGTTGTTGCCAAACTCTTAGAAGTTCATCTTTCCTATAATAACCGAGCGTAATGGCTAGAATTATTAGTAACACTAAAATTCTTCTGTTTCGACGATTTAAGCTTTTAAAATCCTTCGAATTAGTAATAAATGTTGAGCTGTCAGCTTTTATGTAATTGTGAGATGGGATTACTTTTTTGACCGGTCTTTGCTTATCTTTTGGAATTTTAATATGGGGTATAGCTGATTGCTTGTGTTCATGAATGGCATTGCCAGGTTCAGCCATTGTTTTAGCATGGTGATCTTTACCTTGCTGCTTGAGGTTTTTACTTAAGTCATCAATTTTTTTTAGTTGACTATCACTTATTGCATGTAATGCATCATACAGTTCTGAAGCATGCTGATAGCGATGTTCCGGTTTTTTAGATAAGCAGGTATTTATGATAGGTTGAAATATTTCAACACCTTTCGGTAATTGTGGAATAGGATCGGACAGGTGTTTAATACATATTGCAACTAGCGAAGGACCATCGTATGGGACATAACCTGCTAAGGCTTGAAATAAAACAACACCTAAACTGTATATATCGGTTCGATGATCTATTTTCAGGCCTTTGGTTTGCTCTGGGCTCATAAAATAGGGGGTGCCTAAAATTTTACCCGTTTCGGTTAAACCTTTCGAAACGTCACTTGCTTTGGCAATTCCAAAATCAGTTAGTATTGCTCGCCCATCATGGTGCAATAAAATGTTTTCAGGCTTAATATCTCGATGTATAACCCCTTTTTTACTGGCGAAATCCAGTGCTTGAGCTATTTGTTTAATAATAATTACTTTTTGTATTCTCGATAACAGATCGCGTGCTTCATTGAAGTTTTTACCTTTTATATACTCCATTGACATGTAATGCACATCATTATGAATACCGGCATCAAAAATGGTAATAATATTCGGGTGTGCAAGCTGGCTGGCTATACGAGCTTCTCTTAGGAAACGCTCAGAGAAGGTGTCATCAGTATGGTCTGGGGAGAGAACTTTTAAAGCGACTTCGCGACCGATACTTTTTTGAACGGCAAGATAAACCATCGCCATACCGCCACGCCCCAGCAAGTCTTTAATCTCATAACCAGGGATGCTAACCACTGATGCGACCTTGCTTGCTGTTGTGTGCCTGTTCTTTGCGGTCATGTTTTAAGTTTCAGTATGAAATATCATTATCTTTAATTAGAACACAGATTTATTCAACTACACTAAATTATTTGCAGATTGCATAGCAAATAAATTTGCCTCACTAATGATGGCTTCATTTATTTCGAGCAGACCTGATTTTTCTGGAAGTTTATTATCATCATTTAGTAAAGCGAGTTGGTGATATTCATGGTATGGCCCAGTTTGATAAAGTAGGGCATTTTTTATATCCTGATGTATATTTATTTCGTCAAGTATTTTAGCAAGAGGCATTTTTAGTAAAGTATCAAGATAGGAAAATATACCCATAACAAAAAGATTATTTGCAATTTTTTTATTTGTTCTATTTGCGATATATTCCAGAAAAAATCCCCGTATTAAAGCGGTACTAAATAATGATGTAATGGCATCATTTCTACAATTATCATCATGGCTGAATAGAAATAATGCTAACCATCGGTATAAGGGTTTAATACCAATTAATTTAATTGCATCCTGTATATTACTTATTTCAGTAGAGCGGCGTAGGCCAGCCGAGTTAATGTATTGCATTAGTTTGTAATTGAGCGATACATCGTGGGTGATCTTTTTTTCAATCTCTTCAACAGGTTTATCCGACATTATGTCATTTAAAATAGACATTATAAACATTTTACTCGAAGGTATAGACTGTTTTTCTATGTATTCGGGTTTGGCAAAGAAAAAACCTTGATAAAGTTCAAACCCCAATTCCTTGCAAAACATAAATTCTTCGCGAGTTTCGACGCGCTCTGCTAGTAACTTAAGATTATGTTGTTTGCCTAATTTTGAATATTCAATGAGTTGTTCATGAGTATAGTCGCTGATATCTATCTTCATAATATCAACAAGGTTGAATAGTTGTTGGGTGCTTTTATTATCAATAAAATCATCGATGGCTAGCGTATAACCAGAATTGACGAGATGCTCTAATTGCTTATAAAGTTTTTCATCTACGACAACATCTTCAAGAATTTCAATGACAACACGATCCTTGGGTAAAATATTTATAACTTCATTTTGAAGCAGGTATTGTCCAAAATTGATAAAGGCTTTTTTATTACCAATAACATTATTTAAGCCAATATTGTTAAGCAGGTTAACAATGACATCGGCTGTTGCTGATATTCCATCAATAATATTAGATTCGGTGGCATTTATTTGTCTAAAAAGTATTTCATATGCAATGATATTTTCACTGCTAGCTAGAATCGGCTGACGAGCAAGACATACCTTTGCTTGTGAAACAGTCTGTGATGTCGAGCTTACCATCTAGTCTATATCGGCTATGCTGTTGTTTTCTTGAAGTGTTATTTTAAACATCTGATTTTATTAACCTGCTGAAAAATATAGTATATTCATATTGTATATTCATGGATAAGAGAATAGAATAAATGACTTTTTAGTCATTAATTCTATTCGGATAATCTTGGACAAGTAGATGCATAAATGGAAAAGACGCAAAGATGAACGCCCCCTTGAAATAATGATGGCGGCTTTAGATTTGTTTGTTCAAAAAGGCTTCAGTGCGACAAAAATTGATGATATCGCTAAGCGAGCGAATGTCTCTAAAGGCACGGTTTATATTTATTACTCAAGCAAGGAAAATCTGTTTAAGACCATGGTCTATGAGCTAATGGTGCCAAAGATAAGTGAGGTAGAAGACTATATTGCGACTTACAAAGGCAGTCAGATAAAATTATTAAGAATGGTTGCTGTACAATGGTGGGTAACCATTAAGGCATCCGGTTTAACAGGAATACCGAAATTAATTATCTCTGAAGCAGATAAATTTCCCGACATAACGAAATTTTATGTAATAGAGGTTATCCACCGAATCCAGGCCATTTTGGCTAATATTATTAAGGCAGGCACTACGAATGGCGAGTTTAGAGAGGTTAATCCAATTCTTAGCGCCAGGGTTATTTTATCCTCGTTAGTTTATTTTTCTATGTGGGATATTTCTCTAAAAAAATATGACCAAAATGGATTGAAGGTTGAAGATTTAATTGAACAACAGATCGATATTGTTATTAATGGAATAATAAGATAATGCTATTAAAAATCACTCAATATTTAAACATCATTATATATTCAGTTGCACTATTATTTTCATCATCAGTGATGGCAACAGCTGGAACGGCTAATGACAAAACTTATTCCTTAAATCGCTTTGTGAATGAAAGTATTAAACTGTATTCGGGCCTTAAAGTCGCTAAGTTAAATGTTGACCGTCTTGCCTATGAAATGGGTAAAGCCGCAAGTCAGCTGGGTTGGGTTTTAACGGCAGATGGCGGGGTTGCAAGAATCGCTTCAATATATGGACTTCAGTCAAATGTTATCGATTTTGGTGTCGGTCTGGAAAAAATTCTTGAATCAGGCAATACCTTATCCATTACGGGGCGCTATCAATATAGCAAAAGTGATCAGGTTTTATTTAGTTTATCACCGAACCCGGAAGACCGTTCAAACCTCTTGGTAAATTATCGGATTCCTCTATTGGAGGGCAAGGGGAATTTAAAATATTCCAATGCTGTTCGTAAGGCTGATATTGAAAAGAAAATCGAAAGATTAAACACTCATAAAGTTGAAGAAGAATTTATCTTGAAACTTATAGACGTGTATTATGTAATTAAAACATTAGATGCTCGACTAATTACCGCTAAAAAGTCACTTAACAGAACAAGAAAACTACTTCGCTATACTAAAAATAATATTAACTTGGGGCTTTTAGAAAAAGGTGAAATATTGCAGGTTGATTCACAAATATATACACTGCAACTTGATCAGCAGAAGATATTAGATCTGAAAGAACAACAAGTAATTTCAATAAATCGTTTTCTAAAAAGGCCTTATGGGAGCGAATTTATTACATCTAAATCAAGCAATGATACTTTTCGTATTGATACTCTGTTAGACAATATAATCTCAAGAGTTAAAAACCACAGCTTTGATCTGAAAAGCAATAAATTGAAACAGGACTTATTGGATTCAGCTCTTGCATTAAGTCGAGATCGTGAAAAGTCTAAACTTGATGTGGTTATGTCTGTTGGCATTCAAAATCGTTCCGGTACCAGTGGTATTGGACAGATTAACGATACTGACACAACTGGTATGCTTCGTCTTGAATATCGTAATGCTCTGGATAAAAGAACGTTTAGTTCGGAGCGATTGCAATTGCAGATTGATCGAGAAAAAAATAAAGAAGAGTTTTTAGCTTTAAATGACGACCTCGAATATGAAGCTCATAGCATAATAAATAAAATCACAAAGTCACAGAAAATTGTGAGTATTACAAAGTCGCGTAATAGAAATGAAGCACGTAAATACAGTGATATTTTAAAACGATACAAGAGTGGAAGGTCTACAACAAACATTGTTATTCAATTTGATAATGAACGAATACGAGCTGAACTTGATTATGATACTGAACGACACGAACTTGAAAAGAGAATTGCTGTTTTGAAAGTTAAACAAGGCTTATTTCTTAATGACAGGTTTAACGCGATTATTGAGGTGTACTCTAAATGAAGAATATACTTGAATTTTTTGTTAAGCGCTCATTAGTTGTTAACCTGATATCTATATTTATTATATTGCTTGGTTTTTATGCGATGTATTCGATAAACAGAGAGGCTTATCCAAATGTGAGCCTGGATCAGATAGCCATTAGCTTTTCTTACCCTGGTGCATCTCCCGATGAAATTGAACAACTTATTATTACGCCTATTGAACAGGAATTAAAGTCCTTAAATGGCATAAATAAAATGACTTCGGTTGCATTTCCATCTAATGGAAATATTAACCTGGAAATTTCAATGAACTCAGTTAATCGCTCTAGAATTGTCAGTGACGTTCAACTTGCAATTGATCAAGCTAAATTACCATTGGATTTACCTTATGAACCGGTTGTAACTGAAATTGATGCGCGCATATTTCCTATTATTCAGTTAGCGGTAGCGGCACCTATTAGTAAGCTGGAACTAAAACGTCTTGGGGATAAGATTAAAGATGATTTGCTTATCATTACAGGTGTCGCAAAAGTTGCAATACAAGGTGCTAGAAAAGCAGAGTTAAGTGTCATTGTTGACCCTGATAAATTACATCAACAGCGCATTTCAATTACCGAAATTGAAAACACCCTTAAAACATGGAATGTAAATTCTCCGGGTGGAGAAATTGACACTGTCGATGGACAAAAAACAATACGTATTGTTGGTCAGTTAAAAAGTGCTGAAGATGCAGAAAATCTTATCATTCGCGCAAATGAGTATGGAACAGGGGTTCGCTTAGGCGATGTTGCAACCGTTAAGGAGTCTTTAGAAAAAGCCTCGTTATATTATGAGGTCAATGCAAAACCTGCTCTGACAATGTTGGTGATGAAAAAAACGGATGCAGATATTATAGCGACAGTAAAGCGTATCAAGGATTACCTTGCAACAGTACCAGTAATATATGGCAAGAATGTTAGTGTCAGTACTTTCCGAGATTTGTCACGTAATACCAAATTAAGACTCAGTGTATTATCAACAAATGCCACCGTTGGTTTGTTGCTAGTGTTTATTTGCTTAATCGCCTTTTTACGCCCAGCAGTTGCTCTCACAACAACGCTAGGGTTGCCAATAGTATTTTTTATAGGTTTATTTACTCTCAACGCACTGGGTATTACTTTAAATCTTGTTTCAATGTTGGGTTTTATAATGGTGCTTGGAATGCTTGTAGATGATGCCATTATTGTAGGTGAAAATATTACATATCATATGGAGCGAAATGTACCACCATTAAAAGCTGCGGTAATAGGTGCCTATGAATTATTAGGACCTGTTATAACAACGGTATTAACAACCATTGCAGCATTTATTCCAATGCTCTTTATGTCTGGGATATTGGGGAAATTTATTGTATCAATCCCCATCGTTGTCATTATGTTGCTTATTTTCTCCTTGTTGGAATCTTTTTTAATTCTTCCTAGTCATATTGTGCATTTTGCAAGGCCAGAGATTAAATTTAAAGAGAGGAAATGGCTGCTTGCGATGGAAGAAGTTTATGCAGGTATTTTAAATACATCAATTAAATTTCGTAAAACCACGGTCTTAATTTCTTTATTCATATTAGTGGCTACTGTATTCTTTGCGGCAAAGACCATGAAGTTTGAATTGTTCCCTGAGGAAGGTATTGAGGAATTTTATGTTCAAGTGACCGCTCAGCCGGGAACAAATCTGGAATCAATGAAGGTTAAACTTGAATCTTTAAGTGCAGATATAAAAAGCAAGGTCTATGAAAAAAATATTGAGATGATTTTAGTGACAACAGGAATAACCTTGACCGAGCAGGGTGACCCATTATCTCAACGAGGTAGTCGTTTTGGTCAATTACATGTTGTCTATATCGCTAGCATATTACGGCCGGATAATAATGCTGCTAGTGAAATGTTGTCGGTGATGAAGTATTTACGGATTCGTAATCCTGATTTAAAAATGTCACTGCAAAAAAAGAAACCTGGGCCACCATCTGGGCGTGCACTTCAGGTTGAAATAATGGGTAGTGACCGAGATGCTATTATTAACGTTGCAGAGAGGCTGACAAAATTTATAGAAAACATAAAAGGTGTTTTAACCGTAGAAAGTGATTTACAATCTGGCGATAAGGAATTACGTATTGTGCTAGATAGAAAAAAAGCAATTTATGCTGGTGTTAATCTATTGGCTGTATCAAAACATCTCCGGGCTATTGGAAGTGGTTTAAGGGTGTCGACAATACGTCGTGGTAATGAGGAAGTTGATGTTACGATCCGTTTACCAAATTCAGAAGAAAAAAACATGCAATATCTACGTACAATTGAAATTTCAAATAATCGAGGTGGTCTGGTTCCGCTAGGTAAAATATCTAAAATTATCGAAACCTCCTCACTCTCAACAATAAGGCATACTGAGGGGGCACAAGTTATACGAGTTATTGCAAATATTGATACAGCATTAATTAAAAGTCTGGAACTCAATAATATTGTGAAGAAAAATGAAGCTGATTGGTTAGCAGACAATAAGGGAAGTGTTTCTATTAATTATGGCGGTGAGCAAGAAAAAAATAATGAATCTATGCGTGATTTACTAATAGCCTTCGGCTTTGCTTTGGTTGGAATTTTCTTTATTTTAGCAATACAGTTTAATAATGTCGGCTATCCTATTGCCGTTATGCTTGCTATTCCTTTTGGTGCTGTTGGTATTATTGTGAGTTTTTACCTGCACAATTTATTATGGAAACCTTTACCATTGTCTTTTTTTGCGGTGATGGGGATGGTGGCTCTTACGGGTGTGGTTGTTAATAGTTCTATGATATTACTAGTTTTTGTTCAACGTGCACTAAAAGATGGTGTCAAAGCAAGAGATGCGATTATTCAAGCAGGACGGCGTAGATTACGTGCAGTTGTGTTAACTGCCTCAACAACCGTAGTTGGTTTGTTACCGACAGCCTATGGTTGGGGGGGTATGGATCCCTTTGTGTCCCCTATGGCGTTGTCACTTTCATGGGGGTTAATATTCGCAACTTTTGTAACTTTAATAACCTTGCCCGCTTTAATGGCGATTGCTTTAAAGGTTGATGGCGTTCAGAATTAAATAACCTGAACTTGGAATAAGAGGAACAGAGCTAAAGAAACAACCAAAGTGTGGATAGGGAGCAATACCGGTTGCCTGTCCGGGCTATAGCCGCTAACTTTATTATCTCTTAAAATTAATCAATAAAAATAAATTCTATTTTTGTATTAGCCAGTTCAATTATATCATGCTCTTTTAATTCTATAGCTTCTAGCGGGATGTCTTTTCCATTGACCATTGCAACGTTAATGGAATCTTTATTCTGGATTGCTGAGATAGTGTAGTTTGATGTATTTCTGGCAATAATAGCCATTTTTGAACCATTAAAGCCAAGTGTATTAAAAGGTTTACGTAATTCAAGAATTTTATCTTTAAGTGGTCCGCTTAAAACTTTTACTGCACCTAATTTAGCTCCTGTATTTTCAGGTGTTGGTTTTTGCTTGCTATTAATAATTTTTGTTTCTTCAATTTCTGCGCGTAAAAACATGGTTGGCTCGTAGTCTTCTTCTTCGTGAGAAAAAAATGTGAATTGATAATTGCCTACCTGGATAACATCGCTATGATGAAGTTTCGATTTTGCTATGCGGGCACCATTTAGAAGTGTTCCATTAGTACTTCCAAGATCGTCTATAAAAATATTCTCACTGACCTTGGTAACAAGAGAATGTCGTCCGCTTATAGTCAGGTCATTTAATTGAATATCATTGCCGTGTTTACGGCCTATGCTGATACTGTCTTTATCGATGCTATATTCACGTATTACCGCGCCATCAAGCGTTAAAATTAATTTTGGCATAATATTTTACCTTCGAAATTTTTCAACTAATTGAGTCTGTGGTTGTACTGTCTTCAACTTCTATTTCATCTCGTAATAAAGCAAATTCATCTTTATTACGGGCCTTAAGAAATGCTTCCTCACCGGTAATTCTTTTTGCTTCAACCAGACGCTTTAATGCTGTATCCATCAATTGCATCCCTTGCATTGCACCACCTTGTATAATGTTATCAATTTGCTCGGTTTTGCCTTCACGAATAACATTTGATATCGCAGCATTGTTAATCATTATTTCAATAGCGGCGATACGGCTTCGATTGTCAGCTGTTCGCACAAGTTGCTGTGATATGACTCCACACAGAGACGTTGATAGCATGGTTCGAACATAAGGTTCTTCACCCGGTGGAAAAGCATTAATAATTCGCTCTATTGAACTTGCGGCACTTGAGGTATGCAGGGTTGCCATGACTAAGATACCCATTTCAGCTGCGGTTAAAGCCAGATGAATAGTTTCAAGATCACGCATTTCACCCACGAGTATTACATCGGGATCTTCGCGTAATGCGGAATGCAGTGCGGCGGCAAAACTTCGAGTATGGCTACCTAATTCTCGTTGGCTAACTAAACACTTTTTATTTGAGTGTAAAAATTCAACTGGATCTTCAACGGTAATAATATGACCTCGACGTTGGCTATTGATAAAATCTATCATTGCCGCTAGCGTTGTTGATTTACCCGAGCCAGTTGGACCAGTTACTAGGATAAGCCCTTTACGTTGTCGGGCAAGATTTTTTAGAATGGGTGGCAATCCTAGTTGTTGCAGGGTTTTAATGTCGCTAGGAATAACACGAAAAACTATACCTGTGCCATTTAAATGTTCAAAGGCATTAACACGAAAGCGTGACAGCTCTGGAATATCATACGAAAAATCGATAACCTGATTTACTTCATATTCCTCTTGTTGCTTTTGTGACATTATTTCGTATAGTAGCTCTTTGGTTTCTTTGGCCGATAGTTCTCGATACTTAACGGTATGTGTTTCACCCTGTAGGCGTAACCTTGGAGGGTTGCCTGCAATAAGGTGAAGATCTGAACCGTTCTGTTTTACAACAAGTTCTAGAAAAGCATCAATACGGTTCATATTAATTGCTCCAGTTAACTTATCGCGAGGTTAACTTGAGGGAGTAGATCCGGATCGGTGACATAGCGCTGGAATAATTTTTTATCCGTTGCGTGCACATAAGCGTCATCTGGATCAATCTGCTTTTCCTTGACGGCTTCGAGCAAGGCCTGATCCATTAACTGCATTCCCTGATCTCTGCCGGTTTGTAAAATAGATGGGATTTGAAAAACTTTACGGTTAAGAATGAGATTGGACATTGCTGGTGTGTTAATCATAATTTCAAGAATTGCCTGGCGGTTTCGGCCATCTGCCGAGCGTAAAAGTTTTTGGCTAATTACACCCAGTAAATGCTGTGCAAGGAAACTTGCGGTTAAGGTTTTTTGTTCGGTTGGCATGGCATCAATAATTCTATCTAATGTTTTTACAGCAGAGGTTGTATGCAATGTGCCTAACACCAGGTGGCCTGTTTCTGCGGCAGTCATTGCCATAGAAATAGTTTCCGGGTCACGAAGCTCGCCAACCAGAATAACATCAGGATCTTCACGCAAGGCAGCACGTAGACCATTTGCGAAAGTATCAACATGTGAGCCTACATTACGCTGAATGATGAGCGCTTTATCGCTTTTATGTACATACTCGATTGGGTCTTCCAGAGTAATAATATTAAGTCGGCGATTGTGGTTAATCCAGTCAATCATGGTTGCCAGTGTGGTTGACTTACCCGTACCGGTTGCACCTGTTACCAATACAAGACCCTGGTTATGCAAGAGGAACTTGGTTAAGGTTGATGGTAAGCCAAGGTCAGCAAAGCTGGGAATACGAGGTGCAATGATTCGGAAGGTGGCGCCAATGCCGGTTATTTTGCGATACAAGTTAACCCGGAACCGACCAACATCTTCGTGCTCGTATGAGAAATCAACATCATGTCCCTGATTAAACAAAACGCGCTGTTCTTCATTTAATATTTCGTTTACCAGCGATTCAAGTTCATCATTGGTTAAGTTACGATATTTTATGGGGGACAACTCACCATGCATGCGAACGAGCGGAGGGAGGCCGACGGATAAGTGAATGTCGGAGCAGCCCTGCTCACGACCCAATTTTAAAAAGGCATTGATTCTAGACATTATTTTATATCAACTGATTGTAAGTCTTGTTTTAGTTCATTCATCGTTTGATAACGTTTTAATGTGTCAACATGCATCGCTTTCATTATGATGTCATTTAATTGCTGCGTCATGCCGGTATCTTTTTCGATTGCCGGAATAGGTTTTCCTTCAACGTGTAAAAACAATGTAGCCATATGGTCTTCACCTTTATAAGGTGGTTTGCCGGTAAAGGCTTCATACATTAATATGCCCAGGCTATAGATATCTGTTCGAAAATCTATGGTTCGACCACGGACTTGTTCTGGTGCCATATAAGTTGGTGTACCAACAAGTATGCCACTTTTGGTTATACGCGAATCAGCGGAACTCGCTGCAGCAGCAAGACCAAAATCTACTACTTTTACGAATTTTGAGTCATCAACAAGGATATTTGCCGGTTTGATATCACGGTGAACCACGTCAACATTATGAGCAGCATTTACAGCACTGCATATATCGATAAAAATCTTTATACCATGTTTTTTATCGAGTGTTTTTGTGCTCTTTAACTCAAAAGAAAAAGAATGGCTGTCAAAATACTCCATCGATATGGCATATGATTTTCCAAAAGTTATAAAATCGTAGAGACGGATAACATTTTCATGTGTGATTTTACGTGCGTATCGAAGCTCGTGTATAAAGCGCTGGATAACGGTTTCATCTGAGGCCATTTGTGGATTTAAAAATTTAAGCACGATATTTTCATTGACCATCTGGTCTTCTACCAATACCACAACGCCAAATGCACCTTTACCAATTTTACGAATTATTCTATAGCGGTTATCGAGAATTTGTCCTGGCAATAATTCATTGGGATCAATAATAGAGCGCATTGGACTTGAGTTACTTTCGATGGAAGGTGTTGATGGCATCGACGGAGTCGAGGGAGCTGACGGAATGGAAGGCTCAAGGTTAGAAATAATTCCTGTCTGATTAATATTAGCCAGGTCAATGTTATCAGAGTTTGGTATTGAGTGATTATTTTGACTATGCCCATTTAAGGACGATGGCTGTTGTTCGTTATTGTTATAGGAAGACGTCGCTCCCATATTAGCCTGCATTGTCTGCATCGCACTTGCTGCTGCTGACTGCACGGCATGATTAGGGTTTTGCATTACTTTTGTAATGGCGTCTTCCACATCTTCAGCATGTGATTTATCAGTTAATTCGGCTAACGCATGAAGAATGTCGTGTTTTACTGAATCATCACATTGCTGCAGTTTATTGATAAGTGGTTTTATTGCTCGTGTGTCTTTTAACTGCGTTAATGCTTTAATGGCAACCTGAGTTGATTCGGTTTTGTGATTGAGTAGTTTAAGCAAGGGTTCAACGGCACGTTTGTCATTCAGGCTTGCCAGTGCATCCGCGGCACGTTCGCGTACCCACCAGTCTTCATCTTCTAGTGCCTCAACAAGATGTTGAAAGGCACGGTCGTCATTAACTGAATTTAATATTTCGACAGCGGTACGACGTAAAAACTCATCTTCATCTTTTATCAGGTGTAGCACAGCTTCAACAACTTTGGGGCCACCAATACTCCCCAGTGCATCAGCTGCCCGTACTTTTATCCACCAGTCTTTATCGCGCAGGGCATTCAGTAAATCTTTTATGGCATTAACATTGCCTACTTCATTAAGTACTTCGACCGCCGCCCGGCGCACATATTCTGAATCGTCTTGCAAAATATCGATTAGATATTTTACGATATTGCCATCGTTAAGTTGTATAAGTGTATCAATGGCTTTACTTTGTACGGTTAAGTCAGGATCTTTAAGCAGGTTACAAATGGGTTTTGAATTAACCGGTATTTGCATTTTGCCTATACTTTCAAGTGCATGTTGGCGGACTTTTTTATTGGGATCAGAGATTATTTTTAATAAGGTATCTCGCACTTCTGGCTGGCTGAATTTTCCGAGTGTAATCGCCACATAAGAACGAATAGCGGCATCTTTACTATTACTATATCGAATTAAATCCGGCACGATTGTTTCGTCGGCAATTTCATTTAATACACGAAAGATAAGTTGATGAATACTTTTATCAACCTGACCGAGTATACCGATGAGCGTTTTTGCACTTAAACGTTTCTTCTGTGCAATGAGTATTTGTACTAATACATTTTTGGGAATATTGGGGTCGTTAAATAAATCAAACAAACGATTTGCATCGTACGTATCGGAGGTTCCTAGTATTCTCATAATGCTGGAGATAACTCGTTTGTCATCATCTGCCAGGCCATTAATATAAGTTGGTAAAGTTGAATTACTTAGCATCAGGCTAAGTAAATTTTCAATCGGTGAATGAGGCTCGGTTTCTGCTAAAGCATCGATTAACTTTGGGATTGCTGCAGTGCCAATATTTTTTAAACGTGCAATAGCTTCTTTCGTTTCAGCAGATGCTGGATTCGACGAAAGTATAATCGATATGGCTTTATTCGCTTTATAGCTGTGCAGCAAACTCATCAGTTTTAACTTTTTATCATGACCGTTACTGTTTAAAAACGGTAACGGTTTATTATTTTGGTAATGTTACCTGGTTAATATATGATTTATTAATTAAACAAATATCATTATCACCTACAAAAATTTTTAGAAAGCGACTGTCTTGCTGATTTAAATAATCATATAACCGTGCATGCTCGGGGGGGAGAGCTTCTTTTATTGTTCCTTCAATGAGCGAACCGTCCATTATATGTATTGTGCAGTAAAGAGTTTGTGCCGATTTAGCTATACCATCTTTATCTGTGTAGTCAATTCGTATAATTGATTGTCTATTATAAAATCGAATTTCATCGGGTGAATCAACCTGAAATACTACAAAGGGTTCAGCTTGATTGACAATATCTAAAATTGCTTGATCCTGGCCATTATCATTATGAATAAATAGTGAACCAATAACCGGGCCGGCTGGGTGTACCCACAACTGTACTTTTTTTTGTTTTGTCGGTAGTTTTAGTTTATCAGCTAACAATGACATTCCTCAGTTTATTTTAAAGCTAAACTCAGCTTGGATAATTTAAATTGAACAAAGATTGTGTCGATTCCTCAATATTATTGTGTTGAGCCGTAAGTATACCTATAGTATTGATAATCTGCGAGTTTTTCACTGCCTCATTGTTGTATTAGGTCTTAAATTCGACCGCCACGGGTAAATCTTACTCGCCAGTATTTATCATTCATATTCGCTATTTTGACGCGCTTACCGCTTGAGGGGGCATGGATAAATTTATTATTTCCAAGGTATAAACCGACGTGTGATATTTTACGTTTATTAATTTTGAAAAATACTAAATCCCCCTTTTTTAACTGAGATCGCTTAATCGGGTAAGCTTCGCGGTATAGTTGTATCGTGGTTCTGGGGATCTTTAATCCAGCCTTTTTGTAACTAAAATTGATCAATCCACTGCAATCAAAGCCGGTTCGTGGGCTTTTACCACCATATCGGTAAGGTTTGCCAAGCTGGGCCTTTGCTATGGCGATTATCTGCTGTTGTTGTGTATAGGAGTAAGCTTTAGGTGAAATTTTACCTGGGCTACTGCAGCCACTAAGCAGTAAAAGAGAAATGCTAATGATGGTTAGAAAAATAGATGTTTTGTATGATTTTCGACCATTATTCATGGTTTGTAAGTATAGTCGAAATGCACCATTATGCGGCCAATTTTGCTTAATTTCTATATAAAACATGTAGTTCAGCTGACTTTGTTAAGCAAATTATATATTTAGTTTAATCTCAAAATATGAAATTGGTCATTTTATATACAGTTGTAGTAGTCTAAAATTCAGTTATGGACAATATAAAATCAGCAACTAACCAGTTTAGCCGGGTAACGCCGAGTCAAAGTGGTTCAAAACAAAGAGATGAGGGCTTTATTGCTTCTCGTGCTGAAGCGTCTAATAGCAAACGGGATCTGGCGACAAGTTCGTCTTCTGCCAACCAGACGCAATCTCAACAAGCCAGCGATATTAGCGATAGGCGTAGCAATGCGCTGGTAGAGCAGAGAAAGCAAGATTTAGCCAAACAAATTTCGGCAAACGAAAATGCCCAGCAACAGACAGACAAATTCGAAGAACTCAATGCCCAGCGTCAACTTGAAGCTCGAGCGGCAGCAAATAAGAAAAAAATAAGTGACAGTTATAGTTCTGTTCAGCAAAGTAACAATCAGCGACAGGCAGATGTTGAACGAACTGAACAAACCGAGACAACCAACACCCATCAGACGGCCAACCCTGAGCCAATCAATCTTGTTGTTTAGGTTTTTTTTACAACAGCCTCTAGAGTCACATCACAGTAATCAATATCTTTCGTAATATGTTCTAGGTATAAAAGTCATAATATAAGTATAATATTGCTGCGCTCAGCCAATATAAAATTTATAAAGAAAATCACAATATGCCTCCTCGCAGTACTCGTAAATCAAGCTCGGTTAAACCGAGCTCTAAATCAACCATTAAGCGTAAAAAATCAGCAACAAAGAAGAAAAAGCCAGCCAAAAAAAAGCCTAGCCGCAAAAGTGCCGGGAATAAAAGTACAGGCAATAAATCTACTGGCAATAAAAATACAAGGAATAGCAAATCAGTACTTAATGAGCTCTTCAATAACATTAAATGGCGTTATGTGTTTTTAATTATCGTGCTTGCCATTAGTGTCTATATTTTGTATTTAGACTTTATCGTACAAAAGCAATTTGCAGGCAAACGTTGGGCATTACCCGCTAAAGTTTATGCCCGACCGCTTGAGCTTTATAGTGGCTTACGTTTATCAGAAAAAAAATTATTACGGGAACTTAAAATGTTAGGTTTTCGCAATAAAGCCAATCCGAAAAATCCGGGAAGCTACCTAGTCGATGGCAATGAGGTTGTACTAACAACACGGCCTTTCCAGTTTTGGGATGAAAAATTAGATTCTAGTGTATTGAAAATAAGTTTTGATAATAATGTTGTTTCTGGCATTTATGATTATAGCAGTGAACAAAGCGTTGACATTATGCGGATGGAACCGGTCATTATTGGTGGAATATACCCAACCAAAAAAGAAGACCGTATTCTGGTTAAATTTGATAATGTACCGACATTACTCAAGTCCGCTATTCAGGTAATAGAAGATCGTAATTTTTATCAACATCATGGTTTATATTACAAAGGTATTGCGCGAGCGTTGTGGGCAAATATTCAAGCCGGTAAAACGGTACAGGGTGGAAGTACTTTAACGCAACAGCTGGTTAAAAATTTCTTTTTATCAAATAAAAGAACGCTCTGGCGAAAAGCAAATGAAGCACTGATGTCTTTGTTACTTGAATGGCACTTTGGTAAAGACGAAATATTCGAAGCGTATATGAATGAAGTCTATCTCGGGCAGGATAAGGCGCGAGCAATACATGGCTTTGGTTTAGCCAGTCGCTATTATTTTGATCAGCCACTGGATGATCTGGAAGTACATCAAATTGCGATGTTAGTGGCGTTGGTAAAAGGACCATCTTATTATAATCCACATCGAGGGGTTAAACGCTTAGTTAAGCGAAGAAACCTGGTGCTTGATTTATTAGCAAAATTTGATGTAATTAGTTACGACGAAGCAAAGGAGGCTAAACGTAAATCACTAGGTATTATAAAATCAAAACCCAATAGTGTTTCATCGCATCCGGCCTTTCTAGATTTGGTCAAGCGACAACTCAAAACATTTTATAGAGAAAAAGATCTGGCATCCGAGGGTTTGCAGATATTTACAACGCTTGACCCCTTGTTGCAAATGCAGGTTGAAAAAATTATTAAAAATAAAGTTAGGCAGCTTGACAGGCAACAAAGACTACAAGGCTCGTTGCAAGTAGCAACGCTGGTAACGAATACAACTAATAGTGAAGTGCTTGCACTTGTGGGTGACCGTAACCCAAAACAGGCAGGCTTTAATCGTGCACTTGATGCAATTAGACCCATTGGTTCATTAATTAAACCGGCCATCTATTTAACAGCACTTAAAAATAATCAGTATCAGCCTCTGAGTTTAATAGCCGATAAGCGAGTACATTTAAAAGGTCCGGCCGGCGATGTCTGGTCACCGAATAATTATGATAAAAAACAACATGGCCAGGTTGCTTTTTATAAAGCCCTGAGTCATTCATACAATCTGGCAACAGTACGTTTAGGATTAAAACTGGGCTTTGAAAATATTCAACAAACGCTTCGTGATATGGGCATTCGTCGTAAAATTCCGGCCTATCCTTCGATGTTATTAGGTTCGGTGAATATGTCGCCATATGAAGTCACTCAAATGTATCATAGCCTCGCCTCGGGTGGTTTTAACATGCCATTGTCCGCCATTCGTGAAGTGCTTGCGCTTGATGGCACACCGCTTAAGCGTTTTCCTTTAAAAGTACAACAAACACTAAACACGCAAGATGTTACGATAATAAACAGTATTTTACATAATGTGACACAGCAAGGCACTGCGAGAAGTATCAGGGTAAAATTTCCGCAAGGTTTTGTTGCGGCAGGCAAAACAGGTACTACCGATGATTTAAAAGACAGCTGGTTTGCCGGTTTTACCGGCCAGCATCTGGTGGTGAGTTGGTTAGGCACGGATAATAACAAGCCAACCGGATTAACAGGTTCAAGTGGCGCATTAAAAATCTGGATGGATATTATGCATTCACTGCAAACCCGACCTTTGGTATTTAATTCAAATGATAGTGTAGAATACATAGCGATAAATCCGGATACTTATAAGCAAATAGACCGTTCGTGTGAGAATGCTGTTTTTTTGATGATTCAGAAGGAGTTTATTCCAGCTGAGCAATCCGGTTGCCGGCAAGAATAGCTGCCAGTACGAATGATTGCCAGTACGAATATTTGTGAGAAAAAAATATGAATCGAATTCATAACATTAAATTAATTATTCTATTTGTGATAGCAATTGCTTTGTCTGCCTGTGGCACTTACCTCAAACAGACCAAAGATGAGCACAAGCCGGGAGATGGCTTTAGTCAACAAATAAAGCCTCAGCAGAGCAGTTCGCCTGCGGTGCTTGCTTTAATAAAAAAGGCGCGCGCCAATGCCATCAATGGTGAAATTGATAAAGCCATGTTACGACTGGAACGGGCAGTGCGAATTGAACCGAGCAATGCGACAGTCTGGCACTATATGGCCAAACTTTTTTTACAGCAGGAAAATTATAAACAAGCAGCAGGTTATGCCGCTAAGTCGATAAGCCTGGCAAGTGATAACAAGCCACTCATTATTGATAACTGGCGTGTCATTGGACATGCTCGCTATCGTTTGGGCAATATTCAGGGTGCTCAGAAAGCACAGGATACCCTAAATAAATTGCAACAATAAAATTTTAAAATAGATTATAACGATTAAGAAAACACCGTGTTAGAAGCCTCTGAATATCTGGACAGTAAAGGTCCCCTGGCACAGCGACTGGCTGACTTTTCGCCTCGCCAGCAACAAATGGAAATGGCCGATGCTATTGCTCATGCGCTGGAATGTGAAACCACCTTTGTTGCCGAGGCGGGCACGGGTACCGGTAAAACTTTTGCTTACCTGGTGCCGGCATTACTTTCGGGGCGAAAAGTTTTAATTTCAACCGGTACTAAAAACCTACAGGATCAACTTTTCCATAAAGATTTACCCATCGTGCGTGAAGCACTGGATATGCCTATTACAACCGCCTTATTAAAGGGGCGTTCCAACTATTTGTGTAAACATAGGTTAAATTTAGTAGAGCAGGAGATCCACGGCGAAACCAAAATACATATTCGTAAACTACGCCAAATTCGCAACTGGTCGGTTAAAACAAAAACAGGTGATACCAGCGAGGTTCCTGAAATATCCGAAGGTGACAGTATCTGGCCGCTGGTAACCTCAACATCCGAAAATTGTATTGGCACCGATTGTGATGATTATAAAGACTGTCATGTGGTAAATGCACGCAGGTTAGCGCAGGCAAGCGATGTGGTGGTGATAAACCATTACTTATTATTATCGGACATGGTGATTCGTGAAAATGGTTTTGGCGAATTGTTACCAATTGCCGATGCGTTTGTAATTGACGAGGCTCATCAACTCCCCGATGTGGCGTCTAATTTTTTTGGTACCAGTGTCAGTGGTTATCAGCTAAATGAACTGGTCACCGATGTGTCAGCAGAATATCTGGCAGAAATAAATGAAGACAAGGAACTGCTGGATTTATGTGATGACTTAAAAAAGACCATAGCCGATTTTAGATTAGCTATGGGTGTGTCAATGCGGCGGGGAAGTTGGGCTGAAATACAAAACGATGCTAATTTTGTAAAAGCAATTGAAATACTCAATGCTCAAATGGATGAATTAAAAGAATGTTTAATACCACTTGCAGACAGAACTAAAGATTTAGACGCATGCTACAACCGTTGTATAAACTTAATCGAAAAATTAAAACTATTAACCGTTGCACCGCCAGCCGATCATATTCACTGGTTTGAAACGTATAAGCGCTCATTCTCTTTGAACTTAACGCCGTTTGATATTGGTAATGAATTTAAACAGCAGATGGACAGTTTACCCGGCAGCTGGATTTTCACCTCTGCCACCTTAACCGTCGGTAACAAGTTTGATCATTTTCTCAAGCAACTGGGCATTCTTGAAGATGTTAGCAATCAAGCATGGGAAAGCCCGTTTAATTATCGTGAACAGGCATTGCTTTATATTCCGGATGGTTTGCCCGAGCCCCAAAGCCCGGCCTATTTATCGGCTATTGTTGATAAAGCGATTCCAGTTATTAATTTAAGTAAAGGCCGAACATTTTTTTTATTTACCAGTTATCGTGCCTTGAATGAAGCCCTTGAAATTTTAAAAGATAGCATCGATTTCCCTTTGCTAGTACAAGGCGAAAAACCACGCGATGCATTAATTAAGGACTTCCGAAAAATGGGCAATGCGGTGTTATTAGGCACTTATAGTTTTTGGGAAGGTATTGACGTTAAAGGCGCTGCCTTGAGTACGGTAATCATCGACAAGCTGCCATTTGCATCACCAGGCGATCCTATTTTAAAAGCACGCATTGATGCAATGCGTGAGAATGGCTTAAACCCCTTCTTTGATTTTCAATTACCCAATGCCGTTATTACCTTGAAGCAGGGCGCGGGTCGATTAATTCGTGATTATATGGATACCGGTTTATTGATGCTTTGCGATCCAAGATTACGTACAAAACCTTATGGCAAAGTCTTTCTTAAAAGTTTACCAGCCATGCCTATTACAAAAGAAATAGACTATGTCGAAACATTCTTTAATGAAAAAGTTAATTCTGAAAAAAAATAACTAACTCAATATGGCGGGGTGTCATCAATGACTGAAATATTTTTAGCGAAATCTGATAGCGAAATCAACGCCTGTTACGATGTCGCAGTGCAACTACGACCGGCCTATACAAAAGACAGCTTCCTGGCACAGGTACAAAAACAAATGAGTCAAAATTATAAGCTGGCTTATTTAAAGAATAATGAGGCAGTCTGTGCCATTGCTGGTTTTAGATATTCAGAAAATTTGGCCTGGGGTAAATTTTTATATGTCGATGACCTGGTGACAGCAAATGAGCATCGTTCAAAAGGTTATGGAAAAGCTTTGCTCGACTGGCTTATCGAACAGGCAGTATTGAACCAGTGTCAGCACTTAGAGCTTGATTCTGGGGTGCAACGTATTAATGCGCATCGGTTTTATGCGCGTGAAAAATTACTGCATACAAGCCATCATTTTTCAATGAGCCTAGATTAATTGCACAATACACTAGATAAACTTTAGAAAATTATTATATATTAATAGTTATTTAATATAACGCATTGAATTTAAAGTATAAAATCAGAGTGTAATAAATAAATTTTTTTTATATAGATATTATAAATATATTATTTTTTTGGTGGTTACTTAGCCACAATAGTCGGTATACTGTAGGACAAATCTTACAACTAACTGTAAACAAAGAGCTAAGTTATACCATGGCCATACTTATTCAATACGCAAATGGTGTTCCCGGTGTTAAGTTTGTACTTGATAAATCAGAAATAACCATTGGACGTGGCCTGGATAATGATATTTCTATTGATGATGAATTTGTGAGTAAACAGCATGCGGTTATTCAGCTGCTTGAAGATGATTTAAGCTCAAGAGTTCATTGTGTTCTCATCGATAATAACAGCACTAATCATACGTTTGTGAATAATGCCCCGATTACAGCCCATCGTCTTGATGAACAAGATAAAATATTTATTGGTCAGAATGAATTTCGTTTTCTGTCTGAATCGGTGTTATCGGCTGAATTAGGGAGTGCTCAAAATAGATTTTTTAGTGATGATGCGCCTGGCTTAATGCATGCTGCTCTCAGTGATGAAAATGCCAGCCAAATTGCCAGTCGCAATGAACGAAGTCGAAGCAACTTAGTCACGACTCGAATAGATGAAGAATTAAACCCGTTTATAGGTATTCCTCTGGATGGGTACACTGTAGACGAAATATCGGACGCAAAACATCAACCGTTGAATTTTGCCAATGAACCATCTGGTACGGCTTCAAGTTCAATGACGAATGAAATAGAAAAAATAGATGCTGTAGAGAAAAGTGATGATCTAACAAAAAAACGCTTCAGTCGCCGTCTGGTACTCCGTTAAATTTAAACGTTCCTTTTTAAAATTGAGCTAATTCGTTAGAATAGGCGCTTCATACAATATCGTCATTTTTGAGTCCGTCATGATTATTTTAGCGATTGAATCGACAACAGAGGCCTGTTCGGTCGCATTATTTAATAATGGCAGTATTACTGAGCTGTTTGAAATTGCTCCCCGGCAACACACCAATCTCCTTTTGAATATGCTTGATAGCTTGCTCAAGCAACAGGGTATTGTGAAACATGAACTGGACGCCATTGCTTTTTGTCGCGGCCCAGGGGCTTTTACCGGCTTACGAATTACTACCGGTGTTGCACAAGGCCTGGCCTTTGGTTTGAATATTCCACTTGTTGCTATTTCCAGCCTGGCCGCACTGGCACAAGGTGCTTACCGATATAACCAGTCCCAGAAAGAACAGTCAGAGCAGAATAATTTTTTGGCCTGTCTGGATGCTAGAAAGAGTGAGGTGTTTTGGGGCTTGTTTTGCATCAAGAATGGTTTTGCAAAGCCACTTGTTGATGAGTCTGTTTCTGCAAGCGAAAAAATTGTAGATTCGTTGCGGCAATTAAACCGCAAGGTGAAAAACTGGCAGGTTGTGGGCACGGCAGCCAAAATAGTTGCACATTTAAATGAACCCTCGCTTTTATTTGTTGACTCACCAACGGAGAATTACCATTATCCGCATGCTTACGACGTTGTCGTTCTCGCAGCAAAAGAATACAAGCTTGGTAATACAGTGGCTGTGGAGCAAGCTGTTCCTGTTTATTTGCGAAATAATGTTACATATTAAAACAATCTGAATTCATACAAGAAGGTCTTGAAACCAATTATCATGAAAAAGAAAATAAGTTTTTATCTACTGGTGTTATTACAGAGCCTGATTTTTAACGCATTTGCGGAAGCCCCCGTTTTAAATGCTGCACCTAAACTCGAAGCGGCATCCAGCAAAACTTTAAGTATTGAGCAAAAATTACCGCTGAATAATGCTACGACCAGTAATAGTAATGCTGCAACCAACAATGCAGCAACCAGTGTAGCGGTTGATGCGGATACGCCAACTGAGCAAGTTGAGAATCAAACCATTACCATCGTTGAGCCAGCCGTTTTTGTGCATAAAGTAAAAGGTAAAATGAACAAAATTTATAAGCGATTATTTACCGGCCTGGAAAACAATGGTTACTATGTTATTTTTGAGCCCAATATAGGCCGCAATCTTGCACATTTCGCCAAGCGTTGGGGCAAAGACTATAACAAAAATAAACTCGACTCGATTCGCAGCATGGTTTTTTGTAATGGCTGGTATGCTAATAAAATAAGTAATGAAGATCCAGATATGCTGGCGCTGTGCCCTTTGCATGTTACGCTTGTTCATAAAGAAGGTTATACACGGGTGTTGTTTGTAAAGCCGGGTATTCTTTCACAGGGCAGTGCGGCTAATAGTATTGCTTTGGAATTAGAGCAGGATGTTATTCGTATTATTAAAGAATCGGCGAGGTAGTATTTTTCTTCATTTAACTACTTCATGTTTAAGTTTTGGTAAATTTAATGTTAAGACAGCAGAAGAAACATATAAGATGTCTGGTTATATTTCGGGCTATTTGATGAAGCTTAGAGATTTCGGTTTTAAATTATAACTTTAGGACTGTTTGTATTGATTGGTTCGATATGGGTACTAGATTCGCAACATCATTAAGTCACAATAAATAGTTCAACAAGGATTTGTTCGTAGACTTCAGATAATTTTTCTAACTCTTTAATATCCACATGCTCGTCTACCTGGTGAATCGTCGCATTGAGTGGACCAAGTTCTAAAACTTGTGCGCCAGTCGGTGCAATAAAACGGCCGTCGGATGTGCCGCCAGCAGTCGACAGCTTGGTTTCTATTCCCACTACCTTTTTTATTGCATTACTTGCGGCATCCAGCAGTTTACCTTCGGCGGTTAAAAAAGGTTGGCCGGATAACGTCCATTTTAAGTCGTATTCAAAATTGTATTTATTTAATATTGCTTCGACCTCCTGTTGTAGCTTTTCGGCGGTGGTTGCGGTTGAGAAACGAAAGTTAAATAGAATGTCAATATCGGCCGGAATAACGTTAGTCGCACCGGTGCCGCTGTTAATATTGCTTATTTGAAAAGTTGTTGGCGGAAAATGGTCATTGCCGTTATCCCATTGTTTCGCCGTGAGTTCACTCATAGCATCAGCGAAGGCATGAATCGGGTTTTTCGCAAGGTGTGGATAGGCAACATGACCTTGCTTGCCTTTTACTTTTAATTCGGCACCGAGTGAGCCGCGTCGGCCATTTTTAACCACGTCACCCATTTGGTTGGTGCTTGATGGTTCGCCCACTAAACACCAGTCTATTTTAATATTTTGTTTTTCTAAATGCCTGACTACTTTTACCGTGCCATCGGTTGCCGGGCCTTCTTCGTCACTGGTTATTAAGAAGCCGACGCTGCCTTCAATATCAGGATATTTTTCAAAAAAACGTTCACATGCAGTGATCATCGAAGCAACCGAGCCTTTCATATCGGCGGTACCACGGCCATAAAGTTTGCCGTTATCAACCGTGGGTGTAAAAGGCGGGAAACGCCAGTTTTCTTCCGCGCCTGTTGGTACGACGTCGGTATGGCCAGCAAAAACAAACAGTGGTTTTGTTTTACCTTTGCCGGAATTTTTTACGGCCCAAAGATTTAATACATCACCATAGTTCAGGTTTTCAATATTAAAACCAATGGCGCTTAAACGTTTAGCGATAATATTTTGGCAATCGGCATCATCAGGGGTAACCGATGCCTGGGCGATAAGTTGTTTGGTTAGTTCAAGGGTTGACGACATTTATGCTGTTATCGCTTTTTTCTATTTATAGGTTCTTGATCTAGTAAACCAATATTCCCGCAGGTTTGCGGGAATAGTTTAAGTTATGCTGCTGGTTTTATAATTGAAATAAATGTTTATAAAACGCGTCACTGAAACCAGCATGACATTTTTCTGCGTGTTCGATAACCGGTCTTTTAATAATAGAAGGTTGCTGTTGCATAATACCTTTCGCTTTTTCGGCATCAAGATTTACTTTTTGATGGTCAGGCAGTTTGCGCCAGGTTGTACTACGGCGGTTGAGTAATGTTTCCCAGCCGATAGACTTAACCCATTCATCGAGAGCTTTATCGGGTACGCCATCATCTGAAAAGTCATGAAATTCATAGCTGATTTCATTTTTTTCAAGCCATTTGCGTGCTTCCACCACGGTGTCACAATTTTTTATTCCATAAAGGGTTGTCATAATTATATATCTCTTAGTAATTCGTTAATGCCAACTTTACCCAGCGTTTTCTCATCGACTTGTTTTACAATGACAGCGCAATACAGACTGTATTTGCCATCGCTTGAGGGGAGGTTGCCGGAAACAACAACAGAACCGGCAGGGATTCGACCATAGGTCACTTCATCGGTTAAGCGATTATAAATGCGCGTGCTTTGACCAATATAAACACCCATTGAAATAACTGAACCTTTTTCAACAATCACGCCTTCGACTACTTCTGAGCGTGCGCCGATAAAGCAGTTGTCTTCAATAATGGTGGGTGCTGCTTGCAAGGGCTCGAGAACGCCGCCAATGCCTACGCCACCGGATAAATGCACGTTTTTACCAATTTGTGCGCAAGAACCAACCGTTGCCCAGGTATCAACCATGGTACCTGAATCAACATAGGCACCAATATTAACGTAGGAAGGCATAAGAACCGTTCCCGATGCTATATATGCACCTTTGCGGACAGTTGCAGGTGGTACAATACGTACACCTGCGGCACGAAATTCGCGCGAATTATAGTCAGCGTATTTGGAAGGTACTTTATCGTAATAATTGGTAAAGCCGCCTTTCATAAATTCATTATCTTCAATTCTAAAAGAAAGTAACACGGCTTTTTTCAGCCATTCATTAACCACCCAGTCACCGTCTTTGGGTTCTGCAACACGTGCTTCGCCCGAATCAAGCATATTCATTGCTTCATTAACAGCTTCTTTAACAATGGTGTCGGCGGTTCGAGGGGTTATTTCAGCGCGATTTTCAAATGCGTTTTCAATGATGTTTTGGATATCGCTCATTCTTTACTCCAGAATTTAGCAGCTAGTAAAATGTATTCGGCAAAATATTTTATTCGGTACAACTTTTGACCGGGTAAAAACGTTAGTAGTGACCAGGTAGTTCTATTTATACCGTAAGTTAGGGTTATCGATTAGTAGCGCTGCTACGAAAAATGATGCCGTATTATACCTGAATCTAAGCCCTTAATGCTAATTAAATGCGGTTATAGTGTTTGTAAGTAGTTCTTTATACGGTTTGCCGCTTCAATACATTCATCCAGCGGTGCCACAAGTGCGAGGCGAACATAATTGCAGCCGGGATTGCCGGATGCGGTTTCTCGGGACAAAAATTGCCCCGGTAGTACGGTTACATTTTGTTGCGCGTATAAATTACGCGCAAATACGGTGTCATCTTCGGGGACTTTAAGCCATAGATAAAATGCAGCATCGGGTAAGGATACGTCGATAAATGGCGATAAGGTGCGAATTACCTGAGTAAATTTCTCTGTATATTCTGCTCGATTATTGATGACATGTTGTTCATCCTGCCAGGCTTTTATACTCGCGTATTGATGCTGATGGGGGAGCGCACAGCCATGGTAGGTACGGTACTTTAAGAAGTCGGCCATAATATCGGCATCGCCGGCAACAAATCCGGAACGCAAACCGGGCACGTTAGATCGTTTCGATAAACTGTGAAACACAACACAGTTTTTAAAATCGACTAGGCCCATTTCGCTGGCGGCCTGTAATAAACCGACCGGCGGATTATTTTCATCAAAATAAATTTCTGAATAACATTCATCGGCGGCAATAATAAAGTCGTATTGTTGCGCTAGTTTAATGGCCTGTTTTAGATACTCAAGCGACATGACGGCACCGGTAGGGTTACCCGGGTTACACAAATAAAGTAACTGACAACGTTTGAGTATGGTTTCGGGTACGCTGTTTAAGTCAGGTGAAAAATTATTCTCAGCCGTAGTGTTTAAATAATAAGGCTCTGCTCCGGCAAGTATGGCCGCGCCTTCATATATTTGATAAAAAGGATTTGGCATGATAACAACGGCTTGCTTATCGCGATTAATAACCGCTTGAGCAAAAGCAAACAGTGCTTCGCGTGTTCCATTAACGGGGAGAATGTTTGTTTGTGCATCGAGGGCTGCGGTTTTAAGTTTGAAACGTTGCGTCAACCATTTTGTGATAGCTTCCCTTAGGGGTAATAAACCTTTTGTGAGGGGGTATTTTTCCAGACCTGATAATTGAGCATTAATTTCTTTAAATATAAAATCGGGTGCGGGGTGTTTGGGTTCACCAATTGACAGTGCGATATGCGCTAAAGAATCCGGTGGTGTAATTCCGACTTTTAAGGCGTTTAATTTTTCAAAGGGATAGGGGAAAAGATGTTTAAGATCAGGGTTCATTTTCTATGTTCAAAATTAAGTTTAAATAATTAATTGTTGTGACTGCATGCATTATATGTTGTGCTAAGGGCAGATGATATAAATTTTTGGAAGAATCGTTCAGCATGCAGCAATTCAATAAAACGTTACTAATAGCGTCGGTCAGTTTACTTTTTGCCGCGACTTTGTGGGGGGTGTTCTGGTACCCGTTGCGTTGGTTAGAAAATCAAGGCGTGCACGGCCTTTGGGCAACCTTGCTTATTTATATTGGTACCAGTGTGTATTTTATTCCCTACCTGAAAAAGAGTTATTCAGACATTCTCAAAAGCCCATTATTAATGTTTTTACTGGCTATTTTTGCCGGTTGGACCAATATTGCTTTTTTTCTGGCGGTGATTGACGGAGAGGTGGTACGGGTTTTATTGCTGTTCTATATGTCGCCTATTTGGGCAACCGTTTTAGCCTATTTTATTCTTAAAGAACATTTATCCCTGAAAAATTTTTTGGCGTTGGCGATTGCATTGGTCGGTATGCTAGTGATGTTGTGGCAGGTGGATATGGACTACCCCTGGCCAAACAAAACATCCGACTGGCTCGCATTGTCTTCGGGTATGGCGTTTGCTGTGACCAATGTTTTAATGAGGATGGCTCAAAATATTCCATCAAGAACAAAAGCTATAGTGGGTTGGTATGGAGTATTACTTGTTTCAGTTGTACTGATAGTTATTTTGAAAATACCACTTGGCGATATTACTGTCACAACACTTAGTATCGCTTTTGTTATTGGTGCCAGCATGGTGGTGGTGATGACCCTTGCCGTAGCCTACGGTGTAACGCATATGCCGGTTCAACAGTCAGCCGTTATTTTGTTATTTGAAGTAATTGTTGGTGCGGTATCGGCTTATGTCTTAATCGGAGAAACAATGATGTTACGGGAATGGCTCGGCGGGGCACTTATTTTATTTGCCGGTGTTTTTATTTCTTTCAACGATGGAGGCAAAGACAATGGTTAAAATAAGTAAATTTTTACATTCAACTATCTTAGTTGAGGATTTAGCTCAATCCATTGAATTCTATGAAGGTTTGCTGGGGCTGAAAGCGGATCCTACTCGTCCAGATCTGGGTTATGACGGACGCTGGTATTGCCTAGGTGAACAGCAAATTCATTTAATGCAATTACCCAATCCGGAAAAAACTAAGGGGATTCAGCTAGATAGACCCGAGCATGTTGGTCGTGATAGACATTTTGCCGTTAAGGTGGATTCGGTTGAAAATTTAGCTAAGCTTTTAGAGTCGGCAAAAATAGAATATAGCCGGAGTCGTTCTGGACGAAAAGCACTTTTTTGTCGTGATCCCGATGAAAATGGACTTGAGTTTGTTGAAACAGTTTAAGTGAACGGGGGAATTGCCGATACACTGTATAAATAATGTATGAAGGTAAGTACTGAAGTTTATGGCTAAATTAAATATACGTTCGAGTAAGTCTATTTCAATTCACGATTTAAAATTACCCACCATTTCTGAGCAGGGAAAAAAAGCGCTTGATATTATTAACTCGGCAGACGCAAATTTTGCCGATCTTGAAGCGGCTTTATCTGCTGATCCGGTGCTGATGGGGATATTATTAAAATACGCAAACTCACCAATGTACCGCACACGTGTTGAAACAAAAAATGTTCGTCAGGCAATTAACCTGTTGGGTGTTGAAATTGTAAAGTCGGCTGTTTTAATTTGTACCATGCGTTCTTTTACCGAGCCGCTTAATCCTGCCAAGGAGCTTTTGTGGGAAAAAGTGATGCAATTGACGGCGATGTCGAAATTAATTGCACGAAAGGTAGGACGAAAGCTGGCCGATGAAATTGAGCTGACTGCAATGATGAGTGAAATCGGTGGTCTGGTATTAAGTTCGAATTTTATTAGTGAATATACCGCCGTATTGGAGAATGCAGAGGCTAAAAGAATTTCTCTTATGGATGAGGAACTTTATTATTTTGGTTTGCATCGTTCAGAGATTACTGCTGTTACGATGAAAAAAATGCGTTTACCGCAAATATCAATTGACGTATTAAGCCGATATTTTCAACAAGAGGTGGTAGACGATGTACTAACAGACATCGATAAACAGTTATTAATATTGCAGTTGGCTTACTATTTTATTGCTTTTAGCTCAAAACCTGAGTTAATTAAAAAAGACAACAAATGTCAGAAAATGCTTGAGTTGTTAGGTATAGAAAATTTAAATATAGACGGCTTGATCGAGTCGTATAACCTTAGTATGGCGGAAGAGACATGGTTTTAATCGTTAACCATCTCGGCTTTCGAGTAAATCAAGAATGCTTTTTTCTAATGCTGTTTGCTGCTCGGCAGATAACTTTAAACTATCCTCGGTTGTAATATTAAATATATCCTGAATAACTTCACCATAGGTTGCAATTTTTGCAGCGTTAACAATAATTTTATGTTCGGAAAGGATTAGCGCAAGTTGCGATAATATGCCGGTTTGATCTGAAGATTTTACCGTCATAACGGTTGAGTTTTCATTTACCTCGTTATTGAAGTTGACCGTGGTCGGTAGCTGAAATTGTTTTTCTATGCGACTTAGGCGTGTATTCTCGCTGCTTTGTTCTTTACGACTTCGCCTGCTGACACAGTCATTTAATGTTTCTTTAATTTGCGTGCACAGCGCGTCATCAATTGTTTTACCTGAAGTATTAATTACGTGATAAGTATCGAGTGTTTTGCCGTTTGTCGATTTTATTATTCGCGCATCAATAATGCCGAGTTTAAAGAATTCCAGAACGGAGGTAATAACGGCAAAGATTCCGGCGAAGCTTTCAGTGTAAATAAATAAACTGGTTACCTTATGTTTGCTGGAATGTCTGAAAGTATAGGCGGATAGCGCATTATTCATATTTATAATTGATTCACTTTGCCATTTGATTTCAGATATAGAATAGCGGGTGAAATAATCATCTGAAAAGTTCTGCCAGATTTCTAAAATTTTTGTCGAATCATATTTTTGTTGCAGCTCGGCTAATACAAGCCGTTTATTTTCTGCTGCGAGTTCGGACTTTAACGCCGGGTTTTCTAGGCCACGTCGAAAAACATCCTGGGTTGTACGAAATAAATTTTTGAGCAGAGAATCTTTCCATGAATTCCAGACTGTGTCACTGGTAGCTCGCATATCTGCAACGGTTAACAGGTATAAATATTTTAAGCGATTTATATCACCAACGTGTGTGGCAAATTCATAGACGATATCTGGGTCGTTAATGTCTTTTTTCTGAGCAGTGGCGGACATGAGTAAATGGTTCTCAATGATCCAGACGATAAGATTGGTGTCATAGGTACTTAAGTCATGTTTAACGCAAAACGCTCTCGCATCAACTGCGCCTAATGCTGAATGATCGCCGCCACGGCCTTTAGCAATATCGTGAAACAGGGCAGCAAGGAGAATTATTTCCTGTTTGGGAATTGCATTAATCAACTTGCTGCAGAAAGGAAATTCATGGCTGAATTCTGGAACGGTGAAGCGCCTTAAATTTCGAATCAGCATGATGGTGTGTTCATCAACAGTATACACGTGATATAAATCGTGTTGCATTTGGCCAACTATTTTTTCGAAAGCGGGTATGTAAGCGGCAAGCACACCGTAACGGTTCATTCGTCTTAATTCATGGGTAACACCATGGCTTTGTTTGAAAAAGTCGATAAATAAACTTCGGCAACGTAAGTCATCACGAAATTGATTGTTGATTAGATATCGGTGAGAGCGAATTAAACGTATAGTATTGGCGCGTACACCTTTTAATTCTGGCATTTGTGCTAGCAGTAAAAAAACTTCTAGCAAAGCAAATGGGTAGGACTTAAAAACAGAAGCATCAGTAACATCGATAAAACCTTTGATAGTTTGAAAGCGGTTATTTATACGAGTAGGTTTTTTAGTTTTTTTACCCAGCAGAATTTCTTCTTCAAACAACTGTAAAAGCATTTCATTTAAACGACTTAAATCCATGATGGTTCGGTAGTATTGTTTCATAAAAAGCTCTACTGCTAATGCTTTTTGTGTATCTTTAAAACCAAACTGTCTGGCGAGTTTGCGTTGATGGTCAAATAACAAACGATCTTCACGGCGGTTATTGATTAGGTGTAGGCCATAGCGTACTCGCCATAAAAAAGCCTGGCCTTCGTTTAAGTCGTTGTATTCCTCTTTGGTTAAAAAACCATGTTCAATAAGTTGTTCGAGGGTATCGACACCAAAGTGACGTTTAGCAACCCAGCCAATCATCTGGATATCTCTTAAACCACCGGGGCCTTCTTTAATGTTGGGTTCCAGGTTATATGCAGAGTCATGAAAGCGTTCGTGGCGTTTGATTTGTTCATCTAGTTTTGCGCGAAAAAACTTATCACTTCGCCAGATTTTTTTAGCTGAGCATTTTATTTTCTGTTCATCAAATAATTTTTCTGAACCGGTTAGTAAGCGTGATTCCTGGATGTTAGTTGCGACCGTTATATCTATTTTTGCTTCGACAACACATTCTTTAACAGTGCGGACACTATGCCCAACTTCAAGGCCGATATCCCATAAAAAAGTAACAAACTGGCTGATGGCTTCGTTAATCTCTTTTTTTGGTTTTTTTAATAGTATCAATAGATCGATATCGGAGGCCGGATGCAATTCACCTCGGCCATAGCCGCCGACCGCAATCAGGCTAATCGCATTTTGTTGTTGTTCATTAACAAAAAGATTCCATGCGTGTATCAGTAATTTATCGGTCAGTGCTGCATGCAAATGTACCAGTTCGGTTGCCGCTCGACCCGAGTTAAAACGCTCTGTGAGTATGGCAAGGTAATGTTGCCGCTGTTCTTTAAAAATGGGAATCGGAGAGGCTTGTTCGTTTAATTGTTGTAGAAGTTTTGCTTCATCAAATAAATCCTGCCCTACTTTTACGACTGCTTGCATTTAGAACAATTCCTCATGTATTTTAAAATGATTCACCCGGTATTTAAAATGACTCATCGGGCCGAGCGGTTAATACTTCATGGCTGGTATCGGTAACGAGTATGGTGTGCTCCCATTGTGCGGAGAGCGAGTGGTCTTTTGATACCACCGTCCAGCCGTCTTTTAATAATTTAACATTACGTTTACCGGCATTAATCATCGGTTCGATGGTAAAGATCATACCGGGTTCTAAAGTGATACCGGTGCCTGCTTTGCCATAGTGCAGAACTTGAGGGTCTTCGTGAAATTTAATACCAATACCGTGGCCGCAATACTCGCGCACGACAGAATAATGTTTGGACTCGGCATATTTTTGAATCGCATGACCGATATCCCCCAGATGCAGGCCGGGTTTGACCAGTTCAATGCCCTTGCAGAGGCATTCATAGGCCACCTTTGCGAGTCTTTTAGCAATAATACTCGGTTCCCCGATATGGTACATTTTACTGGTGTCGCCGTGGTATAAGTCTTTAATGACCGTGATGTCGAGGTTGATTAAATCACCTTTCTTAAGGTGCTTTTCATTTGGTATGCCATGGCAAATAACATGATTGGTCGAGGTGCAGATGGATTTAGGGAAACCATGGTAATTGAGCGGTGCAGGAATGGCTTTTTGCACATCAACAATATAGTCATGGCAGAGCTTATCGAGTTCATTGGTGGTCACGCCAGGCTTGACGTAGGGGTCAATAAATTCAAGTACTTCAGCGGCTAATTTACCGGCGGTGCGCATTTTTTCGATCTCTTCGGCGCTTTTAATAGTAACAGTCATATTTTCGCTTTAAATCCGTAATTTTTGCAAGGTCGTAATCTATTGATTCTGTAGGGAAATCAATAATATACCAGTTGCTCGTTGTTGTCTGTAGCTAATTATGGTATAAAGCACGCGCTTTTTAAGCAAAACGAATGCTCTTTTGTGAGTAAATTTACACGTATTGCCAATACATTGCTTCGGGTGCCCAGTAACGCTCTTTATTTAATGAGTTGGGTTGAAACAGTGGGTAATACGGAAGACAAAACCCTCGATAGGAGAATAACTATGTCTGATGTTTCTATGCGTCAAATGCTGGAAGCGGGTGTCCATTTTGGTCACCAAACACGTTTCTGGAACCCAAAAATGGCTCCTTTTATTTTTGGTGATCGCAACAAAATCCATATCTTAAATCTAGAAAAATCATTGCCAATGTATGATGAAGCAATGAACTTTATTTCTAAACTTGTCGCCAATCGCGGTAAAGTGATGTTCGTTGGAACAAAACGTGCTGCGCAAAAAGTGGTAAACGAAGAAGCAAACCGTTGTGGTATGCCTTACGTTGATCACCGCTGGTTAGGTGGCATGCTCACAAACTTTAAAACCGTGAAGCAATCTATTAAACGTTTAAAAGAACTTGAAGCCATGCAGGCAGATGGTCGTTTTGAACGATTCAGCAAAAAAGAAACCTTAACCATGACGCGTGAAATGACCAAGCTGGACAGAAGTCTCGGCGGAATCAAAAACATGAATGGTTTACCCGATGCATTATTCGTGATTGATGTTGGTCATGAAAAAATTGCAATCGCAGAAGCAAATAAATTAGGTATCCCCGTTATTGGCATTGTCGATTCAAATAATTCACCTGATAATGTTGACTATATTATTCCAGGTAATGACGATGCGATTCGTGCGATTACCTTGTATGCGCAAGGCGTCGCTCGTGCAATTTTACTTGGTCAGGAATCTTTAGCGAAAAATCCGGGTAAAGCAGCTGACGACAGCGGCGACACCAAAACAGCAGCGAAAAAGAAAACAGCGAAGAAAAAAACAGTTGCCAAGAAGAAAGTCGTTGCAAAGAAAAAAGAAGCGACTGAAGCAGGTGATAAAGCTGAAGCATCCGATAAACCTGAAGCATCCGATAAACCTGAAGCATCCGAAGCCGCAGCAGAATAATTTGTTGTGGGTAGCTGAAGGGGGCTTGCGCCCCCTTTTTCTGTATATACAGGTTTGAGTATTTTAAATGCTCGCTTAAAAATTGAATATAAATTGTAAAGACTGAATTTAAGAGGCACACAAAATGGCAATTTCAGCAGCTATGGTAAAAGAATTACGTGAACGCTCTGGTGCGGGCATGATGGAATGTAAAAAAGCATTAGTAGAAACAGATGGCGATATAGATGCTGCAATCGAATTAATGCGTAAATCAGGTCAGGCGAAAGCCGACAAAAAAGCTGGTCGTGTAGCGGCCGAAGGTTTAATTTCTGTACAGGTATCGGCTGATGCAAAAACAGTGGCTATTACAGAAATAAACTGTGAAACAGACTTTGTTACAAAAGAAGGCGATTTTATGGCCTTTGTTGAAAATGTTGGCGCACGTGTATTAAGCGACAAGCCTGACAGCCTCGATGTACTTAATGCCATGCCTATCACCGACGGTGGTGCGAGCATTGATGAAAGCCGTAAAGAATTAATCAGCAAAATTGGCGAGAACATGTCAGTGCGTCGTTTTGAATGTATCGATGCAGTTGGAATTATTTCAAGCTATAAACATGGTGTACGTATTGCCGTGGTGGTTGATATAGAAAATGGTGACGATACATTAGGTAAAGACATTGCTATGCATATTGCAGCAAGTCGCCCAGCTTGTATCTCAGTAGACGATGTTGATCAAACTTTACTGGATAAAGAGCGTGAAATCTTTATTGCCCAGGCAGCAGAAAGTGGTAAACCCGATAACATCATTGAGAAAATGGTTGAAGGTCGAATTAAAAAGTACTTAAAAGAAATTACTTTAATGGGGCAACCTTTTGTAAAAGATCCAGATCAAACTATCGAACAGTTATTGAAGTCGAAAGGCGCAACTATTCATCGCTTTATCCGTTATGAAGTGGGTGAGGGTATCGAGAAGAAAGTAGAAAACTTTGCCGATGAGGTCGCAGCCCAAATCAGTTCTTAGTTTGGCGAAGCCTCAGAGGTTCGATTACGGCGTTGTCAGCAAACTTTAAAATGCTCATTTACTATTCGTAAACGCCACTTTTAAAGTTTACTTTCGCCTTGTACTCGAATCGCTGAGACTCCGCTGCGAGTTTGGTGCTAAATTGTAGATGTTGTCATTGCGAGCGACAGCGCGGCAATCTTAGTTTTAATCTTTCGTGTTAGTTGAACTATAAATATTATTCAAAGTGGAATAACAATGGCAACAAAATATAAACGTATTCTTCTTAAGCTTTCCGGTGAAGCCCTTATGGGGGAGCAGAACTTTGGTATTGATCCAAAGGTGCTTGAGCGCGTTGGCGGTGAGATTAAACAGCTTATTGACAACGATATACAAGTTGCCCTGGTTATTGGTGGCGGTAATATTTTCCGGGGTATGAGCCTGGCTGAGTTAGGTATGAACCGAACAACAGGCGACCACATGGGTATGCTGGCTACGGTGATGAATGCGCTTGCTTTGCAGGATGCGATTGAACATCAGGGTGTGCGGGTTCGGGTTATGTCAGCACTTGCGATTAACCAGGTTTGTGAAGATTATATTCGCCGTCGTGCAGTACGTCATTTAGAAAAAGGTCGTGTTGTTATTTTTGCGGCGGGTACCGGTAATCCATTTTTTACAACGGATACTGCAGCAAGTTTACGTGGTACTGAGATTGATGCCGATATCGTTCTTAAGGGCACCAAGGTTGATGGTATATATACCGCCGATCCTATGAAAGATGCCTCTGCAACGATGTATGAAAAATTGGGTTACGATCAGGTAATAGAAGAAAAATTAGCGGTAATGGATACCACCGCAATGGTATTATGCCGAGACAACAATATTCCCATTCGTGTGTTTAACATGAATAAGGAAGGGCTTATGTTAAGAATAGCTTCGGGTGAAGCTATTGGTACATTGGTTGAATAGTTTTGAGTAAAAACTATCTGTAAAACTTGGTTGAATAGTTTTATCGAAACTATCTGTAAAATTGGTTGAATAACTAAAATTATATCAGGCTAAAAGACTATGATTGATGAACTAAAGCAAGATGCAACAACACGAATGGGTAAGAGCGTTGATTCGTTGAAAGGTGAGCTAGTTAAAATACGTACGGGACGCGCGCATCCGAGTCTGTTAGAGCATGTCATGGTTGATTACTATGGTGCACTAACACCTTTAAATCAGCTTGCATCCATTTCAATTGCCGATTCACGAATGCTCAATGTTGCCGCATTTGATAAGTCGATGGTGCAGGCTGTGGAGAAAGCTATCATGACATCGGATTTAGGTTTAAACCCTTCTTCTGCGGGTGATGTTATTCGAGTACCATTACCACCGTTAACAGAAGAACGCCGTAAGGACTTAATAAAAGTTGTACGAGCAGAAGGTGAACAAGCTAAAGTTGCTATACGTAATATCCGACGTGATGTGATAAGTGATGTAAAATCTCTGGTTAAAGACAAGGATGCTACCGAAGATGATGAACGCCGCTTTCATGACGATATTCAAAAAATCACCGATAAATATGTTGGCTTAATCGATGAAGCACTTAAAGAGAAAGAAAAAGATTTAATGGAAATTTAATTCTATTAAGACGTTGTTTCTCTGTTATATAGAAAATATTAAGATAGTAATACTTGAAATCGTGAAATCCAGAGTAATAGTATGTCGTCAGAACCGTTAATAATTGAAGATGTAGAACCGGCAAAGTTTCCAAAGCATATTGTTATTATTTTAGACGGTAATGGCCGTTGGGCTGAAAAACGAAATTCATTACGGGTTGTCGGACATAAAGCCGGTGTGGAAGCGGTTCGTGATGTTGTTCAGGACTGTTCGCAATTAAAAATTAAAGCGCTTACTATTTTTGCTTTTTCGAGTGAAAACTGGCGTCGCCCCGATAAGGAAGTCGGTTTCTTAATGGATCTATTCTTAACTTCTTTAAATAAAGAAGTTAAGAAACTTCACAAAAATAAAGTCAAAATCGAATTTATTGGTGATACTTCTGCTTTTAGTGAGAAGTTGCAATCACGAATGCGCGAATCTGAAACCCTCACTAAAAATAATACTGGCCTGGCGCTAAATATTGCAGTTAATTATGGTGGTAAGTGGGACATTACCCAAGCAATGCAAAAAATTGCCATTGCAATTGAGAATAAAGAGTTAAGCAGCGCCCAAGTTACCGATGCAACAATTAATGAATACACATGTCTCAGTCACTTACCCGTTCCAGACTTATTTATTCGAACTGGCGGTGAGAAAAGAATTAGTAATTTTTTAATTTGGCAGCTTGCTTATACAGAACTTTATTTTACTGATTTACTCTGGCCTGATTTTGACCGAAATGAATTAATCAAAGCCATTAAGGTTTTTGTACAGCGGCAACGTCGATTTGGACAAACCAGTGCGCAAGTCGAGTTATTAGAGAGTAATGATGCTTAAACAACGCGTTTTAACGGCACTTGTATTAGCACCACTTATTATATGGGGTGTGTTTAGTTTGCCTGAATTTTATTTTTCCTTGTTTATGCTTTGCATTGTTGCACTTGCAAGTTGGGAGTGGGGACATTTATCGGCTATTCAGAACACTCTCTTAAAGAGCGTCTATACTTTAGCTTCTATTAGTGCAACAGCATTGCTGGTCTGGTATAGCAATCTCACAGAACAACAGTTTTACATCCTTCTTTCTATTAGTATCATCTGGTGGCTGTATCGGGTGTTTCGTGTAATGACATATCGTGCGGCTAAAGAATTAACACCTTTAGTCGAAGTGCCATCGAGGTTTAATCCAGCCACTGCATTAAGTATTGTTGTTGCCATTGTTATCCCTTTTTACGGCTTAATTTATTTACGTAATGTTTATGCTTCACATGGTTACTTCTTTTATCTGTTGATGATTATCTGGGGTGCCGATATTTTTGCCTATTTTGCAGGTAGGTCTTTTGGTAAGAAAAAATTAGCCCCCCAGGTAAGTCCGAGTAAAACATGGGAAGGAGCCTATGGTGCTATTGCTGGCACATTGCTTGTTGCTGCTATAGGCAGTTATTTGTTTGGTTTAGCCGTTAATGTAACCATTATATTTTTTGTTTTGAGTGTCATTATTGTGGTTGTTTCTATATTTGGTGACCTCTCTGAAAGTTTATATAAGCGTCAAAGTGGCCTTAAAGACAGTGGTAATATACTTCCAGGTCATGGTGGCATTCTAGATCGTATTGATAGCTTAATTGCAGCGGCCCCCTTTTATATTGTCGGCTTATTTCTTTTGGGGTTACTGACATGATTTCAGTTGCTATCCTTGGCGCAACGGGCTCTATTGGCACAAGCACACTGGATGTTTTAAGTCGAAATAAAGATAAATATAAAGTTATTGCTTTAACGGCCAACAACAATGTCGATAAATTATTTGAGCAGTGCGTTGAACATATGCCCAAATATGCTGTTGTTGTAAATGAGGCTGGTGCTGACAAATTAGCAGCAAAAATGAAAACGGCGTCACTGGATATTGAAGTTCTATCAGGTGTCGAAAGCCTTGACCTGGTTTCGAGTTTCAATGAAACGGATTATGTTGTTGCCGCAATCGTCGGCGCTGCTGGATTGTCTTCATCACTTGCCGCGGCGAAAGCAGGTAAGCGTATATTGCTGGCTAATAAAGAAACACTGGTAATGAGTGGTCAAATTTTTATGGATGAAGTTGCGAAGAATAATGCAACTTTGCTCCCTGTCGATAGCGAGCATAATGCCATTTACCAATGTTTACAAAGTTTTAATGGCGGTACTGGATTATCGAATGAAGTTCGTAAAATTTATTTAACGGCATCGGGTGGTCCGTTTAGAACAACTGATTTAAAATTACTTGAGTCAGTTACACCCGATCAAGCATGCGCACATCCTAACTGGTCAATGGGTCGAAAAATTTCTGTTGATTCTGCAACGATGATGAACAAAGGCCTGGAGTTAATTGAAGCATGTTGGCTTTTTGATGCAAGTGTTGATGATGTTCAAATTGTTATCCATCCGCAAAGCATTGTTCACTCTATGGCCGAGTTTATTGATGGTTCAATTATGGCTCAACTCGGTCAGCCCGACATGCGAACGCCGATTGCCTATGCGTTGGCATGGCCGGAACGTATTGAATCGGGTGTCAGTAGTCTAGATCTTTTTGCTATGGCTAATCTTGAATTTGAAAAACCTGATTATGCTCGATTCCCCTGTATTAAACTGGCTGAAGATGCAATGCGTGCCGGTGGTATCATGCCTGCTGTACTCAATGCAGCAAATGAAATTGCAGTACAGGCATTTTTAGATAATGAAATTGCTTTTATGTCGATAGCTAAAGTCGTTGAATCAGTCATGCAACAGGTTCCTTTCAAGTTAGCGTCTGATATTTCGATGCTTATAACAGCCGATACTGATTCAAGAGCGATTGCTCTCGATGCCATTGGAACGTTATCTACCAATACTATAGGTTCTAAAAACCATGCATGAATTTATATATAGCATCCCATCTTTTTTAGTTGCGATTACTATTCTTGTTGCTATCCATGAGTTTGGACATTACTGGGTTGCGAAAAAACTGGGTGTAAAAATAATACGCTTTTCTATTGGTTTTGGTAAACCCATTTACAGAAAAATATTTAGTGATGACAAAACTGAATTTGTTATTGCAGCTATCCCCTTAGGTGGTTACGTTAAAATGCTTGATGAACGTGAAGCTGAAGTTGATGCTTCCGAGTTAAATCGCGCTTTTAACCGTCAACCTGTAGCTAAACGCTTTGCAATTGTCTTTGCTGGGCCCTTATTTAATTTTATTTTTGCTGTGTTTGCGTATTGGGCAATGTTTGTAAATGGCACGCCAGGTATTAAGCCTGTTATTGGAAGCATTATTCAGGATACGCCAGCACAAATTGCTGGTTTACAGGTAGATGATACGATTGTAAGTATTAACAATGTAGATTCACCTGTTTGGGATGTTGTTATTACCGAGTTTGTACCGGCACTTATTAATAAAGAAGTTACCGATGTTGTTGTCAAAAGAAGCAGTGGTGCGATTGTTAATTTAAGCTTTAACTTTTCAAGGGTTAAATTTGATCTTGAAGAAGATAATATTTTAAAAGTATTAGGCTTCAAACCCTGGCGACCACAATTGCTTGCTGAAATTGGTACTGTCTTAGAGGGTGAGCCGGCTGAAAAGGCCGGGCTACTGGCCGGTGATATTATTTTAAAAATAAAGGGTATTGCTGTAAAAGACTGGAATGATATGGCAAAAGAAATATCGAAATATCCTGAACAGAGCATTGAATTTCAAATTAAACGGAAGTCAGATGTTCGTGAATTTAATGTTCGAGTCGGTAGTGTTAAAAGAGATAATAAAACAGTCGGACGTGTCGGGATTGGGCCAGTGTCATTTCCTGATGAAATGAAAACAACCTATCAATATTCGGCTATTCAAAGCGTACCAAAAGCCATTGAAACAACCTGGTTGTCGACAGTCAGGACGGTAAATTTTTTATATAAAATGGTCGTTGGAGAAATATCGCTTAAAAATATTAGTGGCCCTATAACGATTGCAAAATATGCCGGTTTAGCAGCCGATGCAGGTTTTAGTAAATTTATGGGTTTGCTGGCCATTATAAGTATAAGCTTAGGTGTGTTAAATTTATTGCCTGTTCCTATGCTCGATGGCGGGCATTTATTGTATTATGTAATTGAAATTGTAAAAGGTAGTCCTGTTTCGGCGTCTGCTGAAATGTTTGGTCAACAGATCGGAATTGTTTTTTTAGTAATGTTAATGAGCCTGGCATTTTATAATGATTTGCTGCGTTTATTTGGTTAATTGAATTGTTAAAGGTAGTGGTTTTAAATGCGTAAATTTATTGTACCTGTTTTATCCTTATGTGCCGCGAAAGCTTATGCTTTTGAAAACTTTGTTGTTCAGGACATTAAACTTGAAGGTTTACAGCGCATATCTGTTGGTACTGTTTTTAACTATTTACCCGTTAAAGTGGGCGATAAAATTACGGAAGATTTAACATCTGAATCAATAAAAAAATTATTCAAAACCGGATTCTTTAAAGATATAAAAATTGAAAGAGAAGGCAACGTCCTTGTGGTGTTTGTTGCTGAACGCCCGGCAATTGCAGAAGTAAATATATCGGGTAATTCAGAGTTACCCACCGATCAACTTACTGAAGCTTTAAATCAGATTGGCTTAAAGGTCGGTCGTGTACTGGATAGGTCGGCAGTGGCTGTTGTGGAGCAGGAATTACAGCGTCAATATTACAGCCTAGGTAAATACGCTGCAAAAATTAAAACAAAGATTACACCGTTAGAGCGTAATCGAGTTAATATTTCTATTGAAATAGCAGAAGGTGAATCAGCCAAAATTTATACTTTTAATATTGTTGGCAATACTGTGTTTAGTGATGAAAAACTAAACGCATTTTTTGAGCTAGGCGGTACTACAATGTTTGGTGGGCGCAAGGAATATTCCAAACAATTTTTTGCTGCCGATCTGGAAATTCTAAAATCATATTATCAGGATAGAGGTTATATTAATTTTAGAATTAATTCGACTCAAGTATCGTTAACCCCGGATAAAAAAGACGTGTATATAACCGTTAATATAACCGAGGGTGAAAAATACACGGTTAATGAAATAAATTTGTCGGGTAATCTTATTGTTCCGGAAAAAGATTTACTGGCTTTAATTACGTTGAAAAAAGGTGATATTTTTTCACGTAAAGAATCGAGCCTGAGTCGTACTAATATAAATGATCGCCTGGCAGAAAATGGTTACGCTTTTGCAAATATTAATCTGTCCCCGACAATAAATAATGAAAATAAAACAGTCGATCTTACCTTCTTTGTTGATCCCGGTCGGCGTGTATATGTACGTCGGGTTAATATTTATGGAAATATAAAGAGTAAAGATGAAGTAATACGTCGGGAAATAAGGCAAATGGAAGGCGACTGGATGTCTACCAAGAGTATTGCGCAGTCAAAAACACGCTTAAACCGTCTTGGCTTCTTTGACGATATTACGGTTGAAACTCCGGTTGTTGAAAATACCAATGATCAGGTTGACGTGAATTATACGGTTCAGGAAAGGGCAACGGGTAACTTGTCAGCAGGTCTTGGTTTTAACGATACTCAGGGTGCGATTGTCAATTTCTCGATTTCTCAAAATAATTTTGTAGGCACAGGTAATCGTCTGAGCGTCAGTATTAATAACAGTAAGGTGATACAAAATAATACCGTTAGTTATACCAATCCTTATTATACTGAAGATGGTATAAGTCGCGGCTTTACTCTATACAAACGAAAATTTTCTGCAACGCAAGCGGCAATCAGTAATTATTCGACTAATAGTCTTGGTGCATCGGTTAATTTTGGTATACCAATGAGTGAACATGATTCATTAGGCACCTCGCTTTCTTACGATAGTACTGAAATTGTGACGGGCACCAACACATCACAATCTATTCTTGATTTTACAACAGCGCAGGGAAATCAGTACGACAATTATAAAGCCAGAATTTCATGGTCTCACGATACGCGAAATCGAGCAATTTTTGCCAGCAAGGGTAAGCTTATTTCTGGTAGCATTGACGCAACTATTCCAGGTAGTGATCTGGAGTATTACAAACTCAGTTTACGTTACTTACAATATTTTGATTTATCAGAAAATATTACCCTTTTGTTCAATTCAAATCTGGGTTATGCCATGCCTTTTGGTTCGACACCTTCTTTACCGCCATTTGAAAATTATTATGCAGGCGGTAGTCGCTCGGTTCGAGGTTATGATGCGAACAGATTGGGGCCGCGTGATCCCGCCACAAATTCCGCTTTAGGTGGTAATAAACGGCTTGTGAGTAATTTGGAGCTAATTTTGCCAAATCCATTTGCTGAAAATAGCAAATCCATTCGATTTAGCACCTTTTTTGATGCCGGTAACGTTTTTGCCGAGGAAGAGAGTATTAGTTTAGGCGGTTTACGGACTTCCCTCGGTGTTGCGATGATATGGATTACCCCGGTCGGAATTATGCGTTTTAGTTGGGCGAATACCTTGAATGATAAACCCGGAGATGATACAAAGTCATTTCAGTTCACACTTGGTTCAACATTTTAATGGGGATGTGGTTTGCGCAATTTTAGTATAATTATTAGTGCCTTAGTTTGTTTGGTTATTACACCTTTATCGTTTGCCGATGGGGTTAAATTAGGTGTTGTTAATATAGCCTATGTCCTAAAGCATGCCCCACAGGCGGCTACCGCAAGAAAGAGCCTCGAAACTGAATTTGCCCCACGTGAATCGAAAATTGTCCGCTCTGAAAAAAAGCTTAAAACGCAAAGTGAAAAACTCGCCAAAGACGGCGCCATCATGAGCCCTGCCGGTCGTAAGCAGCTGGAAAGAAAAATTCTGAATATCAAACGAGATATAAAACGTGCTAAAGAAGAGTTCACCGAAGACTTAAATATTCGTCGAAATGAAGAGCTCAATAAATTACAAAAAGTAGTGAATTCAGCCATTAGTACACTGGCAGAAGAAGAAAAGTATGATGTTATTTTTGGTGATAATGTTATGTACGCAAACAAGCGTTCAGATATTACCAAAAAGGTATTATCGCAGTTAGCTAAAAGTATGAAGGCAAGCAAGCCGGCAGCATCGAAATAACCCATAACAAGACTGAATACAATAAGGTACGCCATACGTGGAATTGACGCTAGAGCAACTTGCTCAACAGGTTGGAGGTGACGTACATGGTGAGCCGACTGCAACGGTAAATGGTGTTGCAACCCTGAAAAATGCCACGGCGGGGCAGGTTACCTTTTTATGTGTAAAGTCGCTTCGAAAGTTTCTTCCTGAATCAAATGCCACCGCTGTTATATTAAAAAAGTCCGATTTAAAAGCCTGTAAAACTAACGCAATCGTTGTTGAAAACCCGCTGTTAGCCTATGCAAAAATAGCCCAACTGCTTTCAGAAAAACCACCAATAACAGCATCTATTCACCCAACAGCCGTCATTGACGCGGGTGCAAAGATCCATGCATCTGCGTCTGTTGGTGCATTAACCGTTATTGAAGATGGTGCCAAAATAGCTGCTGGCTGCCAAATTGCGAGCGGCTGTTTTATTGGTAAAAATGCCTCATTGAGTAACGATGTTCAGCTAAAAAATAATGTCACCGTTATTGCGTCTTGCAGTATTGGTGCTCGTACTATTCTTCACCCAGGTGCTGTCATTGGTGCAGATGGTTTTGGACATGCCAATGACGATGGTAAATGGTTTAAAATTCCACAGTTAGGTTCGGTTGTCATTGGCACTGATGTTGAAATTGGTGCGAACACCACCGTTGATTGTGGTGCAATCGAAAATACCATTATTGGTAACGGTGTTCGTTTAGATAACTTAATTCAAATTGCTCATAATGTTGAAATTGGCGATCACACCGCAATTGCAGCAATGACTGCTGTTGCCGGTAGCACAATCATTGGTCAATATTGTATGATAGGCGGCACGGTCGCTATTTCCGGGCATATTAGTATTGCTGACCATACCACCATTACCGGTAGAACAACGGTATTACAGTCAATTAAACAAGCGGGTGTTTATTCGTCCTGTGCGCCATTGGTTGAAAATAAACAATGGCATAAAAATTATATGCAAATGAAAAAGCTCGACGAATTAGCCAAACGGCTAAAGACCTTAGAAAAACAGGCTGCAGAAAAATAGATAGCAATGTAAGTATATTTCATAAAAGTAATTGAATCATCGAATAAAATAGTTGAGGGCAATAGGTTGGAACAACTGGATATTTACGAAATTTTAAAACATTTACCGCATCGGTATCCTTTTTTATTAATAGACAGGGTAACCGAGTGTATACCGGGGGAAAGTTTAATCGGATATAAAAATGTATCTTATAATGAACCCTATTTTACTGGGCATTTCCCTCAACGCCCTGTTATGCCGGGGGTTCTTATTCTGGAAGCACTGGCTCAGGCGACAGGTATTCTGGCGTTCCGTACTTTGGGGCGCACACCTGATGAGAACTCATTGTATTATTTTGTTGGTGTCGACAAGGCTCGATTCAAACAACCCGTTGAACCCGGCGATCAACTTATTTTAAGCGTTAAGTTTATTAAAGAAAAACGCGGCATCTGGAAATTTGAAGGTGTTGCTAGCGTAGATGATAAGGTTGTTTGTTCGGCTGATTTAATGTGCGCAGAACGGGAAGTTGGATGACAATAGATTCAACTGCAATCATTGACGCGAAAGCAAGTATTGATTCAGATGTTACGATTGGTCCCTACACTGTCATTGGGGCAAACGTAAGTATAGAAGCTGGTTGTAAAATTGGCCCGCATGTTGTTATAAATGGCCCAACACATATCGGTAAAAATAACACCATTTTTCAGTTCGCTTCTGTTGGTGAAGTACCACAGGATAAAAAATTTCACGGTGAAGAGTCAAAACTTGTTATTGGTGATGGTAATACGATACGTGAATTTGTCACCATTAATCGTGGTACTGGCGAAGGTGGTGGTACCACAAAAATTGGTAACGACAATTGGTTAATGGCCTATATCCATATTGCGCATGACTGCCAGGTTGGCAATAATACTGTATTTTCAAATGGTGCATCGTTAGCCGGGCATGCCAGTGTAGATGACCATGTTATTTTGGGTGGCTTTACCCTGGTGCATCAGTTTTGCCATATAGGAGCCTATGCTTTTTGCGGAATGGGTAGTGCCATTAGTAAAGACGTACCACCTTATATACTGATTAATGGCAACCCCGCACATCCACATGGCATTAATTCAGAAGGTTTAAAGCGCAGCGGCTTTTCCAAAGAAGCTGTTAGAGCAATTAAAGAATCCTATAAAATAATTTACCGTTTAGGTTTAACGGTCGAATCCGCAAAAGAAAAACTCAACAAAATAGCAGAAGAACATAAAGAAGTTTTACCACTGATTCAATTTATTGAACAATCCCAGCGTGGGATAGTACGGTAAAGAGCTTCACTCTATCTGTTATATAGCTTGCAGGTAATCTTTATTTCGATAGTATTGGATTAAAATTAAACTATCTATAAGCTAAACCAGGCTTATATTACGTTTACAGTGCAGTATTTTCTAATTTTTGTTAGAGTTTTATGCTGGGGCAGAATATTTATAATTAATGCTAAAGGACTAACTATAATGATTATAGTAATGACTAACAGAAAGTTACCTGAAATTACTGAAGATGAAATTAAGGTAATTGATGTTAATGATATGGGTGTTGTGCTTGGTGAAATAGGAGATCAAGGTGACCGAGTATATTCTGGTTTATTAACAGATGATAATACGCAAATAGAATTTTATGGAAAAGGCTTAGTAGATAAGCTGTTTTCTGAAATATCGGATGAAGAATTAAAAAAACCATGGGTTTTCTTTTTACATGGATTCAATCAGGAGCCAGACGAAAATATTGCGAAAGCACGAGCACTTCATGATAACCATAATGTAAATGTAATTAATTTCGCATGGCCTTCCAAACCAATTAATCAGCAGTATAAATTAAACCAGGCTAAAAAAGATATATTAATGGGCGTTATTAAAGGTATGCCTTTTAATGCTTTGGCAACTGGTTTTGTATATAAACTAGTTAAAGGCTACCTCAAAGATGTATGGAATAATTACGAACCAGCAATTAAGAATGCAGAAGAATCGGATAACGATCTATTGATTGCAATTAAGTTAGTTGCAAATAAAATTAACTTATCAGCACCTCCTGTTTTATTAGTTCATAGCATGGGAAATTATTTAGTAGAAAATATAATTAAAAAGCATGATTCACTTAATGCAACGTTTAATAATATAGTATTGCATCAGGCAGATGTTAACTGCCCAGGGTATGAGTGGGTACTTAAATTAAAGCGAAGTCTTGCTAACAGAGAAACTGGCACAGCTACATCCAGATTGTATATAACTTCGAATGCTCCTGATTTTGTATTAGCCGGTTCATGTGCACGTAGATTTATTTTGAATATAAAACCTGCCGAACGCTTAGGCCAAAATCAATTACACTATTTAAACGATAATGTATTTTATCTTGATTTTACATCAGCACCGGGGGTTGATGATAACCATGAAATATTTAAACAAAAAAGAGCAAATGATTATGAAGAAACTGATTTAAGCGGACTAATTGATGGAAGTGTTTTTGATTGTTTAGGACGTATATTCCGTGCTGAGGACGATAAATTACCGATGGCTAATAAAGAAGTAAAATCAGGTTTTATGAAAATGCCAACGGATACACTTCTTTATCGGCTCAATGAACTTATTCACCCGGCTGACAGTTATCATCCACCAGAGGAAGAATTAGTTAGTCCTTTAGACTTGTTTGTTGAGCTAGGTGCCCCCGAAATTATGATGGAAGATGATTACATCTAACTAGTTTTTGAAATGTTTGCTTACACCTAATTAATTTCAGCTTAAGTTAAATAAGGAATACTCTATGTTGGAAGCAGTAGCAAAGAATATATGGCTCTTATTGACGTTGGTTATCCCCGGTTTGTTCACGTATGGCGCATGGCGGATTTTATTGCTGCTCGAGCCGAGTAGTCGTCTAAATATTACTGGCTTGAGTCAAATTGACAGCTCAGCTATTGCTTCGAGCAGCGTTATTATTGCAATTGCTTTATTGCAACAGGCTATCGCAATCTCTATCGAAGCATTATTAACACTTTTAGCAAAAACTAAAGAAAAGCAATGGCCATATTTTTATGCTTTGTTCTATGAACGTTTTTCGCTTTCAGCTGCGGGCAAGCTTGATGAAAATGCTACAAGAGTTATAGGGAATTTTTTCCTCTCAATTAATATGAGTATTGGTATTTCGCTATTGCTACTTTATTTTATGGTTTATGAGGGGATGAGTATTAAGCAATGGATACCTATTGGTATTCTTATTCTTTTTGGCGCAACATTAATTACAACTCTGTTCCGTATGCTGAATGCTAAATGGGTGATTGCTGAATGCAAAAAATAAATAGTTTAACTGATTCTTGAAATAGAAGTGAATAATTTTACTCGTTTAACATCTCTAGTGTTAAATCACTAATACTGATATCTGCTGGCGCATCAATCAGTAATTGATGTATCAAACCCAATGCTTTACGCGTGGCATCACTTTTTTCTTTATTGCTGAGTAATACAGACAGATGTTCCGCTATATTATTTGGCGTTGCATCAGCTTGAATCAGTTCTTGTGCGATTTGTTTACCTGCAACAATATTACACAGGCCTATGTAAGGAATTTTAATCATTCGTTTTACAATTAAATAGGTTAGCCAGGATACCTTATTAATAATAATAAGTGGCGTACCAATTAATGCAATTTCTAATGTAACTGTACCGGATACCGTTACAATCGCATCGCAAGCATTCATCACATTAAATGCATCATCTTTTATAACCTGAATATTGAGTAATGATGTTGATAAAAAAGGTGTTATATCCTGTTTAGATAGAGTGGAAGCAAGCGGTAATATAAACTCCAGATCAGGGTTATTCTTTTTGAGTATTTCAGCTGATTTTAGAATAATGGGTAACAGCCGTTTAATTTCGCTTTTACGGCTGCCGGGGAATAACCCCAGTACTTTATGTTGTGGGTTTATTTTATATTGTTTTAAAAAAAGATTTCGCTCAGTACTTGCCTTAACATTGTGGCTGAGTGGATGGCCAACATATTTAGCCGGTACATTGTGTTTGAGGTAAAATTCTTTTTCAAAATTAAAGATAACAGCGATTACATCGACGCTTTCTTTTATTTTATGTACTCGGCCTTGTCGCCAGGCCCAAACCTGTGGGCTAATATAAAATAAAACTTTTATCCCTAAGCTTTTAGCATAAGCGGCAAGTTTTAGATTGAATTCAGCGTAATCAATAACCAGTAGTAAATCGGGTGGGGATGTACGTAGTTTTTCTTTTAAATTATCGAGCGCTGCAAAAATAACTTTACGATGTGCGATCACTTCCCATAGGCCGACAACGGCTAGATCGGCGGCATCAATATCAATATTAACACCAGCCGCACGCATGTTAGCGCCACCGACACCATAAAAATTTATTGCACTGTCTTTTCCTAACACAGCCTCTACGAGTCGCCCACCATGTGCATCGCCCGATGCTTCGCCGGCAACAATGAGTACGTTTTTCTTCTGTTGATTCATTCAGAATTTAAACCAGGCGGGGAAGAAGGGCAGCAGTGTCATTGTGAGCGACAGCGCGGCAATCTTCTAGATGCGTGGTTCGAATTAGCAAGATTGCCGTGCTGTTGCTCGCAATGACGGCTTTGCCTGTAAAAAAAACGTTGTTGTTTATTTTTAATAGAGGAGCTGTTATTTTTTGCATAAATATTAAAAGGCGCTGTTGATAGTATCAATAATCGTTTGCTGAGTATCTTCTGGCATTTCAGGGTAAACAGGGAACGAAACGCATTGAGCACAAACATTGTCTGTTACGGGTAGCTTAATATCTTTATATTGTTCCATAAAGACATCCTGTTTATGTAATGGAATAGGGTAGTACACGGCAGAGGCAATTTGTTTTGCAGATAATGCTGCCTGAATGGCATCGCGATTGTCACTTAATACCGTATATTGATGGTAGACATGGTTACCAATTTTATCTTCAAATGGGGTTGCGATTGATTGGTGTAAATTAGTTGAATAATTCTGCGCAACCCGATAACGGCCGGCATTAAATTCATCAATGTGTTTCAGTTTAACCCTTAATATCGCGGCCTGTATTTCATCCAGGCGACTATTAAATCCAATAACATGATGGTGGTAGCGTTCAAAGCTGCCATGATTTCTTAAAGCGATAAGTTGAGTGTGAATATCATCATCATTGGTTGTAACTAAACCACCATCACCAAAGCAGCCGAGATTTTTACTTGGGAAAAAACTATGGCAACCAGCTTCAGCAAATGAACCGGTCGTGGTATCGCCAAGCTTCGCACCAAACGATTGCGCACAATCTTCTACCACTTTTAAATTATATTTTTTGGCGATGGCCATAATGGCCGGCATGTCTGCTGGTTGGCCAAAAATATGTACTGGTATAATGGCTTTAGTTTTATCGGTTATGGCCGATTCGATTAGGCCGGGATCAATATTAAAAGTTTTTGCATCAATATCAACAAATACAGGTTTGGCGCCCACATAGCAAATAGCTTCGGCTGTCGCGATAAAGGTAAAGGCGCTGGTAATGACTTCGTCACCTTCTTTAATACCAGCGGCAACCAGTGCCAGATGTAAGGCATCCGTGCCAGACGCACAACCAATCGCATGTTTGGCACCTAAATGTTTTGCGGCTTCTTTTTCAAAATTTTGTACGTTGGGGCCCAGAATATATTGTGTATTGGCAACTGCATTGAGAACTTCGCTATCAATTTCTTGTTTGAGTGCGGCGTATTGCGTTTTTAAATCGACCATTGGGATCATAAGTATAAGCCTTAATTATTTTTTGCAGAGTAAGTCGGTAATTTTGTTTGCTGTTTCTAATGCGCGTAAACCGTCTTCACCTGAAACAACGGGAGTGCTATCGGTTTGTATGCAGTTAATAAAGGATTCTATTTCAGCAAGTAAGGCATCGCCTTGTTCAAACGATTGGGTTGATGATTCAATATCGGCAACACCGGGGAACATTTCTTTATCTTTGCTTTTGCTGTAGGTAGTGAGTGTTTTGTTCTGGAAGTCCAGATTGATATAAGTATCATTCTGGAAGATACGCATTTTACGTTCGCTTTTTAAACTGGCGCGGCTTGCGGTTACGTTAGCAACGCAGCCATTTTCGAATTCAAGTCGTGCATTGGCAATGTCGATATCATTCGACAAAGCTTTAACACCATTTGCGGAAATGGTGGTAACTTTTGAATCGACAATATCAAGAATAATATCAATATCATGAATCATTAAATCTAAAATAACACTAACATCTGCGCCACGTGGGTTATATGGGGCAACACGATGCGACTCAATAAATAACGCGCTACTTAGCGTATCGTTTAAAGCCAACATGGCTGGGTTAAACCGTTCTAAATGCCCAACCTGTAAAATACGATTATTCTTTTTGGCAATTTCAACCAGTTGCTGAGCTTCTTCCAACGTGGAGGTAATGGGTTTTTCAACCAATACATCGGCACCATTTTCAAGAAAGTCTTTTGCTACTTCAAAGTGCAGTTTAGTTGGAACAACAATGCTAACGGCATCGACTTTACCGAGTAAGGATTTATAATCGTCTGTGTATTCGCACTCTAAATCTTCTGCAATTAATTTGGCATTGTCGAGGTTGTTGTCGCAAACGCTAATGAGGTCGCTATGCTTAAGAGCATGATACTTCTGTGCGTGAAATTTACCGAGGTAACCGACACCGATGACGGCGGTTTTAAGCGTTTTCATAAACTGAGGGTCTTGTAAGTTGAGTGATAAGATGGCGCATTCATGTTAGTGTTTGCCTGTATTAATAAACCAGTATAACCCAGCTTGTATAAGAGCTAAAAACAATAGGATAATCCCGCGCAAATGAATTCTAAAGATTGGAGCCATTTTAACACTAATCAACAAATGATTGCAGGGGTAGACGAGGTTGGGCGTGGCCCGTTAGCTGGACCAGTGGTTGCCGCGGCAGTGATTCTCGACCCGGCTAATCCGATAGCGGGTTTGATGGATTCGAAGAAACTCACTGAAAAAAAGCGTGAAACACTGGCAGTCGAAATTAAGCAAAAATCGCTTGCCTGGGCGTTAGGTCGAGCTGAGGTTGAGGAAATTGACGATATTAATATCCTGCAAGCCAGTTTATTGGCCATGTCTCGGGCGGTTAAAAAACTGACACTTTCACCCGAATTGGTGCTGGTGGATGGCAATAAATGCCCAAAAGTCGACTTTCCGGTTGAAGCAATAGTAAAGG
>CAZDEC010000010.1:0-64852 GCA_964504295.1 uncultured Thioalkalispiraceae bacterium
GCAACATAAGTGGCAGGGAAAACCCCACCTGGAGCAAGACCAAATAGAGAAACATTCTGCCAAAATAGCAATATTGCGGCAGAGACATGCGGCCCGTATGGTTTCTGGGTAGGTTGCTTGAGTTGCACGGCAACGTGTAACCAGATGAATGATTGCTCACGACAGAACCCGGCTTATCGGCTAACTCCGCCTTATTTTGCTCGTTATTTAACCATAATCTTGAATTTTCACTTTAATAAGCATATGTAACTTATTGATATTTATATATTTATATTTTACAAAAAATGCTCAAAATTTAATCGATCTATCTGTAAGCCTCTCCTAAGTCCTTGTCCTACAAGAAAGTTTTTATGTTTTGTGTATCGCATCACTTGCTTTGTGCCGATTTGCTCTCTATAGTGTATAAAAGTGGATCCAAGTGGGTAATATTGGATCACATTAACTGACTTGATCACTCAGGAGCTCGAAATTGTTTAGAGGTGTCAACACACTTAACCTTGATGCGAAAGGGCGTATGGCTATGCCCAGTCGGTATCGGGAAAAGCTGACTGCACAATGCAGTGGCCAGCTAGTGGTGACGTTGGATCTAAATGATCCTTGTTTATTGCTATATCCCCTCCCTGCCTGGGAAGAAATTGAACGTCTACTTGTTCGTTTACCAAATATCGATCCGCAAACACGTAAATTACAGCGCTTGCTTATTGGCCATGCTTCCGAATGTGAGTTTGATAATAGTGGTCGGATCCTGCTACCACCTCTGTTACGGGAACGGGTTAATTTGGAAAAAAGAGTCACACTCATCGGCCAGGGCAAAAAGTTCGAAATTTGGGACGAGCAAATATGGAACGAACAACGTGATAACTGGTTAAACGAAACCGATACGGCTGAATTATCGGCTGAGCTAGGGAACATCTCATTATGAGTGACGCATTAGCCCATCAAACGGTTTTACTTAATGAAGCGGTTCAAGCTTTAAATATTGATGCGGCTGGGCGTTATGTTGACGGCACTTTTGGGCGAGGTGGTCATAGTCGGTTAATTCTGCAACAACTGAGTGCAGAAGGACAATTACTTGCATTCGACAAAGATCCTCTTGCGATTCAAACCGCTGATGAGGAATTTGCTGAGGATAAACGATTTTCTATTTCACAAACATCGTTTGCCAAGTTAGAAGCTGTGGTGACAGAACGCGGTTGGCAAGGTGATGTCGATGGTGTGCTACTGGATTTAGGCGTGTCTTCACCACAAATAGATGACGCAGCCCGTGGTTTTAGTTTTCAAAATGATGGCCCACTGGATATGCGAATGAATCCAGATCAAGGCATGAGTGCAGCACAATGGTTAGCCAATGCCGGTGAAGCGGATATTGCAAAAGTATTAAAAGAATACGGTGAAGAACGTTTTGCTAAACGGATTGCTCGCGCCATTATCAATGCGAGAGAAGACGCACCAATAGAAACAACCAAACAGCTCGCATCTATTGTTGCGGCTGCTAACCCTAAATGGGAAAAAGGCAAGGATCCTTCTACACGGAGTTTTCAGGCGATAAGAATTTTTATTAATAGCGAACTTGATGATTTAGAACAGTGCCTGCAACAGGCAGTTAATGTTTTAAAGCCGGGTGGGCATTTAGTGGTTATCAGTTTTCATTCGCTTGAAGACCGTATTGTAAAACACTTTATTCGTAAGATGGAAAGAGGTGAGCAATTACCGATTGATTTGCCGGTTATGCATGTACAGGTAAATTCAAAATTAAAACGTATTGGCAAAGTAATTAAAGCATCAGCAGAAGAAGTCAAACAAAACATACGTTCGCGCAGTGCTGTTATGCGCATAGCAATAAGAGTTTAGTCATGCAGCAAATATTCATACAATTATTGAGTGATAAATTAAAACTCATTAATGGCTTGTTAATACTTGCTGTCCTAACGTCCGCTATGTTTGTTGTTTATAGCAAACATAATAATCGATTGTTATTTGTTAAACTTGATAATTTAGTTTCTCAACGAGACAAAATGAATATTGAATGGGGCCAGTTGCAGTTAGAACAAAGTACCTGGGCAACGGATAGCCGCATAGAAAAAATCGCAACTGACAAATTGCATATGCGTAATGTTGAATATGACGATACGGTGATTATTAGATTATGAGTGTCACACTGCACACCCCCGTTAAGTATTACCGCATGTTTGTGGTTGTTGCACTTATTGTTTTAAGTGTTATTGCACTTGTATGGCGTGCGTTTGATTTACATATTCTTGATCATGCTTTTTTACAGGGTGAGGGCGTTGCGCGTCATATACGTACAATTCCGATTGCAACCCATCGTGGCATGATTACCGACAGAAATGGCGAACCTCTAGCACTCAGTACACCGGTCAGTTCAGTATGGGTTGAACCCAAAGAATTTTTAACCGTACAGGCTCAGTGGCCGAAGCTGGCAAAAATATTACAGATGAAAGTTTCAAGCTTAACCCGCCTGGTTATGCAACGAAAGAAACGAAATTTTGTGTATATAAAACGAGGTATAACCCCAGAAATAGCTGGGAAAATTATGGCTTTAGGACTTGTTGGTGTTTCAATGCAACGTGAGTACCGTCGTTATTATCCTGCAGGTGAGGTCGCATCGCATGTGATTGGATTTACAAATATTGATGATACCGGTCAGGAAGGTTTGGAGTTGGCATACGATAAATGGCTAAAAGGTACGCCTGGTTTAAAAAAAGTGCTAATCGACAGACTAGGACGGGTTGTTAAGCATGTTGATTTGATCAAGCAAGCAAAGCCAGGTAAAGATTTGGTATTGAGTATCGACAGGCGCTTACAATATTTAACCTATCGTGAATTAAAAAAAGCAGTTTATAAACATAAAGCAAAGTCAGGCTCGGCCGTTATTCTGAATATTAAAACAGGTGAAGTATTGGCTATGGTCAATCAGCCATCATATAACCCGAATAATAGAAAGAATTTAAAAAGCAAAAATTTTAGAAACCGTGCCGTTACGGATATTTATGAACCAGGCTCAACAATAAAACCTTTTACCGTTGCCGCTGCTTTAGAGTCTGGACTGTTTTTACCAACAACTAAGGTGGACACCACGCCGGGTACATTACGGATTGGTTCAAATTTAATTCGCGATCATCGTAACTATGGTGTTATTGATTTAACACGTATTATTCAAAAATCGAGCAATGTGGGTATGAGCAAGGTGGCATTGTCTATACCTGCAAGCCAAATTACACGAATGCACAATAGTGTTGGCTTTGGTTCAAGTAGTAATAGTGGTTTTCCCGGCGAAGTAAATGGTTTAGTCAACCCTATTACCGACAAACAGAAAATTGAACGAGCAACATTATCTTATGGATATGGTTTGTCGGTTACGACACTGCAGCTTGCACGTGCCTATGCAGTAATTGCAAACAAAGGTAGGCGAGTACCTATTACCTTTATACGGGTTGATAATGACGTAGAGGCAGAAGCGGTTTTAGCTGAAAGCACATCACGGCAAATTATTACCATGATGGAGTCGGTTATTAGTAAAGAAGGTACTGGAAGCCGGGCAGCTATTCAAGGCTATCGCGTTGCAGGCAAAACGGGCACGGTTAAAAAAATAACAATCAACGGATACAGTGATAAGAAATACCTGTCTATTTTTGCCGGTATCGTTCCTGCGAGTAATCCAAGAATGGTGATGGTGGTAACAGTCGATGAGCCTAATAATGGTGTGTATTATGGTGGCGAAGTTGCTGCACCTGTATTTGCAAAGGTTATGGCCGGTGCCTTAAGAATTTTGGATATCGCACCTGATGCAATTAATAGTAATTTGAAATATGCATCTGTTCCTTCTACGGTAATGGCAACAGGTATGGCGGGAAGATGATGGCTGCGATACAACAACCACAGCATAAAACACTAAGCGCTGTTTTAAGTAACGTTATGTTACTTCCTGACGAATATGATGTTGCCATACGAGATTTAGCAATTGATAGTCGCCAAATACAGCCGGGCGATTTATTTTTAGCGATTCAAGGTGAGCGAGTTAATGGTGCTGACTATATAGAATCGGCTATAGACGCAGGTGCCTCAGCCGTTCTATGGGATGCCCCTGAAGATACTATTTCGTTTGCATGGTCAGCTGCAAAAAATAAAATTCCACTCATAGCGGTTACAAACTTAAAAGAAAATTTATCGGAACTCGTTACGTATTTCTATAATGCCGCTTCTGAGTTGCTTGATATTGTCGCGGTAACCGGCACAAATGGAAAAACATCGTGTGTAAATTATATTGCGCAGGCTTTAGGAACTGAAAAAAAATGTGGATTAATCGGAACACTGGGCACAGGCATTTACCCTAATATATTATCTGGTACACATACCACGCCGGATGTATTAAGTGTACATAAAACACTTGCAAATTTTGTCGAACACGACGTTCGTTATGCTGCTATAGAAGTTTCGTCACATGCATTAGCGCAAGGTAGAGTTGATGGGGTCAATATTGATACTGCTATTTTCACCAACTTAACGCAAGACCATCTTGATTATCATGCTACGATGCAAGCGTATTTTAACGAGAAGCTGAAACTTTTTCAGCGTTCATCATTAAAAACGGCGATTATTAACCTTGACGATCCCTATGGCATTGCTGTTGTGAATGCAGTAAGGGATAAAAATATTATTACCTATAGTCTAGATGTAAATAAAAAAGCAGATGTTTTTGCTTCAAATATTAAATATGAGCGTGATGCAACGGATTTTATTTTAAATGTTGCCGATGGATGTATCGCTATTCGTTCAAAGCTTATAGGTGATTTTAACGTAAGTAATTTACTCGCAGTATGCGCATATTTAAGATCAATAAAATATTCACTTGAAGAGATAGCGCAAAGCGTTGAAAAAATACAGTCGGTTGCAGGGCGAATGCAAAAGATTCTGGCCGATGGTTTTCCTGTTGTTATTATCGATTATGCGCACACCCCGGATGCATTGGAAAAAGCATTAAAAACCTTAGTCACAAAATGTGGTGAAAATTTAACTTGCGTCTTTGGTTGTGGCGGTGAGCGCGATAAAGCTAAACGAAAAAAAATGGGTGCCGTGGCAGAACGTTACGCAATGAATATAGTGCTGACCAATGATAACCCACGGGGCGAAGATGCAGCAGAAATTATTAGACAGATTATGTCTGGTATTAAAGATCAGAAAAAAGTACATATTGAACTTGATAGAGAAAAGGCTATTAATACCGCTATAAGCAAGACCGACCTACATGGCAGTGTTCTTGTGGCGGGTAAAGGACATGAGAACTATCAGATAATTGGTAGTAAAAAAATTAAATTTAATGATGCGTCCGTTGTTAAAAAATTCATGAGTAAGTAGTAATGATAGCAGTAGCGGTTAAATCAGGATATTCGCAAACAATGTTTACAATGACACTAAATGAAATTAGAAAAGCGACCGGAGCACGTCTTGATGGCGATGCTTCGTCTGCTGGTGAATTCGTTGTACGTGGTGTGAATACTGATAGCAGAACAATAAAACAAGGTGAATTATTTGTTGCTTTAAAAGGTGATAATTTTGATGCGCATGATTTTATTTCGCACGCCGCTGATCGGGGGGCGGCCGCATATATACTCGACCATGAAATAGGCGGCGTTAAACCTGCGCTTATTGTTGATGATACACGCATTGCCTTAGGCAAACTTGCGAGTGCCTGGCGGCAAAAATTTACTTATCCTGTTGTCGCCGTAACCGGTAGTAATGGCAAAACAACCGTTAAGGAAATGTTATCTGCCATTCTTGCAACACAAGGTAATGTGCTGGCAACTAAAGGTAATTTTAATAATGAAATTGGTGTGCCGCTTACTTTATATCGCTTAACTACTGAACATGACAGTGCTGTAATTGAAATGGGTGCAAATCATCAGTCTGAGATATCTTACTTAACGCAACTGGTTAAACCTGATGTTGCCATTATTACAAATGCAGCAGCGGCACATCTCGAAGGTTTTGGAAGTCTGGATGGCGTTGCAAAAGCAAAAGGTGAAATTTTTGAAGGTTTAGATGATAGTGGCATTGCTATTTTAAACCATGATGATGATAAGTTTGCTTACTGGAAGGGCTTGCTTGGGAATAAAAGAATTATAAGTTTTGGTGCAAGCGAAGCAGCGGATGTTACTTACGTTCGTAATAATAATGTCTTAACTGTTCGTGTAAACGGTAGCGATAAATTTGATTTAAAATTACCTCTATTAGGCAAACATAATGTGCTTAATGCACTTGCTGCAATAGCAGCTTCTGTTGCTCTTAATATAGATTTTAAAAGTATTAAGCATGCACTTGAAACGATAAAGCCAGTGGCAGGTCGCCTGGAACAGAAACAGGGAATTAATCGTAGCATTGTTATTGATGATACATACAATGCTAATCCATCTTCTTTAGAAGCAGCCGTTAATGCCATCAAGGATTTTGCAGGTAGACAATATAGTGGCCGCTATCATGTGGTTTTGGGGGATATGGGTGAACTTGGGGAGGATACGGTTCGTCTGCATAAAGATGTTGCCGGAATATTGTTGCAGGCACAGGTTGAATTTTTATACACACTAGGTGAAAACAGTTCGAATACGAGCGCAATATATTTAAACCTGAATAGTGAAGCAAGCTCAGAACATTTTATAACACACAGGGAATTGATTGAGCAGTTGAGAGTAAACCTTAAACCGGGTGATATTGTTCTGGTAAAAGGTTCGCGTCTTATGCAAATGGAAAAAATTGTCAATGCAGTTTGTATTGCTTCAGCAAAATTGGGAGGGCAATAAATGTTATATGCTTTAACCCAACATCTGCAGGAAATATACAGCGGCTTTAATTTCTTTAATTATTTAACGGTTCGTTCGATTCTGGGCGTTATAACGGCATTGAGTATTTCACTTATTATCGGGCCAACAATGATTGCGCGTTTGACGCGTTATAATATTGGTCAACCAATTAGAGAGGACGGACCTGAAACACATTTAATTAAATCGGGTACGCCGACTATGGGAGGCGCATTAATTCTGGTTGCTATTGGTATCAGTACCTTGCTGTGGTCAGATTTAACAAGTCGCTATGTATGGGTTGTATTGCTGGTTACCTTTGCGTATGGCGTTATTGGTTGGGTTGATGATTATAAAAAACTGGTTAAATGTGACCCCAAAGGTTTAGCGTCACGTTATAAATATTTTTGGCAATCGGTTGTTGCTTTAGTTGTTGCTGTTTACTTATATAAAACAGGTAGCCAGCTTGAAACGCAGTTTATTGTTCCAGTTTTTAAGGATATGACGATTCAGCTTGGTTTCTTTTCATTTGTTGGTATTACCTATCTTGTCATTGTTGGTTCTAGTAATGCTGTTAATTTAACTGATGGGCTGGATGGCCTGGCTATTTTGCCAACAGTCATGGTGGCTGGTGCTTTAGGTATTATTGCTTATTTAACCGGCCATACTGAATATGCAAATTATTTATCAATGCCCTATATATCGGGTGCAGGTGAACTGGTTATATTCTGTGGCTCAATTGTTGGCGCTGGTTTAGGTTTTCTCTGGTTTAACACTTACCCTGCACAGGTTTTTATGGGGGATGTTGGCGCATTAGCACTGGGCGCCGCATTAGGAATTATCGCTGTTCTGGTCAGACAGGAATTGATTTTATTTGTAATGGGCGGGGTGTTTGTTGTTGAAACATTGTCAGTCATTTTGCAAGTTGCTTCCTTTAAATTAACCGGCAAGAGAATTTTTCGTATGGCTCCTTTGCACCATCATTTTGAATTAAAAGGTTGGCCTGAACCAAGGGTTATTGTGCGCTTCTGGATTATCACGGTCATATTGGTATTAGTTGGTTTAGCAATGTTGAAAGCGCGATAGCGATGTTGGCGATTAAAAAATTAATGTTGAGTAATGATAGTGAAAAAATGAAAATTGTTGATTTAAAACACGACTGGCAGAATAAAAAGATCCTCATTGTTGGTGCAGGTTCTACAGGATTATCGTGTGCTAATTTTTTAAAACGACATGGACTTGATTTTGTTATTGTTGACAGTCGGCAGAATTTATCTGGCTTACATCACGGTATTGATATTATTGGCGGTGATTTTAAGGCAGAAAATTTTAATGTTGCCGATATTTTGATTGTTAGTCCCGGTGTGCCACTTACAGAACCTTTCGTACAATCGGCAATCAAGCAAGGCAAAGAAGTTATTGGTGATGTTGAATTATTCTGTCGTTTGACTGAAAAACCTATTATTGCAATAACAGGCTCAAATGGTAAAAGTACGGTAACAACACTGGTCGGGGAAATTTTAAACGCTGTAAAATTTGTTGCTAAAGTCGGTGGCAATATTGGTGTGCCATGTCTGGATTTATTAGAAAGTGATGCTGAAACAGATTGTTATGTACTGGAATTATCAAGTTTTCAGCTTGAAACGACGCTTAGTTTAAAATCTCATGCCAGTGTTATTTTGAATTTAACAGAAGATCATCTGGATCGTTATGAATCGTTCCAGGGATATTGTAACGCAAAGAAAAAAATATTATTAAATTCAGAGAATATTATTGTTAACAATGATGATGAAGGGGTTGTTAAATTCTGTGCTACGCATAATACAAATAAAATTTCATTTAGCATAGTTGGAGATAAAGCTGATTTTTATATTGATATTGATACAGAAGAATATAGTGGGCATGAATGCGTTTTCCATAAAGGTCATGCGATAGTCGATATTTCAGATATTCAGCTTGTTGGTCAGCATAATAAGCAGAATATTCTCGCAGCCGTTAGCTTGTGTTCAACTTTTGGTATTAATTTAAAAGCAATAAGCAAGGTTATTGCTTCTTTTACAGGTTTAGAACATCGTAGCCAACGCGTTAGTCACTATGCGGGTGCAACATGGATAAATGATTCGAAGGCAACAAATATTGCTGCAACTTGTGCGGCATTAAATGGTTTTTCTAATAATGATATCCATTTAATTCTAGGTGGTCAGGCTAAGGGACAGGATTTTAAAGAACTTACTCCGGCAATAACGAGTAATGTAAAAACGATTGTTATTTTTGGTGAAGATGCAGATTTAATTCGCACAGGTATCGAGATTGACACAACAGCCCGTATTGAGATGGTAGATAATCTTAATGAATCCGTTGAGATTGTTGCACAATCATTATCGTTTGGCGATGTTGTTTTATTTTCTCCTGCATGTGCCAGTTTTGATCAATTTGATAATTATATGCAGCGTGGCCAATCTTTTATAAACGCTGTGAAAAGGCTGGAAAGCTAATGTCTGCTCTACAAGCTAATTATGTATCATCAACTAAAACAGTAAAGCCTCGTGCATCGAGTGCGAGCAAGCAGGTTGTATTGTTTGATGGACCGTTAATGTTTGCCGTTGTCTGTTTGTCTTTATTAGGGCTGGTTATGGTTGGTTCATCTTCGGTGTCAACAGCTGATCAATTAACCGGCAATCCTTTGTATTATTTTTGGCGACAACTGATCTATGTTTGTATCGGGTTTATGGCACTGTATGTTGTTTATAAAATTCCATTGAAAGTATGGAGTCAAAGCGGTTTCTTTTTTATTATATTAAGTTTGATCTTGCTAAGCCTTGTTTTTATCCCGGGTATTGGCAAGCAGGTTAATGGCAGTACACGTTGGATTAACTTTGGATTATTTAGTCTACAGGTCTCGGAGTTTGTAAAACTATTTGCAATTATTTATATCGCAGGCTACCTAGTTCGACATAATGATGTTTTACGAAGAGATAAGGCGGGTATTTTAAAACCACTTAGTTTATTAAGTATTATTGTTTTATTACTCCTCATGGAACCTGACTTTGGTGCCAGTGTTGTATTACTTGCAACTGTAATGGGAATGTTATGGTTAGGTGGAGCTAAGCCATTACAGTTTTTAGTGTTTCTTTTGTTTTTAGTTGTGTCGTTAGGATTGCTTGCGGTTGTCGTACCATATCGGATGCAGCGTTTGACAACATTTCTTGACCCATGGGGCGATCCATTTAACAGTGGTTTTCAACTTACACAAGCCCTGATTGCCTTTGGTCGTGGTGAATGGTTCGGTGTTGGTTTGGGTTCGAGTGTACAAAAATTATTTTACCTACCTGAAGCACATACTGATTTCCTTTTTGCAGTAATGTCTGAAGAAATGGGGCTTTTGGCCGGTGTCTTTGTTATTGCTTTATTTGCTTTTGTTGTTTTTCGCGCTCTGTATATAGGCTTTCGTGCAGAAAAACATGAAAATCCTTTTGGCGGTTATTTGGCTTATGGCGTTGGTCTATGGATTGGTTTGCAAGCCTTTATCAATATTGGTGTCAATATGGGGGTATTACCAACAAAAGGTTTAACTCTTCCCTTTATGAGTTATGGCGGCAGTAGTGTTGTTGTTATGTTTATAGCCGTTGGTCTGGTGTTACGTGTTAATTATGAAACTCGGCAATATGATCGACATGTCGATTCAGCACGTTTGCAGCAGTCAAATAAGGTGATGTTGTGATGCAGACTCAACATGTTTTAATTGCAACAGGCGGAACGGGTGGCCATGTCTATCCTGCGCTTGCTGTCGCTGAAGAATTATTAAATCGAGGCGTAAAAGTTAGCTGGATGGGAACACGAAAAGGTATGGAAGCAAAATTAGTTCCATCAAAATCAATACCTCTTTATTTTGTATCTGTTACAGGGCTTAGAGGTAAAGGTATGCTGGGCTGGTTGCTTGCACCCTTTAAATTAACTTTAGCTATATCACAGGCAATTGTTATTTTAATAAAACAAAAACCGAATGTGGTTCTGGGTATGGGGGGATTTGTCTCCGGGCCGGGTGGTATTGCATCTTGGCTTATGCGTAAACCATTAGTCATTCATGAACAAAATACTATTGCAGGTATGACAAATAAAATGCTATCGCATATTGCGACACATGTTGCACAGGCTTTTCCAAATACCTTTGGTCGTAAGGTGAATGCGATACATGTAGGAAATCCGCTGCGTAAAAATATTGAAAACATTACTTTACCTGAAGAACGATTTAGACAACGGAAAGATAAAAAAATACATTTGCTTGTGTTAGGCGGCAGTCTGGGTGCAACAGCATTAAATGAGAATTTACCATCAATTTTCAACATAATTAATAAAAACTGTGCCATTAAAGTGATTCATCAAACAGGTGCGCAGCATTTAGAAGCTGCAAAAGAATCTTATAACAAGGTATTAATGGATGCAGAAGTTGTCGCCTATATCGATGATATGGCTAAGCAATACAGCTGGGCTGATATTGTTATATGTCGTTCTGGGGCACTCACGGTATCAGAATTATCTGCTGTTGGTCTTGGTGCTGTTCTTATTCCTTATCCCTATGCAGTAGATGACCATCAGTATTCTAACGCGATGTACCTTGTTGATGGTAAGGCGGCCTATGTTGTTCGGCAAACAAATCTGCAGTCGAAAGAATTTATGAAGATTCTTGAACAACTGCTTTGTAATGGCCGCGATAAATTATTGAACATGGCCGAACATGCTCGTGCATTGGCAATGCTAAATGCGGCAGTTCAAGTTGCCGACCTCTGTTGTAACATGAGCTATAAAGCGAAGTAGGTATAAAGAATGACTGAGCGCAATAACAATGTAATAGAACGCGAAGGCCGCCTGGGTATGGGGCGTATTCGTCGTATTCATTTTGTAGGTATTGGTGGTATCGGTATGAGCGGTATTGCAGAAGTATTGCTTAATTTAGGTTATGAAATATCAGGTTCGGACATTCAACAAAATGCAGTGACTAACCGACTGGAGAAGCAAGGTGCAACAATCGTTATTGGCCACAACGCTGAAAATGTAATTGGTTGCGACGTAGTTGTTACATCAAGCGCGGTAAATCAGACCAATCCTGAAGTTGAAGCTGCACATGAAAATAGAATTCCTGTGGTGCCGCGTGCTGAAATGTTAGCGGAGTTGATGCGTTTTCGATATGGCATTGCCGTTGCTGGAACACACGGGAAAACAACCACAACCAGTTTAACGGCCACTGTTTTAGCTGAAGGTAATCTGGATCCAACCTTTGTGATTGGTGGCAAACTAAATAGTGTGGGTTCAAATGCGCGCCTGGGCGAAAGTCACTATTTAGTTGCGGAGGCTGATGAGAGTGATGCATCGTTTATGCATCTGCAACCGATGATGGCAATCATCACCAATATCGATGCCGATCATATGGAAACCTACGATGGTGATTTTGAAGTACTGAAACGAACTTTTTTAGAGTTCCTACACCACTTACCTTTTTATGGTCTTGCGATTGTTTGTATTGATGACCCGGTGGTAAATGAATTATTACCTAAAATTACCCGCCCTGTTCTGACTTATGGCATACATAATGATGCCGATATCAAGGCTGTTAATATTAAACAGGTTGAGAACAGAACATCCTTTACGGTGATATCGAAAAAAACAAAATCAAAACTTGATTTAACATTGAATATGCCCGGTGAACATAATGTTTTGAACACTTTAGCAGCCATTGCCGTTGCGCGTGAACTGGACGTTGATGATACGGCAATTAAAAAGGCATTTGATAAATTTGCAGGAATTGGTCGTCGTTTTCAAATTAATGGCAAGATTAAAACAAGCCATGGTTCTATTTTGCATATAGATGATTATGGACATCACCCAAGTGAAGTGGCAGCAACAATTGAGGCTGTCAGGAAAGGTTGGCCGGATAACCGTTTGGTTATTGCTTTTCAACCGCACCGATATACGCGCACACGTGATTTGTTCGAGGATTTTTCAAAAGTGTTATCCAGTGTTGATGTGTTGGTATTACTTGACGTTTATCCTGCGGGTGAATCACCCATCACCGGTGCTGATGGCCGTTCCCTAGCGCGTGCAATTCGAAATCGCGGACAGGTCGATCCAATTTTTGTTGAGGATGTTACAGATTTGGCAGTATCAATTAATAACGTTGTTAAAGATGGCGATGTGCTGGTAACCCTAGGTGCCGGTAATGTCGGTTTAGCTGCAGCAAAATTAGAAGCAGAATTATTTCAATTATCAGAAAGTAAATGATGTTAGCGATGAATATTCAACAACAGGAAAAATTACGTGGTGAGTTGATACGTAATGAAGCGATGGCTAAACATACGTCATGGCGAGTTGGTGGTGTTGCTAAAATATTTTATAAGCCGATAGATATTGCGGACTTAAGCTTATTTTTAAGTCAACAGGAAAAAAATGAAGAGATTATTTTTATTGGTTTAGGCAGTAATTTATTAGTGCGTGACGCAGGTATTAATGGTGTGGTTGTTTGTACTAGCGGTGTTTTAAAGGCGTTAGAAGAAAAAGATAATTCAAGTATGTATGTTGAAGTTGGTGTTCCAAGTCCAAAGCTTGCACGTTTTTCATCAAAACAAAGTTTAACCGGAGCAGAATTTTTGTCTGGCATACCGGGCACCTTTGGAGGTGCTCTGGCAATGAACGCTGGTGCGATGGGGGGAGAAACCTGGGATATTGTTAAAACAGTGACAACCGTGGATAAACAAGGTGTTATACGAATACGAGATAAAAATGATTTTGAAATAGCCTATCGCTCAGTAAAAGCAAAGCCTGCAATGAATTTTAAGCTGGGTGTCGATGAATGGTTTATTGCAGCGACCGTGCAATTGCAACAAGGTGTAAGTGAAGAAAGTGAACAGAAAATAAAATCACACCTGGCTCGACGTGGTGCTACGCAACCAACGCAGCAACCTAATGCTGGTTCAGTTTTTAGAAATCCAGACGGAGATTTTGCAGCACGTTTAATCGAAACGGCTGGCTTAAAAGGTTATTGCATAGGTGGCGCTTGTGTTTCAGATAAACATGCCAATTTTATTATTAATACCGGAACGGCAAAAGCAAGTGATATAGAAGAACTTATTGTATACGTACAACAAACAGTGCAAGCAGAATTTAATCTGAACTTAATTCGCGAAGTGCGAATTATCGGTGATAAATAGTGGCAACATTAATTAACAATGAGCAGCTTAAGCAATTTGGATGTGTTGCGGTGTTAATGGGGGGATGGTCAGCTGAGCGTCCTGTTTCATTACAAAGTGGCCAGGCTGTTCTTGATGCGTTGCTGCGCCAAGGGGTAGATGCTTTTGGTGTTGATGTCACTAAAGAGCACATTATAAAAGATTTAAGCAATAAAAAGATTGATCGAGTTTTTATTGCCTTGCACGGTAAAGGAGGTGAAGACGGTGTTATTCAATCTATGTTGGAGATCCTTAACTTGCCTTATACCGGCAGTGGCGTTGCAGCATCTGCACTGGCTATGGACAAGCTAAGGACTAAACAATTATTACAGGGTGTGGGTATGCCAACACCTTCTTTTATCATAATGGATGAGTCATCCGATTGTGATTATATAGCCGCAACATTAGGTTTTCCGCTAATCGTTAAACCAAGTCTGGAAGGTTCAAGTTTAGGCATGGCAAAAGTTGAATCAATAGATGAATTAAAAAAAGCTTATGTTAAGGCAAAATATTTTACAGGTGACGTCTTGGTTGAGCAATGGATAACAGGTGCAGAATATACGGTTGCTGTTTTGGGCGGCAATGCTTTACCTGTTATCGAACTAAAAACATCACATGCGTTTTATGATTACAGTGCAAAGTATCAGTCAAATGATACCGAGTATATATGTCCTTGCGGTTTATCGGTTGAAGATGAAGGCCATTTTCAACGGCTTGCTTTATCTGCGTTCAATCAAGTTGGCGCATCAGGCTGGGGGCGCGTGGATTTAATGTGTGATGCGAATAATAAACCCTGGATTATAGAAATAAATACTGTACCCGGTATGACAGATCATAGTCTTGTACCCATGGCAGCTAAAGAATTCGGTTTAAGTTTTGATGAACTTGTATGCGTTATATTGCAACAAACCGTTGAATGTTCAAACGAACATTCTCTGAATACGCAAAAGGGCTCTTAAATGTTTAGACGTAATCATCAAGCAGTTAGTTTAAATGGCCCAGGTATTTTTGTCGGGTTTGTGAATGTTTTGCGTTTTGTTCTTATCTTATCGTTAGTTGTTTTTACCAGTCTGTGGGGGTATTTGAAAATAAGTGATCCTGCAACTTTACCTATTACTAAAGTAAGAGCGTTAGGTGACTTTACTTATGTTACCGAAGAAATGCTGCACTTAGCTTTGGCAAAGGGTGTTGAAAATAAAAATGAATTGAGTGTTTTGGAAAATAAAGGTTTTTTTGATATTGACGTCGATGCAATTAAAAAGCGAGTTGAAGAAATGCCCTGGGTGAAGCAGGTATCAGTGCAAAGAGTATGGCCCGATACGCTGGTTATCGAAGTGGTTGAGCATACCCCGATTGCCTACTGGGGGAATTCTGGACTGGTGAGTAATACAGGGGAAGTCTTTCGTCCACTTAAAAAAACTTACCCAAAAGATTTACCTCGTTTTTTGGTAACAAAAGGTCATGATGGCAGTGTGACAGAAAAGGCTGCAATTAAAAGCTTACGTTATTTTAGCGATGCAAGTGATATGTTTTCTACAATTAACTTAAAAGTAAAAAAGGTTAAATTCGATGCGCGACAGGCTTTAACTTTAAGTTTAGATAATGGTGTTGAATTGAATTTAGGTCGGCAAAATAAATTATATCGCTTGCAGCGTTTCGTGCAAATTTATGCGCCCTTGCGTGAGCGTATGAGTCTTATTGAGCGAGTGGATATGCGTTATACCAACGGTTTTAGTGTTAAGTGGAAGCAGCTACAGGGAATAAAAAGTATTCAGTATGGTGAAAAATATTTAAAAGAGAAGAGTGGCAAAGCTGATGTCTAAAAAAATAGAGAAAAATTTAATTGTTGGTTTAGATATTGGAACCTCGAAGGTGGTTGCTATTGTCGGTGAGATTACACTGGATAATGAAATAGAAATAATTGGCATTGGCTCACATCCTTCACGTGGTTTAAAAAAAGGTGTGGTTATCAATATTGAATCAACCGTGCAATCGATTCAACGTGCGATTGAAGAAGCCGAGCTGATGGCCGGTTGCCAGATTCATTCTGTTTATGCAGGTATCGCGGGTAGTCATATTCGTAGTTTAAATTCACATGGTATTGTTGCGATTCGCGATAAGGAAGTTTCAAATGCAGATGTCGAGCGAGTGATCGATGCGGCACGAGCTGTGGCGATACCGGCAGATCAGAAAATACTGCATATCCTGCCACAAGAATTTATTATTGATAATCAGGAAAGTATTCGTGAACCGATTGGTATGTCGGGCGTACGTTTAGAAGCAAAAGTACATATGGTGACGGGGGCGGTGAGTGCGGCACAAAATATTATTAAATGTGTTCGTCGTTGTGGTTTGGAAGTTGATGATGTGATTTTAGAACAATTAGCATCAAGTCATTCTGTGTTAACTGAAGATGAAAAAGAACTCGGTGTCTGTCTGGTCGATATTGGTGGCGGTACAACCGATATTGCAGTGTTTACCGAAGGTGCGATACGGCATACCGCAGTTATACCTATTGCAGGAGACCAGGTTACCAACGATATTGCGGTTGCACTACGCACACCTACGCAATATGCCGAAGAAATAAAACTTAAATATGCTTGCTGCTTAACCCAGCTTGCGAGCATTGACGAAACAATTGAAGTGCCTAGTGTGGGCGATCGCGCGACCAGACGTTTAGCAAGGCAGACATTAGCTGAAGTAGTCGAGCCACGTTATGAAGAGTTATTTACCTTAATACAAGCTGAATTACGTCGTAGTGGTTTTGAAGATTTATGTGCAGCCGGTGTGGTATTAACCGGTGGCAGTTCGAAAATGGAAGGTGCTGTTGAATTGGCAGAAGAAATATTTCATATGCCAGTTCGTTTAGGTCTGCCGCAATATGTGACAGGTTTAGTTGATGTTGTTCGTACACCGATTCACTCAACTGGCGTTGGCCTGTTGTTGTTCGGTTATCAAAATCGCGGCTTACGTGAATCGGAAGCACGCATGGGAAGTGGTTTTAATAGCGTTATTCAACGTATGAAGAGTTGGTTTCAAGGAAATTTTTAATTTTATAAAAGCACTGTAATGCAGTGAGGAGGTCTAAGATGTTTGAGTTAATGGATACATATAGTCAGAGTGCAGTTATCAAGGTCATCGGTGTTGGTGGTGGTGGCGGAAATGCTGTTGAACATATGGTTAACCGGGAGCTAGAAGGGGTTGAATTTATTTGTGCAAACACAGATGCGCAAGCTATAAAAAATTCTTCTGCTAAAACTGTTTTACAGCTCGGAGGCAACATTACAAAAGGTTTAGGTGCGGGAGCCAACCCTGAAATTGGACGCCAGGCAGCTTTAGAAGATCGAGAACGCATTGCCGAAGTTATCGAAGGTGCGGATATGGTCTTTATAACCGCAGGTATGGGCGGTGGTACCGGAACAGGTGGTGCGCCAGTTGTTGCTCAAGTTGCCAGAGAGTTAGGCATCTTAACGGTAGCGATTGTGACTCGACCATTTCCTTTTGAAGGCAAAAAACGTGGTGATATTGCAAGTGCCGGCATTGATGAATTAAAAGCCTATGTTGATTCGCTTATCACTATTCCTAATGAAAAGTTACTGAGCGTGCTTGGGAAAAATATGAGTTTACTCGATGCCTTCAAAGCAGCGAATGATGTGTTGTTAGGAGCCGTACAAGGTATTGCCGAACTCATTACTCGACCGGGTTTAATCAATGTCGATTTCGCTGATGTGCGTACGGTTATGTCTGAAATGGGAATGGCAATGATGGGGTCGGGTCGTGCCAGTGGTGAAGGCCGTGCGCGTGAAGCGGCTGAATCGGCTATTGCAAGTCCGTTACTTGAAGATGTCAACCTATCGGGTGCACGCGGTATTCTTGTTAATGTAACAGCGGGTATGGATTTATCGATTGGCGAATTTGAAGAAGTCGGCAATACCGTTAAGGAATTTGCTTCTGAAAACGCAACCGTTGTTGTTGGTACGGTGATTGACCCTGCGATGACGGGTGAGTTGCGCGTCACGGTTGTTGCGACCGGCTTAGGTAACGAAGTACAGAGTGCAGCCGAGATTCCAACCCTGGTGGTTGATACAGCGATTAATGGTGAAGTAGATTATACGCAGTTAGATCGACCAACCGTTAAACGTCGGCAAGAAACTTCCACCAATGCGCGTGCCGGTAGTGATGCAAATTTGGAATACCTAGATATTCCGGCATTTTTACGCCGCCAGGCAGACTAATTAGTAGACTAAGCGCACAAAACTTGAATAAAGTACCTTAAAATAAGTAAGTTACGGGCGAATAGTGAACTATTTGTCTACTATTTATTCTAAGTCTTTCAAGTTTCTAAGTTTTTAGACGCTAAGTGTTTGCGGGTTGCTGTCGGAGTGTCTTTTGTATTATTATTAGCCGTTCAGCGGAAAACATATCATTGGTCAGGCCTTTTGGTCTAACTCTTGCTTAGTTTTACCATAACTATGGCTTTGACTGTATTTACATAGGAATCAAAATAAGTGATTTATCAGCGCACATTGAAAAACATTATTCGGGCAACGGGCGTTGGGCTCCATTCTGGAGAGAAAGTTTATTTAACTTTACGACCTGCGGCAGCCGATACAGGCATTGTTTTTCGTCGTGTTGATTTAGATACACCGGTTGAAATAGCTGCAACACCTGAAAATGTTGGCGATACCACTTTATCGACAACGTTAGTTAAAGGTGACGTTCGAATTTCTACCGTTGAACATCTTTTATCTGCGATGGCAGGTTTAGGTATCGATAACGCTTATATTGATCTTAATGCCCCTGAAGTGCCCATTATGGATGGTAGTGCTGGTCCATTTGTCTTTTTAATTCAGTCGGCAGGAATTGAAGAGCAAAAAGCGCCCAAGCGTTTTATTCGTATCAAACGTAAAGTTCGCCTCGATGATGGTGATAAATGGGTTCAATTTGAACCATTTGATGGTTTTAAAGTGTCTTTTAGCATTGATTTTAATCATCCCGCTTTCAGTGAAGGCAAGCAAACGGCTGAAATTGATTTTTCAACCACCTCGTTTGTTAAAGAAGTGAGTCGTGCCCGAACGTTTGGTTTTATGAATCAAATTGAAGCTTTACGCTCTAAAAATCTGGCACTCGGTGGTACCCTTGATAATGCAATTGTAATGGATGATTTTCGCGTATTAAACGAAGATGGTCTGCGTTATGCAGATGAATTTGTTAAACATAAAATTTTAGATTCAATTGGTGATTTGTATTTGCTTGGCCATAGTTTGATTGGTGCCTTCTCCGGGCATAAATCTGGCCATGAATTAAACAATAAATTACTTTGTGCCTTGCTCGCAGAAGAAGATGCATGGGAACAAGTAAGCTTTGCCGACCCTCAAGAAGCCCCTATTTCCTTTATTCAACCCGTTTCAGCATCTTAATCTCTCCCTTCTCTTGATTTCATCACTAAGTGTAGGTAATATCTTACATAGATAACAGTACATAAGAAAAAACTAATATAATCAATACGTTATTTGGCTAGTTTGCAATAGAATATGGTTGTAATAGAAATAAGTTTAAGAATAAGACGCTAGTTTTAGTAAAGCTTTTTTTATCTCTTCATTTTCAATTGAATTGGCTGTCTCCCGGAGACACTTTGACGTTTTGGCTGAAATACGTTTAGGCTTTAATGCCATGTGTTTGGCCTTTGAATGCCATTTCGGATTCACTTTTATTTCGATATTTTTAATGGGAATAAAAAACTGTGAGTGGTGTTTTAGTTTTGCGAGTAAATCAGGGATAGAATAGCGCAATCGTGCTGACCAGATAGCAGAATCGGCAACAATAATAAGTGTTTTGTTATTAAGTTTAGCTAAGTGGCAGTGCAGTGGTAAGGGCGCAGGAAGTAAGTCTAGTAGAATGCTGTTTAAAAATTCAAGTTTACGCGCTTCTGTGATGAGAGCCGCAAATCCTGACTTTTTACTTTGTAGTAGCTTGTTAATTTGTTTCGGTAATTTCATACTAAAATTAATAGGTTGCGATGAAAACTTAAATGTACATCTTACTTTACAGTCGAGAAGTACATGCTAATATTTATAAAGAATTAACGGGAACGACCGTTAACAATAATATATGTTTTAAGGTTGTATGCATATGAATATAGTACTACTTAGGAGAAAACAAGGGGCTTCAGGACTTTATGTCATGGAGTCAAAAAAACTTGCAGCTTTGGTTGTGGGGTTTTTCTTATTAATGCCAACAGGGTTGCTCTATTTGGGCTATCAAATTGGCGTTCAAAATGTGCGTGCAAATCCTGATGATTTAAACTTAGCTTATCAAACCGAAATTGATTCCCAACGCTTAAAAATAGATGAAGCGACTCTTGATGCGCGTGAAAATATGGATGCACTGGCACTCCGATTGGGTAAATTGCAGGCTCATGTTATTCGCCTAGATGCGCTGGGTTCGCGCTTGACGGCAATGGCTAAACTGGAACGTGGCGAATTTGATTTTTCTCAACCACCGGCTCAAGGTGGTCCTGCGAATACACTGGATCAAAAAGGTAAGTCTATGGAAGTTAATGACTTTTTGGCTGCCTTGTCGGATCTTTCCAGCCAGCTTGATAATCGCAGTGGTCAACTTAATGTATTAGAAACCATGATGATGACCAATAACCTGCAAGCTGAAGTTGAGCCAGCAGGTCGGCCAATCTCTCGTGGCTGGTTATCTTCGTATTTTGGTATTCGCACCGACCCTTTTACTGGTAGGCGGGTACATCATTCAGGTATCGATTTTGCTGGTAAGTTAGGTTCAGATATTGTTGCTGTGGCATCAGGTGTAGTGACATTTGCGGGACGACGCTCAGGCTACGGTAATCTGGTTGAAGTGAATCACGGTAAAGGTTACTCAACACGCTATGGACACTGCCTGAAGATAGATGTGAAGGTAGGAGATACCATCAAGAAAGGCCAAGTTTTAGCCAAAATGGGTACCACAGGTCGATCAACAGGGCCTCATGTTCATTTCGAAGTTCTTAACAATGGACGAGCAGTTAACCCAAAACGCTATATTTTTCGCGCTGCTAAAAATTAGTGATTTAAATTAATTATTGTCTGTGTGGCGTCTTACATTAGACTGATTCTAATTGAAAATATAAAATCTCTTAATCGTGATATGGCTGTATCCGTCTGCTGTGTATAATTCCTCTGTGACCGTTTCCTCGATATTTTTCCAAGAGTTTAATCGAAAAAAGTGAAAAATTTTTCCGTAGCTATTTTGGGGCTGAGCATTTCCTTAGTATCAGCCTGTTCCAGTGTTGATGTACGGTTACCCAACACCCAAATTGAATCGGCTGCCCTTGTCCATTCCGATAAACCAGCTCAAACTGTATACGATAATAAAGCCCGCAAAGATGTAAGCCTTACTATAAGTGCCGTTGGTGACATCATGTTGGGTACAGACTACCCAGACTACCGATTACCTCAAAATGATGGCAAAGATTTGCTCGCAGATGTATCGGCAGCTCTATCACAGGCTGATATCACCTTTGGGAATTTAGAAGGTACTTTTGGTGTCGCTGGAACAGCAGAAAAAGAATGCCCGGATGTGAGACGTTGTTATGTTTTTAGAATGCCACCTCATTATGCCCAATATTTAAAACAAGCCGGTTTTGATGTTATGAGTCTGGCCAATAACCATGCCCGTGATTTTGGAGATAGTGGCCGCTTACTTACTATGCAGGTCCTAGATAATCATGGTATTCAACACTCTGGTTTAATGGGTGATGTTGCAAAATGGGAGATAAAAGGACTCAATGTTTCACTTATTGCATTTGCGCCATTTCGGGGTGCACATGATTTTTTAGATTTAGATTATGTACGCAAAGCGGTTGAGTCACTCTCAGCAGTCAATGATATTGTTATTGTTTCGTTCCATGGTGGAGCCGAAGGTGAATCCCATACCCATGTGCCTTTTGAAGAAGAGTATTTTTATGGAGAAAATCGGGGCGATGTTGCATTGTTTGCTCATACTGCCATTGATGCAGGTGCTGATATTATTTTAGGCCACGGGCCACATGTGCCTCGAGCGCTTGAGCTTTATAAAGATAAAATTATTGCTTATAGCCTGGGAAATTTTTGTACGACTCTGGGGATTAATGTTGCGGGAATAAATGGATTAGCAGCCATTTTAACGGTAAATGTCGATCAAAATGGCGATTTTAAATCTGGCCGGATTGTTTCAGCGCGACAAATAAGACCAAACGGGCCAATCATCGATACTACGCATCGTGCTGCAAAGCTTATAAAAGAACTAACCGAGCATGATTTTCCATTAACACTGCTTGAAATAGATGCAATCGGCAGTATTAAGATTAAACCAAGCAGGAATGCAAAAAATTCTGTCAGCAAATCAGACAAAGTCGGTCCAGATAGCGTAAAATAGGGGTTTTTTCTGCTCTGAAACTTTAAAGATTGGCTCGGCAGCTGTTAGATACCGGGTTTTCAAGTGGCGTAGCATTGAGAAAGAAACGAATAATTCAGTTTTAATAACTTTAATGTCATCAATAAATTTTAGAATAATTACAGTGTAAATTAGGAAGTTTTTCATGTTTGGAAAAGTCGCAAAGAAAATTTTTGGTAGTCGAAACGAACGCTATATAAAAAAGCTGCAAAAAGTAGTTGATCAAATAAATAGCCTGGAAACCGACATTCAGGCTTTGTCGGATGACGACTTAAAAAATCAAACGCAAAAATTTCGTCAGCAATTAAAAGAAAATAAAACTCTCGACGATATTTTGTCAGAAGTCTTTGCAACCGCACGTGAAGCAAGTCAACGTGCTTTGGGTATGCGACACTTCGATGTGCAACTGATTGGTGGCATGGTTCTACATGAAGGTAAAATTGCTGAAATGCGGACCGGTGAAGGTAAAACGTTAATGTCAACGCTGGCGGTTTACCTGAATGCCATTGAAGGTAAAGGTGTGCATGTTGTTACAGTTAACGACTACCTAGCAAAACGTGATGCTGAATGGATGGGTAAACTTTACAGTTTTCTTGGTCTCTCCGTTGGCGTGGTTGTAGCCGATCAAGACCCGGATGAAAAACGTGAGGCCTATGCTGCCGATATAACTTACGGTACAAATAATGAATATGGCTTTGATTATCTTCGAGATAACATGGCCTTTGAAGTGGCTGATAAATTTCAGCGCGGGCATAATTTTGCTGTTGTGGATGAAGTTGATTCTATTTTAATTGATGAAGCTCGTACACCGCTTATTATTTCTGGTCCTGCAGAAGACAGCTCTGAAACCTATTTTAAAATTAACAAACTGGTTCCGGAATTAGTTAAACAGGAGGAAGAAGACGGTGAGGGTGATTACACGGTAGAAGAAAAGACTAAACAAATTCATTTGTCAGAAGCTGGTCATCAACATGTAGAAGAATTATTAACTGCTGCCGGTTTACTTGCTGATGATGAAAGTTTATATAATCCAGCCAATATTGGCCTGGTACATCATGTTAATTCTGCTTTAAGAGCGCATGTCCTGTTTCAAAAAGATGTTGATTATATTATTGAGAATAATGAAATAGTTATTGTTGATGAATTCACCGGTCGTACCATGCATGGACGACGTTGGTCTGACGGATTGCATCAGGCAATTGAAGCAAAAGAAGGCGTTAACATACAACAGGAAAACCAGACGGTTGCTTCCATTACTTTCCAGAACTATTTCAGGTTGTACGAAACGTTGTCTGGCATGACCGGTACGGCCGATACTGAAGCTTATGAGTTCCAGCAAATTTATGGTTTAGAAGTTGTTGTTATTCCAACCCATCGAGACATGATAAGAATCGACCAGGTCGATCAAATATTTTTAACTCAGACTGAAAAATTCAGAGCCATTGTTGAAGACATTAAGCAATGCCAGGAAAATAAACAGCCTGTGCTAGTTGGTACGGCCTCGATAGAGGTTTCTGAATACCTGCATGGTATTTTAAAGAAAGAAAAGATTAAACATGAAGTGCTAAATGCAAAGCAACATGAACGTGAGGCTGATATTGTTGCACAGGCAGGCATGCCTGGTGCGGTTACTATAGCAACTAATATGGCTGGGCGTGGTACCGATATTGTTTTAGGCGGCAACTTAGATAGTGAAATAGCAAGTCTAAAGAAACCAGATGATATAAAAATTGAAAAATCAAAGAAAGATTGGGAACAACGTCATCAGCAAGTTTTAGACGCCGGTGGTTTACGCATCATTGGTACAGAACGGCATGAATCTCGTCGAATTGATAATCAGCTACGCGGTCGTGCGGGACGTCAGGGTGATGCGGGATCGACTCGATTTTATTTATCCTTAGAAGATAATTTGATGCGAATTTTTGCATCAGAGAAAATGGCGTCTATTATGCAGCGTTTAGGTATGCAGGAAAATGAGGCAATTGAACACCCGTGGGTAAGTAAGGCGATTGAAAATGCACAGCGTAAAGTTGAGGGTCATAACTTTGATGCACGCAAAAACTTACTTGAATATGACGATGTTGCCAATGATCAGCGTAAAGAAATTTATAGAAAACGTAATGAGTTAATGGAAGAAGATGATATTTCTGAAGAAATAAATGAATTACGTATAGATGTGGTGAATGCGGTGGTCAATAGTTATATCCCGCAACAAAGCCTGGAAGAGCAATGGAATATTTCTGGTCTAGAAGGTGCAATGGAAGACGAGTTTGGTGTTAAGTTAGATATAAAAGACTGGCTAAAAAATGATGATAGCTTACATGAAGAAACGCTACGGGAAAGAATTTTAGAAGAAGTAGAGTCTGATTATGCTAAAAAAGAACAGGAATCAGGTTCGGAAGTTATTCGTCATATTGAAAAAGCGGTTATGTTACAGGTACTGGATCATCAGTGGCGTGAACACCTGTCAACAATGGATCAACTCAGGCAAGGTATTCATTTAAGAAGCTATGCACAAAAGAATCCAAAACAGGAATATAAGCGCGAATCTTTTCAATTGTTTGTGGAATTATTAGACCGAATGAATCGTGAAGTGATAACCATGTTAAGTCGTGTTCAGGTAAGAAGTGAAGAAGAAGTTCAGGCGCTTGAAGATCAACGACGACGTGGCCTGGATACCGATATGAACTTTCAACATGATGATGCTTCTGCGATGGCTGAAGATGGCAATACAGGCTCAAATGAAGACGAACACACGCCATTTGTACGTGATGGTCGTAAAGTAGGTCGTAATGAACCGTGCCCTTGCGGTTCTGGTAAAAAATATAAACAGTGTCATGGACGTTTGAGTTAGTTTTGTATTAATGTATACGAAAGTATACAGGTATATTTAAATAAATTAGCATACTGGGCAAAGCCAACAAACAATGAATATTTTAGAGGATGCAAATCATTTACTTCCGGTCGCGGGTATTCAGCTGGCGACTGCAGCAGCGGGTATTTCATATAGCGATAGAACCGATCTCGCCTTGATAGAAATAGCAGCAGGCTCGACCGTGGCAGGTATATTCACGCAAAATGCTTTTTGTGCTGCTCCCGTTGTTATCGCAAAAAAACATCTTGAGAATAAAACACCACGTTATCTTTTAATTAATGCAGGTAATGCCAATGCCGGAACAGGTCAGGCGGGTTTGGATGCGGCAAGGGCATGTTGTGCTGCCGTTGCATCTGAATTAAATTGCCAGGCTGAAGAGGTTTTACCTTTTTCAACCGGTGTGATTGGTGAAAATTTACCCGTTGAAAAAATTACTGCCGTTATTGCGGATTTAAAAGTTGACCTAAACCCACATCACTGGCTTGCAGCATCCAATGCAATTATGACCACCGATACGGTTCCCAAAGGCGTTTCGTGCCAGGTGAGTATTGATAATCAAGTTGTAACGATAAGTGGCATTGCCAAAGGCGTTGGAATGATTCGCCCTGATATGGCAACGATGTTGGCTTATATAACGACCGATGCAAAAATCGAACAAGCATTATTAGATCAATGTTTAAAAAATGCAGCGGCGCAGTCATTAAACCGAATTACGGTGGACGGCGATACCTCAACCAACGATGCCTGTGTGTTGGTGGCCACTGCTCAGAGTGAAGTTGAAATTAACACAAAAAATATAGACATATTTCAGGAATCTCTCAATAAAGTTTTTGAGACGCTAGCTAAAGCACTGGTCAGAGATGGCGAAGGTGCAACAAAGCTTATTACAATCAAGGTTGAAGGTGCTGAAAATTCTAACGAATCAGACCGGGTAGCCTATACGGTGGCGCATTCACCGCTGGTGAAAACTGCTTTTTTTGCCTGTGATCCTAATTGGGGGCGGATACTGGCAGCTGTTGGTCGTGCCGGTGTTAAAAATCTTGATATTAATCAACTAAAAATATTTATTGGTGATGTTTGTATTGTCGAAAAAGGTGGACGTGCAGAATCTTATAACGAAGAGCTTGGCCAGCAAGTAATGAATGAAACTGATATTACAATCAAAATACAACTTGGGCGAGGCAAGCAAAGCTCTCAAATCTGGACATGTGACTTTTCATATGATTATGTGAAAATTAACGCTGAATACCGCTCATAAAATTCAACACCTGGATGTAATATCTACGTGACTACAAAAACACATGTCGCAGTCGGCGTCATCAGACATAGCAATGGTCAGTTTCTAATTTCTAAACGCCTAAAGCATCTACATCAAGGTGATTTATGGGAATTTCCAGGTGGTAAAGTCGAAAAAAATGAGACGGTTTATGATGCTCTATGCCGAGAGCTACATGAAGAGTTAGGTATTGAGGTACTGCACGCTAAACCTTTGATTAAGATTTCTCATGCTTATCCAGATAAACATGTCTTGCTTGATGTCTGGCTCGTGGATAACTTTAACGGCCTTGCCGTTAGTCAACAACAACAGCCTTTGCAATGGGTTTCAGCCTCGGATTTATCTGACTATTCTTTTCCTGTCGCGAATCGTGCAATACTTACTTGTTTATCGCTACCTTCTTTTTATGCCATAACAGGAAGATACGAAAGCAATGAGGATTACCTAAAACGTTTAAACCGGTGTTTAAAATCAGGTATTAAATTAATTCAACTTCGAGCTAAAGATGCTTCGGAACAGGAATTAATTGAATTACTTGATATCACAAAGCCTGTATGTAAAAAATATGGCGCAAAACTACTGGTGAATACCTATGCCGATTTTACAAAAAAACATGATATCGATGGTGTTCATTTAAGCACGGAACAACTTTTGTCTTATCGTAGTCGCCCCATTAGTAGTAAAAAATTACTGGCAGCCTCCGTACACAATAAAAATGATTTGCAACATGCAATAAGTATTAATGTTGACTTTGTCGTTGTGTCGCCGGTGCTTGAAACTCTTTCTCATCCAGGCGCAATCATTTTAGATTGGTCAGGGCTTGAAGAAATACTACGTGAATCTAGTATTCCTATTTTTGCTTTAGGCGGCATGAAACGCTCGCTGCTAAACAAAGCTAAAAAAACAGGCGCTATTGGTATTGCGGCAATCAGTGAATTTTGGTGCTAGTTAAATGAATGAAAGTTTAAAATTCTTCTTGATTGCTCTGAGTGTTACTTTTTCAGTTGCATTTGTTTTTTATATTATGCGTGAATCAGGTGTGTCATCGCCTGGCAGCAACAAGCTTAAACCGATAGTGATTTTAGAAACCGTTTCAAGTTGTGACTTATTAAAGTCAAACTGTATTTATAAGGCTAATGACCATCTGGTTGAACTGTTTTTTGCGAGTAAAGTTAGAACGATGAAATCTTTTAGACTAGAGTCACGTTTGAGTAATTTTAAAAGTATAATAAAAAAAGTTAGTGTAACGTTCTCAATGAGTTCCATGTCAATGGGGGGGAATAGTTTTGTATTAACGAGACAGGCAGCCAGCCGCTTAAGTAATAGTATTTGGCAGACATCAATATTATTACCCATTTGTACCAGTGGTCGGTCAGATTGGGAAATGAATTTTATGGTTGAGACTAACGGGGAAATTTATAAAACAAGTATTCCCTTAAAAATTGATTAGTGTTTATGCCTGGTCTGATGTATCTCTCTCATCAAGTTGTGTATCCATGTGGGCTTGTTCGCCTGCAATACGATGGTTTTCACCTGCCCATTCGCCAAGGTCGATTAGCTTACAGCGCTCGCTACAGAATGGACGCCACGGTTCTTTTGTTGACCAGATAATTTTTTTGTAACATGTGGGGCAGTTAACTTTCATATTTATTATAAGTTACAACAGTTTAAATCAAAATTGACATTATCATTGGTTTGCATAGGCCGACCGGAGTCACGGGGTTCCAAAAATCGAACTGTAAAGCGATGCTTGCCGCCACTTAGTTCGGCAAAATAGGGCAATTGACTATTAATTGTTACCTGAATTAATTTGGTTTCAACATTAGAGCCGAGAGATTGCTGATAGAAGCCGCTATCAGCGAGTTGTTGATGTGGGTTGGTGCTTTCTCTTAAAATTCCAAGTATCAGTGCAATGGGGTGGTTAACAATTTTTAGTTTATCGTACCAGTCTTCAACTTTTTTAATACGTGATTCTGCTGGTTGTTGTAACCAGAAGTGGTAAGCAGGAAGGTCAAATTTACAACTTCCTCCTATGACGGTATTGCGCTGTAATAATGTGGATATAATTTCATTATTTCGCAGGCTTAGCCCAAGTTGCCCGTCAGTTTGGTGTAAATTATTGACCGAGCTTGATATTTGATCGAGAACGGTTGTGAGCTGTTCGGGATCAACCCCTGGTGTGTTTGCAAGTGTTGATAAGGATGCATGAATATATTCGAGTTCTTTAATCAGCTCGGTTTTAAAGTCACTTCTTGCTAGCAATTCAAGTATATCGACTAGTACAGCGAGAGTCGCTCGGCTGTCCCAGGTAGAATATCCTCTAAGAGTGTACGAGGCCTGACCAAATAAATGCTCAAGACGCATAAAAGTGCGAATGCGTTCATTTAATGGTAATTCATACGTTACGGTATCTGTCATAGATTGGCATTATATAAAAATTGTTTAAAAATGAATACGTAAGATCAGCGTAATTGTGACAATTTATGTTTATTTTATAGATTTAAGTATGAGCTGTATTTAAATATATATGGTGTAATTTGGCTATCTGTGGAAGCAGCTCATCTATTGAGCCTTTATTGATTATCACGTCATCTGCATGTTTAAGCCGGTATTCACGAGTGACCTGAGATCGGATAATTAAATCGACATCTTCAGCCGATACACGGTCTCGAAGAGTGGTACGCTCAATTTGCAGGTTTTTATCAGAATCTATTACGAGAACACGGTCAAGCTGATAATCAGATTTTGTTTCAAAAAGCAGTGGAATCACAATAATACAATATTTGGAGTTCAGCTTAGTCAATATGTCGGCGACTTCAGCTTGAATTGCTGGATGCGTAATGGATTCTAACAGACTCCTAGATTCTGGATCAGTAAAGATAATTTTTCTCAAGGCTGCACGATTTATCGATAAATCGTTATTAAGAATTGAATGTCCAAATGCATCAACAATTAAATTATAGGTGGGTTTACCCACTTCAACAATTTGCCGGGCAACAATATCGGTATCAACAATAGAAACCAGATTTTCAGATTTGTTAAACTTAGCAAAAAGATCGCTGACCGTGGTTTTACCACTTCCAACGCCACCGGTGAGTCCAATTTTTAGCATGATCTTTGTTTATGAGGTTATGGTTATTATAGAAACGAGATTATAAAACTTACTTTGAGATGTAAAGCTTATTGTAGGCCAACATATTGTAAGTACCTTGAATTAATGGCATCACCAAAAAGCAGAAATATCCATCCCGCGATTGCAAGGTAGGGACCAAAAGGGATTTTTTTACTGAGGCTCTGGTTTTTAAAAACAATTAAACCTATGCCGATAAAGGCGCCGGCAATGGATGAAAGTAATATGATTGCCGCTAAAGACTGCCAGCCAAACCATGCACCGAATAAGGCGAGTAGCTTGAAATCGCCATAGCCCATACCTTCTTTTTTTGTAATAAATTTGAATATATGAAATACCAGCCATAAACTTAAGTAGCCTGCTATTGCTCCAATCACTGCACTGTGTAAATCGACATAAAGATTAAACGAATTGAGCAGCAATCCTAACCATAAAAAAGGTAGCGTTAGAGAATCGGGCAGATATTGGTGATCAAAATCTATTCCGCTTAATGCGATTAAATTCCAGCTTAACAATAGTGCAAAAAATGTTTGCCAGCTCAATCCAAATTGCCAGACAACCATAAAAGTGATAATACCGGTAAGTAATTCGAACAAAGGATATCGTAGTGATATTGCAGTCTTACACTTATGGCAACGGCCTTTGAGAAATAAATAACTTATTATTGGGATATTTTCGATAGCGGAAATTCGATGCTGGCAGTGTGGACAGGTAGAAGGGGGGTATGCCAGATTAAAAGGAGTATCTAATGCCGTTTTTTTATAAGAAAAATCTTTGTCCTGCTCACCTAAAAAGTTAACACAATCCTGAGACCAGTCATGTATTAACATTTTGGGCAGGCGATAAATAACGACATTCAAGAAGCTGCCAATGATTAAGCCGAGTACTATCGCGAATAGATAAACAAGCATCGGCAGTTGCTGTAATAATTCAATGAATTGCATTGTTATTTTTAGAAGTGATTAACCGCCGCCACTAACAATTTTACCCATTTGGAAGATAGGCATATACATTGCTATAACTAAACCACCAATAACCACACCCAATATGGCCATAATTAAAGGCTCCAGTAATGTACTCATACCATCAACGGCATTATCCACTTCTTCTTCATAAAAGTCGGCTACTTTGCTTAACATTGTATCAACCGAACCTGCTTCTTCACCAATCGCGGTCATTTGTATAACCATATTAGGGAAAAGACCAGACTGGTTCATGGCAACATTCAGTTGGGTACCGGTTGCTACTTCATCTTTCATTACAAGTACTGCATCCTTAAAAACAATATTGCCGACCGCGCCCGAGACGGAGACCATTGCCTCAACAAGTGGTACCCCCGCGGCAAACATGGTTGCCAGGGTTCTTGCAAAACGTGCAATTGCGGCTTTTTCTAAAATATTACCAATGATGGGGATTTTTAACATAGTCCTGTCCATCGCGTGGTTAAACTTTGTTGAGCGTTTTTTCATTTGCATAATGCCGTAAATAGTTAAACCAATTCCGCCAAACACGGCCCACCACCAATCCTGGAAGAATTTTGAAAGATTAATTACAAATCGTGTAATGGCAGGTAAATCAGCACCAAAGCCTGAGAATAAACCTTCAAACATTGGTATAACAAATATCATTAAAATAGCGGTAATGATAAAAGCAACACCGATGACGGCGGTTGGATAAAAAAGGGCTTTCTTAATTTTGCCTTTTATCGATTCTGTTTTTTCTTTATAGGTCGCGATTTTATCGAGAATGCTATCTAGAATACCAGCATGTTCACCCGCTTGAACAAGATTGCAGTAGAGTTCATCAAAATAGAATGGGTGCTTGGCTAATGCATCGGATAAGTTACTACCACCTTCAATATCGGTTTTAACGGTCAGTAATAATTCTTGCATTGCTTTATTTTCATGCCCTCGACCAATAATTTCAAAACCCTGAACGAGGGGTACCCCGGCATCCATCATGGTGGCTAGTTGGCGACTGAATATGGAGATATCTTTGGACTTTATCTTGCCCTTACCTCCACCGAACAACGGTTTGCTTTTCTTTTTTATTTTGCTGGGATTAATACCTTGACGACGCAAAGTTGCTTTAATCAACGACATATTGGCACCAGCCGATTCACCTTTAACTTTTTTGCCTTTGCTATCTTTGCCTTCCCAAATAAAGACGTCTTGTTTTTTTGTTTTTGTCGCCATGTTGGTTTTCCTTAATCTTATTCTTTAGTAACACGATTAATTTCATCAAGACTGGTCATACCATCTTTAACTTTTCTAAGGCCTGATTGTCTTAAGTCGGGTACGCCTTCATTTTGAGCCTGTTTGCCTAAGACTAATGCGTTGCCACCCTCCATAATAATACGTCCCATCTCTTCAGATATAGGCATTACCTGATAAATACCAACCCGTCCCTTATAGCCTTCAGAGCAACGGTCGCAGCCCTGTGGACCATAAATGGTTAGCCCTTTTGATATTTCCTCCTTTGAAAAACCTTCTTCTAATAAGGATTCATTAGGGATATCTAATTTTTTTCTACATTGGGTACATAGGCGTCTGGCGAGACGTTGCGCAACAATTAAGTGCACTGATGACGCAATATTGTAACCCGGTACGCCCATGTTAATTAAACGTGTGAGTGTTTGCGGCGCATCATTAGTATGCAGTGTGGATAAAACAAGGTGACCAGTTTGTGCTGCTTTGATTGCAATTTCAGCTGTTTCAAGATCTCGAATCTCACCAACAAGAATAATATCCGGATCCTGCCGAAGGAAAGCACGCAGGGCGCTTGAAAAATTAAGCCCCACTTTATTGTTTACATTAACTTGATTAATTCCGGGCATATTTATTTCAACCGGGTCTTCGGCTGTCGATATATTCACGCCTGGCTGGTTCAGAATGTTTACACCCGTGTATAGAGAAACTGTTTTACCTGAACCAGTTGGCCCCGTAACTAGAATCATGCCATAAGGTTTTGATAAGGCATGAAGGTAGAGCTCTTTTTGTTCATCCTCAAAACCTAATGCCTCAACCCCCATTTTGGCACTATTCGGGTCGAGAATACGCAGTACGATTTTTTCGCCAAATAAAGTTGGGCAGGTATTAACACGAAAATCAATCGATCGATTCTTTGATAAATTTAATTTTATACGGCCATCTTGTGGAATTCGCCGTTCTGAAATATCCAGACGTGACATAACTTTTAGGCGGGCCGATAATTTGTTTGACATACCGATAGGCGGTGTCGCCACTTCGTGTAAAATGCCGTCTTGTCGAAAACGAACCCGGTAATTTTTTTCGTAGGGTTCAAAATGAATATCGGATGCGCCTTTATTAATGGCATCGAGCAATACTTTATTTACAAAACGAACAACAGGGGCATCGTCAATATCCGAATCCCCGCTGGGGTCATCGTTTTCAGTTTCTTCATCAACATAATCAAGATCGTCGTAATCACCGTCGGCAAGATCGGATAGAGAGGTATCGTTATCCTCCATGGCTTTATCGATAGCCACCTGTAATTTATCTTCTTCAACCAGAATAGCTTCAGTTGACATACCAACATGGAATTTAACTTCATCGATTGCTAGTAGTTGAGTCGGGTCGGATATTGCGATGAATAAACGGTTGCCACGTTTAAATAGGGGTAAAGTGTTATGTTTACGAACCAGTGTTTCCTTTACCAGCTTAATAACGTCGGCTTCAATTTCAACCGCCTCAATATTAACCACCGGAACACCAAATTCATTCGATGCAGCAGTGGCTATATCAGCACTATTCGCTAATTTTTTTGAAACAACATAAGAAACAAAAGGAACTTTTTCTTTAATCGCAGCGGCTTGAGCCGCAATGGCCTTAGCTTCATCGATAAGACCATCCTGGACAATTTTTCGAGCGAGTCCGCCTAATTGTATTTTTGCATTGGGAGTTGCCATTATCTTTTAAGTTTAAGTCTACTTGTTATTGTTTTATATAATAATTAGTTTATGGTCATTGTAAAGGCGCTAAGACTTGCGTTCTGTAAACTTCGAATACCTGTTACTTCTATTTCATATCCTGAGCCACTCGTAAGAGAGGTGATTTTATAATCACAATTAACGTGTGCGTTATACATTGTGCTGCCAATGGCGCCATGCTCTCGATAAGTTGAGCGGAAGTAGCCTCCACTCTTATTTTCGATATTTTTATAGTCATTAGTATCAGTTGATGTATCTGCGCTACCAGTTGCTGTGCCGACCCCAGGAAAATAACGGTTATTTTCCAAAAAATACTGTTTTTGCGCTAATTTAATGGCTGCTACTTCGTTACTGCATTCTGCAATGCGGCCACTTTCCATATAGCCGTTATAGGCGGGTATGGCTACGGCAGAAAGTACCCCGATAATGGCGATAACAATCATTAATTCAATAAGTGTAAATCCTTGATTTATATAGCTTATTTTATATTTCATAGAGTTAACCTGCATAGTTTGTTTATAACACCTTCTATATAGCTTAGCACAGCAAATACGCTAATTCAGATGAAATATCTAAAAATGCAATCCAAGTCATATTTAATTAAACAATTAAAAACAACAAGTTATATTCATTAAATCGAGCATAGTGGTATTTTTTTCAACTGTTTAAATCTGGTCATTGAAATAAGCTTGTATGATCGAATTGTCATTATTAATTGTTACACTATAGGCAATTAATTATTAAAATTAACTAACTATTGGTTACAACTCGAAACATTTTTAACTATACTCTATAACTAATTGATATTTTGATGAATTCAGGGTAAAAAGTAAAGACAAACCTACGTTGTTTCTGGAATTTTATAATATGGCAGCTGAAGCACACAATATGAGCGATAGATTTACCCAAATGGCGGGTAAGCTCGATCCCGTTGCGCTTTTGCAAGCAAGCTGGGTTTCACATATTCCCTTTTGGCTGAACATTTTATTTATTGTTTTATTGGCGAAATTTACAGCTAATTTTACCTGGCTACTATTTTCGCCGGCAGTGGATTACAACGTTGCAGCGGTAAAGACGGGGCAACAGACTAATCAGTCGAAAGCACGTTTGACCTCGGTTAGCCGATTGCATTTATTTGGCCAGTCGCAAGGTAAACAGGTTGCCAGTACAGCTCGAATAGCAAAAACAAAGTTACGCCTTGTTTTAAAAGGTGTTTTTGCTTCAACCAACCCAATGCAGGCCTTTGCAATTATTGCCGAGAGTAAAAATGCAAGGGGGCGTACATTTAAGGTTGGCGAGCGCTTACCAAGCGGCGCTGTATTGCATGAAGTCAGAGCGAAGGAGGTTATTTTGAACAGGAATGGTCGTTTGGAATCTCTCGCCTTACCACAGCTGAAATTAAATAATATTCAGGTCGCCTCTAATCGTGCAGGTAAACGTAGTCGTCGAAGTGTGCGTACATTACCGAATACGAATCGGCTCAGAAAACTACGAGAAACATTTGTTAGATCGCCACAAAAATTTATGGAAAATGCTCGGTTAGAGCCAGTGGTCAACCGTGCTGATGGTACGACGGAAGGTTTTACCTTTAATCATAATGATCCGAGCGTTATGCGAAGTCTAGGTATACTGCCAACTGATGTGATAACTGCTATCAATGGAACTTTGATTACCACTAATGTGAGTGGTGCGTATGAGCAATTATTGTCATCTTTGAAAAATGGAACACCTTTGAGTATTGATTTTAAGCGTAAAGGTATTCCACAAACAGTCAATGTGCAGATGTAGTTTTCAAGGAGTGCATCGAATTGAATACAATGAGTTTTAAGTTTAAAAATATTATGAGCAGGCCAAGAAAAATTAAAATGTCAGTAAAAAATATAATTTCTGCAAAAAACATTTTGCAATTATTTGTCATTGCATCGATACACTTAGGGGGGCAGCAATTTGCGATTGGTGCTCCAGCAATTAGTGGTATTGAGAGTAATAGCAAAACGGAAGAAGTTCAAACGCATACATTGAATTTTGTCGATGCTGATATTCATGCCCTAATTAATGCTGTTTCGCGCATTACAGGAATGAATTTTATTATTGATCCACGCGTTAAAGGTAAGGTAACCATTATTTCTAATAAAGAAATGCCGAGTGAAGATGTTTATCAGGTTTTTCTATCGGTTTTAAAAGTACATGGTTTTGCTGCGGTTGTCGGACCTCATGTGACTAAAATTGTTCCAGAAGTAAATGCTAAGCAAGACGCGATCCCTTTTATGAACAAAAGGATTTATAACGGCAGTGATGCTTTTGTAACACGCGTTGTTGAGGTTAAGTATGTTGATGCTGCGCAGCTTGTTCCTATTTTACGTCCGCTTGTGCCGCAGCGTGGTCATTTAGCGGCCTATCCGGCTTCAAATGTACTGGTTATTTCAGATAGTGCAGCCAATATTTCAAGACTGGAAAAAATTATACGTCGTATCGATCAGGCAACAGGGGATGAGGTTGAAGTAATTTCTCTGGAACATGCATCGGCTTCGGAAATTATTCGAATTTTACAACAACTCAATGGACAGAATACGAAACAAAAGAAAAGTTTAAATGCCGTTGCTGACGATAGAACTAACAGTATTTTGTTAGGTGGACCAAGATCGTCCCGCTTACGAACACGCGCATTAATATCACATTTAGATACGCCATTAGAAACAGGGGGCTATACTCATGTTATTTATTTACGTAATGCTGTGGCAAAGGATCTGGTTCCTGTTTTAACTGGTATTAGTAAGAGTTTGGCTAAAAAAGGTAAAGGAGCTAAAGGTGTTTCTGCCCAGGCAAATATTATTATTGAAGCCCATGAAAGTACCAATGCACTGGTTATTTCGGCACCGGCGAATATTGTTCGCTCCTTAAAGTCGGTCATTCGGCGGCTTGATATTCGGCAGGCGCAGGTGCTTGTTGAATCTGTTATTGCCGAAGTGTCTGAAGAAGCAACCAGAGAGTTAGGCGTTCAATGGGCTGGTGGAGGAACAAGTGCAAGCCGCCCCGTTGGTTTGATCAACTTTGATAATGGTTATAGTGCACTTAATTTATTGTCAGATGTACCACCACCAGCGGTTGGTTTAACTCTGGGTGTAGGAGACTTAATTGGAGCCAGTCGAGTGGGGGCTTTAATACGTGCATTATCCAAAGATGTGGGCACCAATATACTATCAACACCAAGCCTGGTAACAATTGATAATACGGAAGCGAAGATTGTTGTAGGCCAGAACGTTCCCTTTATAACAGGCTCTTTTAGTGGCACTGGGACGGGTGGTTCTACCCCTAGCAATCCTTTTACAACGATTCAACGTCAGGATGTGGGGTTAACGCTAAAAATTAAACCACAGATAAATGAAGGAAACTCGATTAAACTTGATGTGGAGCAGGAAGTTTCCAGCCTGAGTCCTAGCACAGTTGGTTCTGATTTAATTACCAACAAACGCTCAATAAAAACCACGGTTATGGTAGAAGATGGCGGTATTGTTGTACTGGGTGGCTTAATTGAAGAGTCACTTCGTGAAAATGAACAAAGGGTTCCTTTTCTAGGTGATATTCCTATTTTGGGCTTGCTCTTTAGATATAATAAAACAACAAAAGTTAAAACGAATCTTATGGTCTTTATTCATCCGCAAATAATGAAAGATGATGCGATGTTACAAAGTTTAACCAATGAAAAGTATGATTATATTCGTGCCAAGCAGCTTGCTATTCGTGAACGTGGTGTCAGGTTATTAGACGATGAACAATCACCTTTACTACCGGAAATGAAAGAATTTTTAAGTTTGCCGCCGGAGTATGATGCATCGGTGGACTCAGATAGTGCTATTATTATGCCACCCAGTATGGAAGGTAATGAACCCCCCGCTTCATTCAGTAAGATACAAATGCCACCGGTTGAAACAACAGCTCAAGAAAATTCAGTAGCGAAGCAAACTGAAGAAATCAACACGGTGCCACCAACACTCGATGAGCCTTCTGAGTAAGGGAGTCAGTAACCTTGAGTGATATAGCAACAATAGAACGAAGTGCCGGTACTCGCGCATTACTTTCATTTGCTTTTGCCAAGCGGCATGGTGTACTTGTCACCGGCTTGTACGATGATCATGTTGAAATCACCCATGTTGACGGCGTTAACACGCAAATCCTTTTAGAACTTCGACGTCATTATGGTGTGCCTTTACAAATTCGTTCTATTGACAAAGAAGCATTTGATAAAGTGTTACAGGCAAGTTACGAATCACATTCCGATGAAGCAATGGAAATGATGGAAGGGATTGGAGATGAGCTCGATTTAGAAAGTCTTGCCGACGCACTTCCTGAAACTGAAGATTTGTTAGAAACAGAAGACGATGCACCTATCATTCGTTTAATAAATGCTTTACTGACCCAGGCAGTAAAACAAAACGCATCTGATATTCATATTGAACCCTTCGAGAACCGACTTTTAGTTCGCATGCGTGTTGATGGCGTGATGCGAGAAGTATTACAACCTCAACGTATTCTAGCGCCACTGATTACTTCACGCATTAAAGTTATGGCAAAACTTGATATTGCTGAAAAACGTCTACCACAAGATGGTCGGATTTCTTTGCGCATAGCCGGGCGAGCGGTTGACGTACGGGTATCCACATTACCATCCGGTCATGGTGAACGTGTGGTACTGCGTTTATTAGATAAACAAGCGGGTCGCCTGGATTTATTTCAACTGGGTATGGCAGTTGAAACAACAGTGACCATTGACCGATTAATTCGTCGCCCTCATGGCATCGTATTAGTGACTGGCCCAACTGGTTCAGGTAAAACCACAACGCTATACGCTGCATTAGAAAGATTAAACGACGCCAGTCGTAATATTATGACAGTTGAAGATCCTATCGAGTACTATATTGATGGCATTGGCCAAACCCAGGTTAACACCAAAGTTGAGTTAACCTTTGCTCGTGGTTTGCGTGCCATACTTCGTCAGGATCCTGATGTGGTGATGGTGGGTGAAATTCGAGATCTTGAAACCGTGCAAATTGCTGTGCAAGCCAGTTTAACCGGCCATTTGGTTTTTTCCACCTTACATACTAATACCGCTATTGGTGCAATTACGCGCTTGCGAGATATGGGCGTGGAACCGTTCTTACTCTCTTCCAGTTTGTTAGGTGTTTTAGCTCAAAGGCTGGTTAGAACATTATGCCCCTCATGTAAGCAGGCAAAAACGGCCAATGTTGCAGAATGTTTAGCATTAGGTGTTGCGCCGGAAACACCACCGGTTATCTATGAGCCCTTAGGTTGCGATGACTGTAGTAACCTGGGTTATAAAGGCCGTTTAGGTATTTATGAGTTAGTTGAAGTTGACGATAAACTGCGCTCAATGATTCATGAAGGTTCAAGTGAACAAGTTATTGAACAACATGTCAGAACAATGTCGAGCAGCATGCGCAAAGATGGTATTCGGCGTGTTTTGTCAGGTGATACTTCTCTGGAAGAAATTACCCGTGTCGCTCATGAGGACGCTTAACCATGGCCGCTTATGAATATGTTGCCTTAGACAAAGAAGGTCGCAAAAAGAAAGGTATGATAGAAGGTGACTCTGCGCGACATGTTCGTCAGTTATTACGTGACCAGGGTTTATTGCCGGTCTCGGTAGACGAAGCGGCCGAACGTGAATCGCGTCAGTCATCCGCTCGTTTTAATATGCAACGCAGTATTAGTGCGGCCGACCTGTCTTTAATTACCCGACAACTTGCCACCTTAACCAAGTCAGGCTTACCACTCGATGAAGCAACCGCCACGGTATCCAGACAAACAGAAAAGCCGCGCCTGCAACGTTTATTGCTGGGCATTCGCGCTAAGGTTTTAGAAGGACATTCACTCGCCGATGGTATGGCGCAATTTCCACATGTGTTTAATAATTTGTATCGTTCGACCGTTGCGGCGGGTGAACAAACCGGTCATCTTGATCTTGTTTTAGAGCGATTAGCTGATTACACCGAAGGCCGCCAGCAATTACAAAACCGAATTCGAATGGCACTTATTTATCCGGCTATCTTAACCTTTATGGCCATTACTATTGTTTCATTTTTACTTGCCTACGTAGTACCTGAAGTTGTTAAAGTGTTTGAAGACTCCGGTCAGACTCTGCCCACGATTACGCTTGTTATGATTGCATCCAGTGATATTTTAAGAGACTACTGGTTGCTTATTGTTGGCGTTATTGTTGTTATTTCAATGGGCTTCAGTATGTTGTACAAACAACCTGCGGGAAAAGAAAAGATACATGAGATATTTTTAAAGTTACCGCTAGTTGGGCGTTTAACACGAGGGGCGAATACCGCACGTTTTACCCGAACCTTAAGTATCCTGGTTGCAAGTGGTGTGCCTCTTCTTGAAGCACTTAAAATATCTGGCCAGGTAGTCGAAAATTTACCGATGCGTCATGCTATATTAGATGCCGGTGCGAGAGTAAGAGAAGGCTCCAATTTAGCCAAATCGCTTGATGTGAGTGGTTATTTCCCGCCTATTGTTGTTAACCTGATCGCCAGTGGTGAAGTGAGTGGCAACCTGGATGACATGCTGGAACGTTCATCGGTGAACCAGGAACAGGAACTTGAAACACTGATATCAACATTAATGGGTATTCTGGAGCCTATGTTGATAGTCATTATGGCGGTTGTAGTGCTTATGATAGTGCTAGCAATACTGCTACCAATCTTTAATCTAAACCAGCTTGTACAATAAATTTAGTCGTCAGGAAACAAATATGAAACAGATAAACTATAGCAATCTTTCTTTAACAAAAATCTCTCAACAAGGTTTTACCTTAATCGAAGTGATGGTGGTGGTGGTTATTTTAGGTATTTTGGGTGCCGTTGTACTACCAAACATTATGGATGAACCCGGTAAAGCTCGAATCGTTAAAGCCAAACAGGATATCGCGTCACTTGAGTCAGCACTAGATCGTTATAAACTTGATAATTACGTTTACCCGTCAACTGATCAAGGTTTGGAAGCATTAGCAAAAAAACCTGCTGGTGCTCCTGAGCCCAAAAATTATAAGACTGGAGGCTATATTAAGAAACTAAAAAATGATCCCTGGGGCAATCCCTATTTATATTTAAACCCGGGTGTTAAAGGTGCAACAGATATTTTCTCATACGGTCCAGACCAGCAACAAAGTGAAGACGATATTGGAAACTGGAATATTAACTAAGTTGTTCAACTTATAACGCATGGCCATTAACAATGCTAACAAGGAGAAATGTAACTCGCTTACATAACGGTTTTACTCTAATCGAAATATTGGTTGTTATGGCCATTATGGGCATTATGTTAGGGCTGGGTATGTTTGCATTCGGTGATGGTGGCTTGTCAGACAAGCTGGAACAGGAATCGAACCGGCTTTATGGTTTAATTAAATTAGCCCAGGAAGAATCAATATTAAATTCGACTGAGTTAGCGCTGGAACTTGAACGTGATGGCTATGTTTTTAAGAAGTCAGTGTTTAATGAAAGAAACAAAAAATATGAGTGGATTGATATTCCAGGCGATAAATTATTTAGAAAACGCTCATTAACAGCCGGTATTGAAGTGGACTTGAAAATTGAAAATGAAACACTGGAATTAGGTGGTAAAACGAGCGAGGAAGAAGAGCAAGCTATTCGTATGTATATATTATCAAGTGGCGAGTTAACGCCATTTGTTATCGTTTTAAAAATAGGTGATCTGGAACAATATTATGAAATTTCCGGACGTATTAATGGCGAATTAAAAATTCAGCGAAAGCAGGATAATTAAATGAAGCCTGCTTTTAATCGGCAACATTTTTTTTTAAAGCGCCGAGTAATAACTCATAAAGGCTTTACGTTGTTAGAAGTTATGGCAGCTTTACTTATTGTTGCTTTAGCACTAACCGCTCTGGTAAAGGGCGCAGCTCAAAAAGTGAATAATGCTAACGAGCTACGTGATAAAACATTTGCCCAATGGGTTGCTATTAATAAAGTAACAGAGTGGCGTTCTCGTCAATTTATATCGAGTAGTACTCTGACGGGTGACGATATGATGGGCAAACAGGAATGGTATTGGGTTGCAAAATTCGTTAAAACGGAAAATAAGTCGATACATCGTGTCGAAGTGAGTGTTTATAAAGACGAAGAACAAAAAGCGAATAAAGAACAGCCTGTTATTCGTTTTAATGCCTTTTTGAGTGGTATCGCAAAATGAAACTACCTGAACATAGACAACAACACGGTTTTACTTTATTAGAGTTACTCGTTGCACTTAGTATTTTTGCAGTTATGTCAGTTATGATCTTTGGTGGTTTAACCGAAGTGCTTCAGGTTAGGTCTGCGACAGACAGGTACACAGACCGGTTAACCGAGTTACAGTTAGCTTTTATGTATATTAGCAGGGATACACGGCAGCTGATTAATCGTGGTGTTCGTGGACAATTTGGAGATGAGTTACCAGCATTATTATCGAATCAGCTGGGGAAGTATAAACTGGAATTGACCCGTGCTGGTTATCCTAATCCGGCAAGAATAAACAGAAGTTCATTACAGCGAGTGGCGTATGGTATTGAAGACAATAAATTGTATCGTTATCGTTGGTTTGTTTTAGATCGGGCTGCTGACAGTATGCCAATGAAAACGGTTTTGTTAAATGATATAAACGCTTTTAATTTACGTTTTTTAAATGCTAATGGCAATACTACATTGGGTCTGAGTAATAACCAGGCTAATAATTGGGTATCAGTCTGGCCTAATCTGAAGACAGGTGAAACAAATAATAAGTTACCAAAGCTTATCGAAGTGACACTAGAATTAGAAGATTGGGGCCGATTTACTCGGGTGTTTGAATTCCCTGAAACGATATAAAAATGAAAAGATTAAATAAAACAAAAATACAGCAGCAGCAAGGCATCGCACTTATTATGGTATTACTAGTTGTTGCGTTGGTGACTATTATTGCCACTGGTATAGCTTCGAAGCAAAAATTAAGTACGCGAAGAACGGAAAATCTTTTAAATAATGAACAGGCATATATGTACCTGTTAGGTGCTGAAGATTGGGCAAAAGATATCCTTGTAGATGATGCTAGGAATAACGAAACTGATTCACTTCAGGATGACTGGGCCACCAAGTTACCCCCTATTCCCGTTGATGGCGGGACTATCCAGGGTAGCATCGAAGACTTACAGGCCTATTTTAATATTAATAGCATTATTGATGCTGCCGGGAAGCCTGTATCAGAAAGCATTACTGTATTAAAAAATTTACTTAGAGAGATAGACAGTCAACAAAGTAATGTAACGATTCCCAATGATATTGAGCAGGCAATTGTTGACTGGATGGATAAAGATCAGGATGCAACACCGCCTAATGGTGCGGAAGACGGCGAGTATTTAAATAGGCGGATCCCTTACGTTACGGCTAATAAGCCAATGGCAAGTACATCCGAATTAATAAAAGTTAATGGTTTTACTTTTAAGACATACGATGCGATTTCCCGCTATTTAGTTGCCTTACCTGATTCTGTTAATGTAATAAATGTTAATACAGCGAATGCAATGTTAATAAGCAGCCTGTCAAATCAAATTAGTATTGCTCAGGCAGAAGATATTGTTAAAAGCCGTGATAACAAAGGTTTTGATACGGTTGATGAATTCCTGGAGCATCCTGACGTTAAGGGTAAAAATATCAATAGAAACTTACTAGATGTAAAGAGTAGTTATTTCTTACTAAGAGCACGTTCAATTATTGGCAACTCTAGATCCGAATTATATAGTGTTCTGTATAGAAAAAAGGCAGATAAAAATAAAGTGGGCATTAAAGTGTTACTACGTAGTCAACGGAGAATATAAATGGCACGTGAGCTATTTATTTTTTTAGATTCAGTTAAACCGAACGATGAAGCGCCGGCGCATGGTCGCTGGGTACTATTTGATAATGGTAAGCCACTTGGAACCTTAATCAAGGGGCCATTAATTTCTGCCGCTAAAGCAGCACGGGAAGCACGCGTTATTGTTATTGTTCCTGGTGAAGATGTGGTGGTAACAGAAGTAAGCTTACCTGGACAAAATCGACAGCGCTTGTTAACAGCGCTGCCGTTTGCACTGGAAGATCAGCTTATAGATGATGTGACCGACCTGCATTTTGTGCTTGGTCCACGCCATGGTAATGGTAAGTATGTTGTGTCTATCGTTAATCGTGACCGCATGAAGATGTGGACAGAAATATGCGAAGAGCTTGGTTTGCGCATTGATGTGATGGTGCCCGATACAATGGCATTATCAACAGGCATCGGCACCTGGACTATTTTACTGGAAGATACTCGTTCTATTGCTCGCACGGGTGTTCATTCCGGCTTTGCTGTCGACCACAGTAACTTGAATCAACTAATAACAACAACGATTGCCGATGCGGAAGGTGTAAAGCCTGAACGCATTGATATTATTGATTGTCGAGATATTAATATAAATTCTAACGATGTTAGTCTGGACTCGGGTATTGAGTTGCATGTTAATAGTTTTGATAGAGACAGTTTAATATGGTTGGCTGAACATTTTGATTACGAAGCTCCTGTTAACCTGCTTTTTGGAGAGTTTAGCCGCAAGGAAAAAGTAAAAGGCCACCTAAAAAAATGGTATCCGTCTGCAATTATGCTGAGTATATTATTGTTATTTAATGTGCTAACTAAAATTATTGATTACGTTTCCTTGAATAATGAAAGTCAAGGTTTATCAGAGTCAATGGTTTCGCTTTATAAAAAGACCTTTCCGCAAGCTAAACGGGTTGTTAATGCTGCAGTGCAAATGCAGCAAAAGCTGGATAAATTAGAAGGTCAAACCGGAAATAGTGAATCAAGTTTTTCTGAAATGCTAGTTCGTGTTTCGCCTATATTACGTTCAACACCGGGTCTTTATATTCGTTCCATACGTTATCAGAAAGGTCGAATTGATCTTGAAACAGATGTAAAGAATTTTTCTGCTTTAAACAAACTTGAAAAAAACCTTATCGAAAAAGCCGGAATGAAAGTTGATATTAAATCGGCATCGCAAACCAAAGAGCGAGTGGTTAGTCGAATTGAAATCAAAAGGCTAAGCTCATGAGTGAGATAAAAGAATATTTCAAAAATCTTGAGTCGCGAGAAAGAAGCCTGGTCATTATTACCGGGTTGCTGTTAATACTGGTGATTCCATATCAGTTTATCTGGAAACCATTTACTGAGAGTGTCACTAATACAACTATTCGAGTTGATGCACAGAAAAGGCAGTTTATAAAAATGCAACAACAAGCAAAAAAAATACAGGCTCTACGTGGCTCAAGCACGATTGTTTCGCAACCAGGTCGGCAATTTTTGAATAATGCAATTAACACAGCCGCTAGAAAAAATGGTTTAGCGAATGCGCTAAAAATAAAGTCAGACAGTAATAATAATTTACGTGTGTCATTAGATAATGTTCCCTTTGATAATGTGATGAACTGGTTAGATCAATTAATTTCACGTAACGGTGTCATTGTTAGTAAAGTGAATATTGACAGACAACCAATGGCAGGCCGGGTTAATGTAAGTGTATATCTGGAAGCACCATGATAGGTTTTAAGTCAAAAACGTCTAAGCGAAAATCTCGCAAACAAAAACGTAGACAAAATGCTAAGCGTAGGTATATCCGCTACGGTATTTTTGCGTTTATAAGCTATTTATTTTTTTTAATCGCTACGTTTCCAGCAAGTATCGTGGTTTCACTTATTGCTGATAACCCCCAGCTAAAAAGACAACTGCAGATATCTGCGGTTACGGGAACAATCTGGTCAGGAAATGCAGCTAGTGTTCAGGTTGCAGGACTTAATTTAGGTTCGGTCAAATGGGATATGAAAATATTACCGTTGCTATTGGGTGAAATAAATAGCTATGTTAATTTTAAGAATGTAGCAGATTCAACAGGTAATATATCCGGTTCGGGGACGGTTTCTTTTTCTCTTGGTGGAAAATTAGCACTGGATGATTTTAGCGCGGCGTTTTCTGTTGATAGCCTTGCTCCACTTATGTATGGCATGCCTGCTCGATTCTCGGGTGATATTCGTTTGCACATTGACAAGATGAGTTTAGTCCAGGGGCAGCGCATCAATATAAAATCAAGAATTGTGGTATCAAATGCGGCATTAGTGTCGCCACAAAAAATAGCTTATGGTGATATACTCATTCAGGCATCGCCTAAAGCCGAGGGTAGCCATTTAGTATTAACCGATCAAGGTGGACCGTTAATCCTTGATGGCAGTATAAAAATCAAGGGCAATGGTGTTTATAATTTAAACCTTGGAATGGGTGCAAGAGATTCAGCCTCTGCGGATTTGGCGAATGGCTTACGTTTTCTCGGGCAACGTGACGCGACGGGTAAGTATCGTTACAAAATGAATGGGAAGTTACAAAATTGGTAGCGATACAACTTACTCAATACCTAATTTTTTAATTCGATAACGCAAGGCTCTAAATGTAATTCCAAGAATTTTTGCGGCGGCTGTTTTATTGTACCGCGTTTGTTCCAGGGCTTTTATTATCGCCTCCTTTTCGGTATTTAATAATGTTGGATCGAGCATTAAATTATCCGAGCTTGCCGAATCTTGCGGCCGTTCTTTTGGTAGTTGTAAGTCCTCAGTTGAAATACTACCGCCTTCGAACAACGTCATTGCGCGTTCAAGGATATTCTCAAGTTCACGTACATTACCAGGAAACGGATAATTTTTTAAAGCCGTAAGCGCCTCTGTTGATAGCTTGGCAACATCGGTTTGCCATTCTTTGGCAATTTTTCTGAGAAAATGCTGTGCTAACAGAGGAATATCTTCAGCATGTTCGCGTAGTGAGGGCACATTTAATTCAATGACGTTGATCCGATAAAACAAGTCTTGCCTGAATTTATCTACCTCAACGAGTTGTTGTAAGTTTTTATGTGTTGCACTTAGAATACGCACATTCACCGGTGTTTCTGTTTGATGACCAACTGAGCGAATCGCTTTTTCTTGAATGGCTCGCAATAGCTTTACCTGCATTGGTAAGGGTAAGTCTGCAACCTCGTCTAAAAATAATGTGCCACCATCGGCTGCCTGGAAAAGCCCTTCCTTATCGGCTGTTGCACCGGTAAAGCTGCCTTTTTTGTGACCAAAGAATTCACTTTCGACCAGCTCAGACGGAATTGCGCCACAATTAACAGGAACAAAAGGCTGCGATTTTCTTGCACCGTTTTCATGTATTAAACGTGCGACCAGTTCTTTGCCCGAACCAGAATCCCCGCTAATATAAACCGGTGCCTGACTACGCGCCAGTTTGAGTATTTTTTTACGAGTATCTTCGATGATTGCCGATGTACCCAGTAATGCTTGTTCGGAGTGTATGGTTTTATCCGTTTCCCTGTTTTTTAATTCAAGCGCACTGGATACTAGGTTGCGCAAAACTTTCAGGTTGACGGGTTTCGATACAAAATCAAATGCACCAGCTTTAAGCGCTTCAATAGCCGATTCCATATTGCCGTGGGCGGTAATCATTGCGACCGGTAGTTGTGGATAATTTTCAGTAATATGTCTTACAAAATCGATACCATTGCCATCGGGCAGTTTCATATCGCTCAGGCATAAATCAAAACTGGATTTTGTTAAAAGTTTTGTTGCCTGGGTAATATCTTCGGCTAGCTGGGTATCGATATCCATGCGTGACAAAGTAATATCGAGTAACTCACGAATATCCGGTTCATCATCAACAATTAAGGCTTTAAATTTTTTCTTTTCACTCATATAGTTTTCTATTTTTATATATCAAATATATTCACTGAACATAATAACATTAATTAACCTGAACTCGGGTTAAGAAAATCCCCCGTTTCCTGTCCTCGCATTAATGGGTTTTGGTAACTTGTTTCTCTTATCCCTAGTTCAGGTTAATTAATACTGCGGCGTGGATCCTGAAAGGTAATTCTAAAACAACAGCCGCCGTTTGTAATGGGGATATAATTCATTCTCGCTTGATTACATTCCGCTAATTCACGTGAAATATACAAGCCTAAACCACTGCCCGTTGCTTCAGTGGTATAAAAAGGTTCAAAAATATGTTGTGCCGTTTCCACATCAATTCCTGAACCATGATCAATAATATCGAGAAATGGGCGATTAAATTCGGGCGAAATACCGCCACGTAGTTCTATTTTGGGATTGTTCAGATAATTTTTACTATGTCTTAGTGCATTTTCACACAAGTTGGTGAGTATTTGTTCCAGATGCGAAATATCAAATCTTATTTTTACCTTTTCAGGGCTAATATCAATTGCAATAGGGCTAGTTTTTTCTTTACCAGACTTAGCGGTTTGAAGATGCTCATTAATATGTTGATGAACTATAAAAGTGTTAACAAACTTATCTAGAAAGTTTTTAAGCTCAAAAACTTCAGGACGTGAATGGTTGCGTCGACCAAGCTGCATAATATTTTCGATGATAGTATTCATGCGAGAAGACTGATCATCAATTATTTTTGTAAGCCGCTTATCATTTTTATCAAGGTTAGGAGATTCATCGAGTAATTGGCCAGCGTGGCTAATTGCACCTAAGGGGTTTCTGATTTCATGGGCAATACTAGCGGTTAAACGGCCAAGTGCGGCTAACTGTAATTGTTGAGCCTGCTGTGCCATCACCGATGTGTCTTCGAGAAAAATAAGGATTCCGGATTTTTTGTCCTGTGTGATTTTAGCAAAACGTGGCATGACATTGGCATGCCGCGGCGTTGGACGAATAATCTGTGGCGTTAATTCGGTATTCTTCCGCCAACCATTCACTTGATGTGCCAGCTCGGGCACTATTTTCGATAAATTAGGTGGCTTCCTGGTCGATGGCATACCCAGAATATGCCAGGCGGATTCATTGATTAGTCGAATATCATTTTCATTGTCGACTACAAGAATGCCAGTTTGCATACGTTGAATAATATGCTCAGTTAATTGCGACATATTGGCTAGATCAACTTCACGTTTTAAAGCGAGAGCCTCGGTTTCTTTTAAACGTTGTGCCAGTTTGTGAGAAATAATCGCGGTACTAAAAAATATAACTCCTAAGATACCTGCATAGGTATAGTTTGAGGTTGGTTCATTATTCATGTAATGGCCGAATAATTGATGTCCGAGTAAGGTAATGGTGGCTATAGCCGCAAAATAAAGCGCTGAACGAAATTGTACTATCATGCTATTGCCGGCAACGGTTATCAGTAACAAGGTACCTAAACCAGTTTGAATGCCACCGCTTGAATGCATTAGTAGTAAAATTGATATGCAGTCGGTTAAAACACTTATATGAATCTGAATAAGGGGGTTAGGCTTTTTTAATTGAATGGCCATCCAGAAAATGCAGGATAGAATTAAATAGTTCAGACTTGTCTGGGTAAACAGGGTCAGGTTAACACTGCCGAGAGGGTGAAAATTATTGCCTGTAATGGCTAAAAAAAGAAAAAGAGCAGAGAGAGTGGTTCTATAAATATTCAGGTATGTCAGAGGTTTCCAGACATCAATTTCTAGCTCGCTTAATTGAGTACCAAGCGTAGGTGGATTTAAAGTGAAAGTGTTTTTTGTCGTCATTATCGAGGTTAACGATTATTACGGACTTAACTTTTATGCTCTTCACAACAGAAAAAGTCATCTGAGGATTTTACTGCTTCTTGTTCAGGTAAATGAACACCACATTTAGCGCACTGCACCATATTTTTAATGTCGCTGTCTTTTTTATGTTGCCTGGCTATGAGTTGGTTTTTAGATTTCCAGTTTCGGTATATCTGATAGGCAATCCAGACAATGCCAACAATAATAAGTAAACGAAACAGATTCATAATAATTTTCAATATTCATATAAGATTAGTAGATTAATCATAGCCTTATGTTCGCTATAAGACCAGTAAAATTGGTTTACAGTTAATTAAGAGGCTAAAAGTCATTCTTTAACTTTAGCTGCGTATAAGTAAAATAATACTTCAATTTCGCAGAAGCGAGGCCAGGAAGCAGAAATCAGTCACTAAAGACCGTCTGCCGCAAGAGGCGCGGCAGCGAGCGGCTAGGGGATGGCAGGCTTTGCGTGTCTTTAGTGACTGATTTCTGCTTTCTGCTTTCTGGTCGGGGAGGGGGGGAAGCACAAAATTTCATATACGCAGTGGAGGTTATTTCGAGATTAATCGTAAAGGGTGATAATCGACTGGCGTTTATGTTCAGTGCTATTGTATATTTTTATTATCTGAGCTTTGACATTTTCATCAAGCGGTTTACCTTCAAGAAAATCGTCAAGCTCATCGTAGCTTATTCCAAGTGCCTGTTCGTCTGGTATACCCGGTGCAAGCGATTCAAGATCGGCGGTCGGTGTTTTATCGATAAGGGATTGTGGTGCACCGAGCGTTTTTGCTATTAACCGCACCTGTCGTTTGTTTAAGCCAAATAAGGGTGCTAAATCACAGGCTCCATCACCGAACTTGGTAAAGAAGCCAGTGATGTTTTCGGCGGAGTGATCGGTACCAATAACCAGTCCTGAAACAATGCCGGCAACTTCGTATTGTGCGGCCATTCGCATACGGGCTTTAACGTTACCTTTTGCAAAATCAAGCAAGGAATCGTTTTGTGTCAGGCTGTTTTTCTCGCTTAAAGCTTTAAGTACTTCGGTGTGTAAACCGTCAGTTGCCGGTTTGACATTGATGTTTACATTCTGACTTGCTTGAATAAAATCGAGTGACAATTGTGCGTCTTCTTCGTCTGCCTGAATATCGTAGGGTAGGCGTACAGCCAGAAATGCATATTGGCCTCCTTCATTATTAAGCTCATCAACGGCAAGCTGAGCAAGGCGTCCGCAGGTGCAGGAATCAATGCCGCCGCTTACGCCAAGGACTAAATTGTGTAAACCTGATTGTTTTAACACGCATTTGATAAAGTCGAGGCGGCGCTTAATTTCATAAGCAGGATCAATCGAGGCCAATACCTTCATTTGTTCGCGGATTTTAGTTTCCTGTTTTGTATTGATGTTAGTTAGTTCGCTTGTCATTAATTTTCCGGATGCTTTATTTCATGTGAATAACGCATTTTGCCAAAAACGCAAACAAGATGCGAGGTTATCTGTTTGCTATCCTCACTTTTATGAACTTTAAGCACTATTTTTTTATACTCGTTTGAACTTACCTTAGTTTGAGCTTGCTTCGGGCTACCAAAGAAGAGATATATAGCCTTGGCTTGCACTATTTTGGACTTATTAGCTGTGGTAATTGTTTATAAATCCAGTTAATCTGCAAATACAAAATATTAACTCGGTTGTCGCTGTTTAGCGTTATCGTTTGAATAAAAATTTGGCTATTGGTAGTAAAGGAACTTTAATAATGAAAAAAATAGAAGCAATTATAAAACCTTTTAAGTTAGACGATGTGCGTCAGGCTTTGTCTGATATTGGTGTTTCAGGAATGACTGCTATTGAAGTTAAGGGTTTTGGGCGTCAGAAAGGGCATACCGAACTTTATCGTGGTGCGGAGTATGTTATTGATTTTCTTCCAAAAGTGAAGTTAGACGTGATCATTAACGACGATATGGTCGATAGCTGTATAGAAGCCATTACAAATTCTGCCCGTACCGGGAAAATTGGCGATGGTAAAATCTTTGTTAGTAATATTGAAAAAATAGTCCGTATTCGCACCGGTGAGACAGATGGTGATGCGATATAGTGGTTAAATATTAACCACTGTATTTGTTAGTCAGAAGTAACGATTAGCCGTGTTAGTAAGTCAGTGCTAACACGGCTTTTGTCGTTATTGCATCACTCGTTGGGTCGCTTTGTGATCGGGATGGTTAAGCTGTAATACTCGCATGGCGTCTTTTTCCAGGTTGGTGAGACCGAGTTTGCGGTATCCCTCAACCATTAACGCAAGTGCATCCGGTATGGATTTAGTTTTAGGATAGTTTTGAATAACATATTTTGCGCGGTTAACCGCAGCTAAAAATGCCTTGCGTCGCATATAATATTGCGCCACATATATTTCGTATCTTGCAAGATTGTCCCGTAATAACTTCATACGCTTGATTGCATCATTTCTGTACTGGCTTTTTGGAAAACGTTGCACTAAATCAGCAAAGTATTTAAAGGCTTTTCGAGCCGCTTTGGGGTCTCGTTCAGCTTCATCCTGATTGAACAGGGTGGTAAAAAATGAGCTATTCACATCAAAAGCTGCCAGGCCTTTTAAGTAGTAGGCATAGTCAACATTTGGGTGATTGGGGTGAAGCTTGATAAAACGCTCCGCAGATAAAATAGCCGTTTCGGGCTCATTATCCTTGTAGTAGGCATAGGCAATTTCAAGCTGAGCTCGTTGCGAATATTTGCCATAGGGATAGCGGGATTCTATTTGTTCGTAAAGTTTAACAGCATCGCCGTAATTACTATCATCCAGGCTTTTTTTCGCAGCTTTGTAAATTTCGGCAGCCGACATATCATCCGGCAGGTCTTCGCTATCGACGCTGGCACACCCCTGAGTGAAAAGTAAGGTTGCAGAAATAAGCAGGCTGAAAGATAAAAAGCGACGCCAAAGACGGGTGTTCTGATTGGTGCTATTGCCGTGAGATATTGTTAAGCCAAGTAAATTCATCATGTAGTTAGTACTTCTAGTTTAGTTGCTGTATTTAGGTTATGACGTTGATGCGAGTAAGCAGTATACTCTTCTGCTGCGGTAGATTAAATGCCTGAGCCGACACTAAATTATATTAAACGAGAATGATAGCGCTAAATGATACAGCAAGAACCTGAAATATTAACCGCCACCGTAACTGAAGCCACAGCTGGCAAACGCCTTGATCAGGCGCTAAGTCTACTGTTTGATAAGTATTCCCGAGCCAGGTTACAGCAATGGATTAAATCCGGCCGGGTAACGGTCGAAAATCAGCAACGAAAGCCGAAAGATAAAGTGTACCTGGGTGAAAGCATCGTTATGCAGGTGGAAGCAGATGTTGAAGTTGTCTGGCAGCCAGAAGACATTCCGCTAGATATATTACACGAAGATGATGACATTATTGTTATCAACAAGCCGGTAGGCATGGTGGTACATCCCGCACCGGGGCATGCTTCCGGCACCCTTTGTAACGCCTTGTTGCATCATGTCTCGAATGCTGGGAATCTACCGCGAGCCGGCGTAGTGCATCGTCTGGATAAAGACACTTCAGGCATTATGGTGGTGGCTAAAACCTTAAGCGCACATTGTTCGTTGGTTGAAAGCCTGCAGGCCAGAGAAATATCACGTGAATATATAGCGCTTGTATACGGTGAAACGACTGCAGGTGGAACAGTCGATGCACCCATTGGCCGACATAAAGCTGACCGTAAAAGAATGGCTGTTTTAGGTGATTTGGATAGTGGCGCAAAGCATGCGGTAACCCATTATCGTATTCGTCAACGTTATCATGCCTATACTCTGCTGGATGTAAAACTGGAAACCGGTCGTACCCACCAAATCCGTGTACATATGGGGCATATCCACTCACCGATAGTCGGCGACCCGGTTTACGGTGGCCGCGCCAGAATTCCAAAACAATGCAGCGAAAGCCTGCGCAATGCGATTCAGCAATTTAAGCGACAGGCTTTACATGCCTGGCAACTTAGCTTACAGCACCCCTCCACAAAAGAGTTAATGAGCTGGCAGGCACCGCTGGCAGACGATATTGAACAGTTACTGCAACATCTTGAAAAAAAATGACGGCGAAAAACCTGATACCTGAAATTATCCGTCCAAACTGGTCGGTTGCAGCAAGTGTTCAGGCTTTAAGTACGACCCGAAAGGGTGGCGTGAGTCAGTCGCCGTGGAATGAACTGAACCTTGCAAACCATGTAAATGATAACCAGGACGATGTGCTGCAAAATCGCCGCTTATTGAAGCAACATTGCGGCCTGCCGGATGAGCCCGTCTGGTTAGAACAAATTCATAGTAATAAAGTAGTGTCTTTAACTGCGCAAAATAGCAAATTACATTTTAAAGCCGATGCATCGTATACAACTGAAAAAAATATCGTTTGTTGTGTTATGACCGCGGACTGTCTACCGGTTATCTTTTGTAATAAGCAGGCAACCTGGGTGGCGGCCGCGCATGCCGGCTGGAAAGGTATTGCGAATGGCATATTAAAAAAATTACTGGATATTTTTTGTCGAGAAATGCAGGGTAATTTGAGTGACCTGCAAGTTTGGATCGGGCCGGCTATCAGTGGCCAGGCTTATGAGGTAGCTGAAGAGGTTAAAAATGCCTACCTGCAACAAGACTCTAATTTAGAACAAGCTTTTACGGCTCAGAAAAACGGACGATTTTTACTGGATAATTCTCTAGCAGCACAATTGCAGTTAACCAAAAAAGGCCTGCTGGCAAGTCAAATCGCAACAGAGGCTTTTTGTACTTTTCAGGATAAACAACGGTTTTATTCATACCGGCGTGATGGTTTGAATAGCGGCCGTATGGCGAGTATGATCTGGTTAGCCTAAACTCAAGTTTAAGTATGGTTTGATAAAATGAAAATATTTTTTGTGTTATTTATTTTGTTATTTACGAACGGCTGCGCCGTTGCCATGATAGGTGGCGCAGGCACCGGTGGCTATTATGTAGGAAAAGATAAACGTGATGTCGGTACAATAGCAAACGACGCATCTATTACCTCTAGCATTAATGCCCAGTTTTTAACAACCAAGGGAATTAGTACGTTTGATATTAATGTTGATACTTACAATGGAGTGGTACTCCTGGAAGGCGTGGTTGCGTCGCAAAAAATTAAAAACAAAGTGATCAATATCAGTAAAAAAACAAAAGATGTCGTTAAGGTTGTCTCAAAATTAAAAATCAGCAAAGAATGAAATATAATATACCTATATTCTGATGTTGTTTAGGTAACGGTTATGTGTTTATTAATATGCCGGCTATAATTATTTAAAGCACGTTAATCTTTTATCATTGGGGCGCATGGATATTTCCGTCAGGCAGCTATCATTTAAAGCATTGCTGGAAAGCTCGGCCTATGCCGGTGTGAATGCGGCTTATCTTGAAGACCTGTATGACTCGTACTTAAACAATCCTGATTCAGTCAGTGACGACTGGCGAATTATTTTTGACGATTTACCCTCTGTGAATAGTGCCGAAAATGAACATTCTCACACGGCAATAAGGCAGGCTTTTCGCCAACAGGCCAATCAGTCTTTATCGAACAAAGTAGCACCACCCATTTCTTGTGAACATGATGCCCGGCAGGTACGTGTATTGCAGATGATTAATGCCTACCGTTTTATGGGGCATCTGTCTGCTAGGGTCGATCCTTTAAGTAAAAACCAGCCTACACTCGCAAAAGAATTAACCCTGCAACAGCATGGCTTATCAAGCGCTGATCTGGATAGTCTTTTCAATAGTGGTTCTCTTTTTGGCCCTGAAACAGCCAGCTTGCGAGAAATCGTTGCGATTGTACGTGCAACCTATTGCGGTAGTATTGGTGCTGAGTATATGCACATTACCAATATAAAGGAAAAACGCTGGATCCAGCATTTTCTTGAAAGTCGTCAAGGACAACCTACATTCAGTGCAGAGATAAAGCAGGCATTGCTTCAGCAAATTATTGCCGCAGAAGGTCTCGAACAGTACTTACATACTAAGTATATAGGCCAAAAACGCTTCTCACTCGAAGGAGGTGAAAGCCTGATCCCTTTATTGAAAGGCATTATTCAACGCGGTGGCGGTAAACACGCTATCAAGGAAATGGCCATTGGGATGGCGCATCGGGGGCGTTTAAATGTGCTGGTTAATATTATGGGTAAAACACCTGCCGAATTATTTTCTGAGTTTGAAGGTAATCATAAAAAGCCCAAAGGCACCGGCGATGTGAAATACCATATGGGTTTTTCATCTGATTTTAAAACAAGTAATGGACCGGTACATGTTTCACTGGCTTTTAACCCCTCCCATCTTGAAATTGTTGCACCGGTGGTCGAAGGTTCGGTGCGTGCCCGGCAGGATCGGCGTGGCGATAAACAGGGAGAAAAAGTAATACCAATATTAATCCACGGTGATGCCGCCTTTGCCGGCCAGGGTGTGGTGATGGAAACCTTTAATATGTCTCAGTCGCGAGGCTATTCAACCAAGGGCACCATTCATATTGTGATAAATAATCAGATTGGTTTTACCACCAGCAATCAGCAGGACGCTCGTTCTACTTTATATTGCACCGATGTGGCGAAAATGGTGAATGCACCTATTTTTCATGTTAATGGTGATGACCCGGAAGCCGTGCTGCTAGTTGCACAAATGGCACTTGACTACCGCATGAATTTTTTCAAAGACGTGGTGATTGATATGGTCTGCTATCGACGCCATGGTCATAGCGAAGCTGACGAACCGATGGCAACCCAGCCGGTGATGTATAAATTAATAAAAGATTTGCCGACCACAAAAACGGTTTATAGTCATAAGCTCATAGAACAAGGTGTGATTACTGCGGCAGATATTCAACAACGCTTACAGCGTTATCGTAGCACGCTTGATGCCGGACGTTCTGTGGTTGAAGAATTTTTACCTGCTGACGATGCTCGCTATCCTTATATTGCCGACTGGAGTGATTATTTAAAAAAAGAGTTTAATGGTGAAGTGGTTACCCAGGTTAAGGCCAAACAGTTACAACTTTTATTTAAACAATTAAACAGGTTGCCGGAAAACTTTACACTGCACCGAAGTGTTGCAAAAATAATGGCTGCCCGTGAACAAATGGCCGCAGGTAAACGCGCGATTGACTGGGGTTTTGCTGAAACAATGGCATACGCGACATTATTAACGGATGGTTATTCCGTTCGTCTGTCCGGTCAGGACAGTGGCCGTGGTACTTTTTTTCACCGGCATTGTGTTTTACATAATCAAATTGATGGTGACACTTATGTTCCTTTGCGCCATATTGAAAATATCAAAACGAATTTTTTGGTAATTAATTCTTTGTTGTCGGAAGAAGCCGTGCTGGCTTTTGAATATGGTTACACCACCACCGACCCTCTCACCTTAACCATATGGGAAGCGCAGTTTGGTGATTTTGCCAATAATGCCCAAGTTGTGATTGATCAATTTATTAGTGCAGGCGAGCAAAAATGGAATCGCATGAGTGGCCTAGTGATGTTTTTACCGCATGGCTTTGAAGGTCAGGGAGCAGAGCACTCATCGGCACGTCTGGAACGTTATTTACAGTTATGTGCACAACATAATATTCAGGTGGTCATACCGACGACGGCAGCACAAATCTTTCATGTGTTACGCCGGCAAATGCACATGCCCTGTCGGCGGCCTTTGATTGTGATGTCACCTAAAAGTTTACTACGCCACCCGCTTGCAAGCAGCGATATTGCCGAATTGTCGACGGGTAAATTTAAAATGGTTATCCCGGAAATTGATCAACTTGACGATAGCAAAATTAAACGCGTGATCTTTTGTGGTGGTAAAGTCTTTGTTGATTTAATAGAACGGCGGCGTCAGGAAAACATAGACGATGTTGCCATTATACGTATTGAACAGTTATATCCTTTTCCGGACAGGCAAGTACATCAGCAGGTTGAGCGTTATCGTAATGCTGTTACTTGTATATGGTGTCAGGAAGAGCCCATGAATCAGGGTGCCTGGTATGCTAGCCAGCATCATATACGCGCCGTGCTAGGCAGTAAATATTATCTGCAATATGCCGGGCGACCGCCCCTGGCGGCTCCCGCGGTAGGTTATCTAGCTTTACATAAGGCGCAACAACAACAGCTGGTTGAAGATGCATTAGGGATTGAAAAATAAAAAGGGCTTAATCTTATGAGTATAGAAATAAAAGTACCTGCCTTTCCGGAATCTGTTGCCGATGGCTTGTTAACAAGCTGGCATAAAAAAGCGGGTGACAGCATTGCACATGGTGAGGTGATTGCCGACATTGAAACCGACAAAGTGGTTTTCGAAGTGCCGAGTTTAGCAGAAGGGATTGTTGAAAAAATTCTGGTTGAAGAAGGTGCGACCGTTTTGGGTGGCGAGGTTATTGCTACTATCAACGAACAAACGATTGCTGCCACAAAAAATACAACCGAACCGCCTGCAAGTGAAAAAACGCATGCAGAAAATAAAACAGAAGTAGAGGATGACGCGCTATTTGTAACACCGTCAGCCAATAGACTAATTCAGGAAAATAATATTGATGTTACGGCTATAACCGCAAGTGGTAAAGGTGGCCGTATTTTAAAAGAAGATGTGCTTGCTTTTATGCAACTGAAGACAGCGAAACAAACAAATGATGACGTGAGTCATATTGCTTTAGATGAAGGCCAACGCCCGCAAAAACGCGTTCCCATGACACGACTACGTGCGCGTATTGCAGAACGATTAGTCGAGGCACAACAAACCGCCGCGATTCTAACCACCTTTAATGAAATCAATATGCAAGCAGTGATGGATTTACGGAAAAAATATCATGATGATTTTGAAAAAAAACATGGGGTGCGATTGGGTTTTATGTCTTTCTTTGTTACTGCCGTAGTGGAAGCTTTAAAACAATTTCCCGGTGTGAATGCCTCGGTTGAAGACAACGACGTTATTTATCATGGTTTTTTCGATATTGGGATTGCTGTGGGCTCGCCGCGTGGTTTAGTGGTGCCGATTTTACGTGACGCGGAGCAAATGAGCCTGGCAGAAATAGAGCAAAACATAAATACTCTCGGCGAACTTGCTAAAACAGGTAAATTAAGTATCAAACAAATTACCGGTGGTACCTTCAGTATTACCAATGGCGGCGTATTTGGTTCGATGCTGTCAACGCCCATACTCAATCCACCGCAGAGTGCCATTTTGGGGATGCATAAAATTGAGCAACGACCGATTGCAGAAAATGGTCAGGTAGTTATCCGTCCGATGATGTATGTGGCCTTGTCCTATGACCACCGAATTATTGATGGTCGTGAAGCAGTGCAGTTTTTAGTTTTAGTAAAAGACTTACTGGAATATCCGGCGCGCGCGTTACTGGATATATAATTTGATACAGGACTAAATTTAAAATGAAAAACTATGACGTAATAGTAATAGGCGGTGGCCCCGCCGGCTATGTTGCTGCTATTCGCTGTGCGCAGCATGGATTAAAAACAGCCTGTGTCGATAGCGGAGTGAACGACAAAGGTGAGGCTTCACTCGGTGGTACTTGTTTAAACGTGGGTTGTATTCCATCAAAGGCATTACTGGAATCATCCGAATTGTTTGAGCGCTGTCAGCATGATACTGCCGCGCATGGTATTAAGGTTTCAAAAGTTACACTGGAGCTTGCGGTGCTGATGCAACGTAAACAAAAAGTTGTGAATGAACTCACCAGTGGTATTAACGCGTTAATAAAGATAAATGGCATTGAACTATATACCGGCAGAGGAAAATTATTAGCTGAAAACAAGGTTGAAGTAATCTTAAACAAAGATAATACAAAACAAGAAATAACCGCGACCGATATTATTCTCGCTCCAGGTTCGGTGCCTAGAGCCATTGATAGTATTCCTTATACAGACGACCTTATTGTTGATTCGACGGCCGCATTAGCCTTTACAGAAGTTCCTGAACGACTGGCCATTATTGGTGCGGGTATTATAGGTTTAGAGCTTGGTAGCGTCTGGCGGCGGCTGGGTGCAGAGGTTACTTTGTTTGAAGCGAGTAAGGATTTCTTACCGGCGGTCGATCAAACGATTGCAAAACAGGCTAGTAAAATTTTTACTCAACAAGGTCTGACATTTAATTTTGCCAGCCAGATTAAAAGCACGGCAATTAAAAACAACAAAGTTACTATTAATTACACGCAAGCGGATAAAGAAAACTCGCAAACATTCGATAAGGTCTTTGTTGCCGTTGGCCGCAGCGCGAATACAAAAGATGCTTTTGCCGCGGCAAGTGGATTAATCTGTGATAAGCACGGTTTTATTGAAGTCGACGAACAGTGCCAAACCAATCTAGCGCATGTGTATGCCATTGGTGATGCCGTGCGTGGCCCGATGCTGGCACACAAAGGGGAAGAAGAAGGTGCGATGGTGGCGGATGTAATTGCCGGGCATTTTGCCAAAGTGAATTATGACACTATTCCCTTTGTGGTCTATACGGATCCAGAAATTGCCTGGAGTGGTAAGACCGAACAGCAACTTAAATCAGAAAATATTGCTTACAAAACGGGAATATTTTCTTTTGCTGGCAACGGTCGAGCCCGGGCAATGGGGAAGACGCAGGGTTTAATTAAAACCCTTGCCGATACCAAAACTGATCGCATTCTGGGTGTGCATATGTTCGGGCCGCATGCCTCAGAGTTGATTGCTCAGGCTGTGATTGCCATGGAATTTAACAGCAGCAGTGAAGACCTGGCCATGACCATGTTTGCGCACCCGTCGCTATCCGAGGTATTTCATGAGTCCACAATGGATGTCTTAGACCGAGCTATTCACAAGGGCAAAGCTAAAAAATCGCGAGCATAAAGCATTCATAACAAAAATCCGTTAAGATACTCCGTTTGAATCACTGCCAGGATTAACCGGTAATTTATAAGTAGCCCGGATGCAGCAAAGCGAAATCCGGCTTACATGAATAGATAAAGACAGGATTTTTATATAGCATGAGTTTATTGCTCTGGATTATTATTTTTAGCCTTCTGGGCGGCTTAATCAGTGTGATTGCGGCCTCTACTTTTTTGCTGTTACCGAGCAAAACACGCACACAACTTATCCCTCATTTAGTTAGTTTTGCGATTGGTGCTTTATTAGGTGCGGCTTTTCTCGCACTAATTCCACATAGCCTTGAAGGTGAGTTTAAAATAGACGTACATCATTTAGGCATGACCATACTGTTAGGCTTACTGGCCTTTTTTGTGATGGAAAAATTAGTTATCTGGCGGCATTGCCACCACGACCATTGCGATGCCCACCCGGAAAATCTCGACCACTCAAATAAAGCTGCGGGTACCTTGATTCTAATCGGAGATGGTATCCATAACTTTATCGATGGTGTGCTAATCGCCGCTGCCTTTATGACCGATATCCATTTAGGTATTGTCACTAGCGTGGCGGTGGCAACCCATGAAATTCCACAGGAAGTGGGTGATTTTGCTATTTTATTAAACAGTGGTTTTTCGCGTTCCAAAGCACTGTTGTTTAATGTGCTTGCCAGTTTAACCACGGTAGTGGGTGCACTACTGGCCTATTTCAGTTTGTCGAATCTCGAAGCCTATTTACCGTATGCACTGGTGATAGCCGCTTCCAGTTTTATCTATATTGCGGTAGCAGACTTAATACCGGGTTTGCATAAACGTACTCAACTTTCGGCGGGATTACAGCAAATGCTATTGATTAGCGCCGGTGTCATAACTATCTACTTCGCCCATTCACAGTTGCACTAAACAGTGTTGAGCTCTAATTCCCCGATTTAGGCAAAATTAAACTAATTTCCATTCTGGCCGATATAAAAGCTTGAAAAACCAGTAATATTGTCACAGGAGTGGAACATGGAGTGGTTAGATCATTGGGGTTGGACTGTTGTACTTGCCCTTTTTGCCGTCATTGCGCTTTGGCTTGCCATAATGTACGTGCAGGACGTTACCCAGACAAAACATACGGTTCGACGTAATTTCCCCATTGTTGGTCGAATGCGTTATCGTCTTGAAAAATTAGGCGAGTATTTCAGGCAATACTTTTTTTCACACGACCGCGAAGAAATGCCGTTTAACCGGGCAACTCGCGCCTGGGTGTACCGTACCGCAAAAGGTTTAGGCGGTTTACTCGGTTTTGGTTCAACCAATAATCTAAATGAAGCTGGATCGGTTATCTTTGTTTCGGCGCCTTATCCGTTATTAGAAGAAGAATACAAACCAACTCCCAGTCTCGTTATTGGCGAACAGTGTCGTTATCCTTTTAAGGCTCGGTCTTTATTTAATATTTCCGGTATGAGTTATGGCGCTATTTCAGCCGCAGCTGTCCGAGCGTTATCCAAAGGCGCCGCTAAAAGTGGTATCTGGATGAATACCGGTGAGGGCGGCTTATCCCCGTATCACTTAGAGGGCGGCTGTGATCTAATTTTTCAGATCGGCACAGCAAAATACGGTGTCCGAGATAGCGAAGGTAATTTAAGTGATGAACATTTACTGGATGTGAGCAAGCATGTAAAAGCTTTCGAAATAAAAATGTCTCAAGGAGCCAAACCCGGCCGAGGAGGGGTTTTACCGGGGAATAAGGTCACAGAAGAAATATCTAAAATACGCGGTATACCGGTGGGTAAGGTTTCCAGCAGTCCTAACCGGCATAGAGAAATCAAATCGCCTGATGATTTACTCGATATGATCAACCATATCCGAGAGGTGACCGGTCGACCGGTGGGCTACAAAGCCGTGATTGGTTCTGAAGAGCCAGTTCGAGAATTATGTGAAGCGATTCATCGCCGGGGTAAAGATTATGCTCCAGACTTTATAACCGTTGATGGTGGTGACGGTGGTACGGGGGCGGCGCCCCAGCTTTTGTCTGATCACGTTGGCCTGCCTTTAAATGAAGCACTGCCGATTTTAGTCGATACCCTGATTGAATATGATTTAAAAGAACGCGTAAAAGTGATTGCCTCCGGTAAGTTGGTTCAGTCTGCCAAAGTGGCCTGGGCTTTATGTGTTGGTGCTGATTTTATTACCAGTGCGCGAGGGTTTATGTTTTCACTGGGGTGTATCCAGTCTATGCAATGCCATACTGATACCTGCCCAACCGGTATAACAACCCACGATAAGCGCCGGCAGCGTGGCCTGGTGGTGGCCGACAAAGCAGAGCGGGTGAGTCGTTATGCTCATTGGGTTAATCACGAAGTGAATGGACTTGCGCATTCCTGTGGCCTGGGAAATGCGCGAGGTTTTAAACGTGAACATGTTCGTTTAGTGATTAATCCCGGTAGAAGTTTGTCGCTTGATACCATGTACCCTTATCCTGAAGTGAAATTCCCACTTATTTAATCTGAACTCGGGATAACAAATTCTGTGGTTTTCGACCGGACAGTAAGCCGAGGTTGTCTGTCCTCGTATTAGTGGATTTTAATAACTGATTTTTTTTTATTCCAAGTTCAGGTTAATTTAAGCTCAATATCGGTATCTTCTTGATTCAGGATACTTGAAATATTCCTAAATGCCCTTATTAATTTTAAGTCAAAAGATTTAATTTTTTTAAAGGTGTGAGGTTCCCTAAAATGAGAATGGATAAATTAACTAGTAAGTTTCAAGTTGCAATTGGCGATGCGCAGAGTTTAGCGGTCGGTCGTGACCATGCCTATATTGAGCCGGTGCATTTAGTGTTGGCTTTGCTGGATCAGGATGGCGGCAGTGTGCGCCATATATTAATGCAAAGTGGTGCAAATATTAATTCATTACGTTCACAGTTGGGTGAAGCCCTCGATCATTTACCAACAATAGGAACGGCGACAGGCGAAGTGCATTTGTCCAATGATTTATCGCGGCTTTTAAATTTAACCGATAAGATCGCACAACAACGTAAAGACCAGTACATTGCTAGTGAATTATTTGTTTTAGCCTGTGTTGAAGACAAAAGTGCCATTGGTGAAATCTTTAAAAGTTCAGGCGTAACAAAACAGGTTTTGGAACAAACGATTGATCAGGTCAGGGGTGGTCAAACAATTGATGACCCTAATGCTGAGGAACAGCGTCAGGCGCTTGAAAAATACACCATCGATTTAACCGAGCGAGCCGAACAAGGTAAGCTGGATCCGGTTATCGGTCGTGATGACGAAATTCGTCGTGCAATACAGGTGCTACAACGACGAACAAAAAATAATCCAGTTTTAATCGGTGAGCCGGGCGTGGGTAAAACAGCCATTGCTGAAGGGCTTGCACAACGTATTATAAATAGCGAAGTGCCTGAAGGGCTAAAAAACAAGCGGGTGTTATCGCTTGATTTAGGTGCACTATTAGCCGGTGCAAAATTCCGTGGTGACTTTGAAGAACGTTTAAAAGCAGTGTTATCTGACCTTTCCAAACAGGAAGGGCAGGTTATTTTATTTATTGATGAAATTCATACCATGGTGGGTGCGGGTAAAGCCGAAGGTGCTTTGGATGCGGGCAATATGTTAAAGCCCGCTTTAGCGCGAGGTGAGTTGCATTGTATCGGTGCGACCACCCTGGATGAGTATCGCAAGTATATTGAAAAAGATGCTGCACTTGAACGACGTTTTCAAAAAGTACTCGTTGAAGAACCCACAGTAGAAGATACCATTGCTATTTTACGTGGCCTGAAAGAAAAGTATGAAGTGCATCATGGTGTTGATATTACTGATCCTGCCATTGTATCAGCGGCAACCTTATCACATCGTTATATTTCCGACCGGCAGTTGCCGGATAAAGCCATTGACTTAATCGATGAAGCAGCGAGCCGTATTCGTATGGAAATTGATTCCAAACCCGAAGCAATGGATAAGCTCGATAGAAAACTCATTCAGTTAAAAATTGAACGAGAAGCAATGGCTAAAGAAAAAGATAAGGCCTCCAAATTACGTCTGCAAAAACTCGAACAGGATATTGCTGTTTTAGAAAAAGAATATTCCGAGTTCGAAGAAATATGGGTAGCCGAAAAAGCAGCACTACATGGTACGCAACATATTAAAGAACAACTTGAACGAGCGCGTTTAGATTCTGATGCGGCAAAACGAGCGGGTGATTTAACGCGGGTGTCTGAATTACAATATGGACGCATTCCCGAGTTGGAAAAACAACTGGATATGGCCGCTCAAGCTGAAATGCAGGAAACAACCTTGTTAAGAAACTCGGTGACCGAAGAAGAAATTGCCGAGGTAGTCTCGAAGTGGACTGGGATCCCTGTTTCTAAAATGCTTGAAGGTGAACGCGATAAGTTATTGCGCATGGAAGATGAATTACACACACGTGTTATTGGTCAATTCGAAGCTGTTAAGTCAGTATCTGATGCCATTCGTCGATCCCGTGCTGGGTTATCCGATCCTGACCGCCCTAATGGTTCGTTCTTGTTCCTTGGGCCAACCGGGGTGGGTAAAACAGAATTGACCAAAGCTCTGGCAGAATTTTTGTTTGATTCGGAAGATGCCATGGTACGTATCGA
>CAZDEC010000011.1:0-64308 GCA_964504295.1 uncultured Thioalkalispiraceae bacterium
AACTTAAACCCCAAAAATATTTCACTAATCAACTGTTAATTGATCTGTACGATTCGAACTCCCGACGTAATATTATTCAGCGAGTTCGCAATCGGCCGGGCGCGCCAAACTCTTAACTTAAACCCCAAAAATATTTCACTAATCAACTGTTAATTGATCTGTACGATTCAAACACTCAGAGAAAGTAAATATTTTATTCTGCGTAACAAGTCTTCTGCTTCATATGGTTTTTGCAAAATATCATTGACCAGTTCAACTTCAGCATGATCAACCTCATCAAAGCCACTTGCAAGCTGTATTTTTATTTGTGGGTATTTATCTTGTACAATTGCAGCAAGTTCATAGCCATCCATTTCAGGCATAACAACATCGGAAACTAATAAATCTATCTCTTCTGCTTCAATAATATCCAATGCCTGCTTTCCATTCTCAGCACAAAAAACAGTATAACCTTGCTTGCTGATAATATTCTTCATTATCGAAAGTAAGTCAACCTCATCATCGACCACTAAAATATGGCCTTTACCTTTAAGGTCAATATTTTTATCTATTTCAATAAACTGCTTATCTGGCTCACCACCTGTATACCGCGGAAAATACAAATTAAATCGTGAACCTTGCTGAGGGTTAGAATCAACAGTCACTGCACCTTTGCAACGCTTAATAAAACCATATACCTGACTCAATCCAAGCCCGGTTCCAGCAACGCCCTTAGTCGAAAAGAAGGGATCAAATATTTTATTTTTTAATGCTTCGGTCATCCCGCAGCCTGTATCGGCAACAGTAAGCAACACATAATCTTCCGCTATTAATCCCAACTGTTCGGCTTTATTTGCATTTATTTTCTGATTGCAAGTCTCAATTATTATTTTTCCGCTTCCATCTATAGCATGCATAGCATTGATGCATATATTTAAAATGGCATCCTCTAAATCGCTTTCCGTAAGATAGACATGCCATAAATCATCGCATAAATTTAAATCTAGCTGGATACGCGCCGTTAGTGTTCTTTCCAGTATATCCTTTTCGTCTTTCAGCAACTTATTAATATCAAGCTTCTGGAAGTCATTTGGTCTATTTTTAGCAAAAGATAATAATTTTTTTGTTAATTTTGCTCCGCGTTCACCTACTTGCTTTATTCTGTCAGCATATTTTTGTATCTCTGGTTGGTCATCAAGTAAATCGATTAAATGCTCTGAGTACCCAAGTATGATACCAAGCATATTGTTATAGTCATGCGCAATGCCTCCGGTTAGTTTTCCTAAAGCGTCCATTTTTTGGCTGCGACGTATGGTTTCTTCTGCAATTTTACGAACAGTTATGTCTTCGGCTATACCGGCTATTCGGATAACATCACCATCTGTATTACGTATTGGATAAGCACGCGCCTTGATCCAGATTTCTTCACCATCAGGTTTTTTTATTCTATATTCCCTGAAAGAGATAACATCCATCCGCTTATCGATATTAACAGGAATATCTTCCAATACCTGCTGGTAGTCATCAGGGTGTACCGCTTCGAGCCACGCTCCTGGTTTTTTATATAAAATCTCTCTGCTTAAACCCCAGTTTTTTTCATAAGCGGGACTCACATAAAGTATTTCACTCCAATCGGCAGCACCTAACCAGAACACTTCATTTAAATTCTCAGCTAGTTGGCGGAATCGCTGCTCACTCTCTCGCAATGCCTCTCGTATCTTGTATTGTTCGGTGACATCATTAAATACCAGCACCATACCTAATATTTCATCGTCACTCATAATAGGTGCAGCTGAGTCGGCTATTTGATGCTCCCGACCATCTTTTGCAATTAGCGTTGTATGATTACTTAAGTAAACTGTTTCACCCGTTGCCAGCACTTTCTCAATCGGGTTTTCAATTACTTCGCGTGTTGAGGCATTAATAATCGAGAAGATATTTTTTAAGGGCTGTTTTATTGCTGCGCTTTCAATCCAACCGGTTAGTTTTTCTGCAATAGGATTCATGCGCGTAATATTGCCGTCTTTATCCGTTGCGATAACTGCATCACCAATGCTATCAAGTGTTTTGGCTAAATACTGTTTCTGTTGATTAATTTCAATTATCTGTGTATTTAACCTTGTATGCATTGTATTGATAGATTGTACCACCACATCAAATTCATCGTTATTACCTGGCTTTCGATCCAGGGAAAGCAATGTATTATTAGACAATGCATCATGTTTTTCCGAGAACTCGTATATTTTAGTTAAATGCCTGGCCACCAGGTTGACAAAAATAAAATAGATAAAGATAGCGACAAGAAATGTCTTCAGGGCATTAGACAGCAAGATAACACCTAACCTGTTGATGAGCTGTTTATAAATCCCTTTAAGCGTGGCAACGACTGTAAAAGTTCCAATGTTAATATTCTGTTTATTATAAGAATAATTCAGGTTCATTGTGATATTGATACCATCTTTATCAGAAAAAGAACCGCTTTTAATTTTCTTTGTATCACTTACATTCACTTCAGCATACGCAATATCTGAAAGCTTGGTGATACCATCCAGAATAACTTGAAGTTGTTTTTTGTCAGATACCCAGGCGGATTGCGTAATACTTTTCTTATAGCTGACTTTTATCTGCTCAAGTTTTTGATTTATACCATTAACGTCATACTGAAATTCAAGATACAACTGCAGAGCGGTTAATACTAAGGTGATGACTGAGCTAAACAGAACAATATAAAGGATAAGTTTTCGTGCTATATGACTTTTCATAATACTTACATTTAAAATATTTTTAATGTTCTTTTGTTAATTTTTGTAATGTTTTATTAAATATACTCTCATAGGTGCCATCCTTTTTCATTGTTGCCAGCGCTGCCGATAAACCAGGAACAAGTTTATTATATTTTTTGTGCATGTAAAGATACAATTTAAAAGTTACTATAGGAGGGGTTAAATAATGAATGTCACTGGAATTTTTCTTGACCCACCAGAGACCACTCCACATATCATACAACCCAATATCAACACGATTATTTTTAAGTAACGCAAATAACTGTGTCGAATCTTTCGTTCGCACTAGAGACTTATAATATTTAACCTTCTTTTCAAAAAGTCGCCAGCCATTTATAAATGTTACATTATAGGGCTTCAGGCTTTTCCAGTTATTTATTTTTAATCGGCTATTTTTAGTGAATGCAACAAAATCAAAATCAATTATTTTACCCGGCACTCTAACTAGATTTGTGTATTTACTTTCAAGACCTTTAATTCTTGCAATATTACCATCATCTGCACCGGTATTAGCATTAATCAAAGACCTTTCAGAAGGCAATAGTATTGTTCTTGCTTGCAAACCAATACGGCTAAACATTTCTTTGACGATTAAATCATAAAAACCAGACTGACTCGCATTAACAAAGGGTTCACCTCTACCAGATGTTATCGAAATAGAGGCAGCACTGGCAGCAATAGAAAAGAAGAATAGACCCGCGAACAAACCTATAAAGATATTTGGCTTTAATTGGCTAAAGACCATTATTTAACTCCATTTAAAGATTATAGACAAATTAAGATGCAGAGGGAGGAAACCCCTTTATACCATGAGCTATTGATATTTCAAGTTCTTTGGTTAATTTTAAAAATCCAGCTAAAGTCATATACCTTAATATACTTATGCTACGATTAACACTTTTAAAAAATCCCTAAATATATGCGTAAGCGCAACACCGTATGCTTCAGCAGCAGAATGTATCGTATTACGTTTAGTTTTTATTTTTTTCTCAAAATTATATGATTTAAAATGACCGTCCGGTTTATGTATATTAAAAGCAAGTTCCACATGTACCATTGCCTGACCTTTATTAACAATCCGCTCAAGCGCTAGCAACTCAACGCTAATTCGTAATATACCAATTTGACTTACTTCATGCACCAACACTTCGTCTGCTATACGGCTTTGGGTTAAATAATCTTTTAAGCCGTGTTGTATCAGTTTGGTTGGAGACATAACCCAGTGATGGTAATGATAACGTTTCACCTGCAACGGTAAGTCTGCATTTGCGTACAACATAGTACGTTCGTTATAAACGCCGTATGCACGTACTTTTTTAATACTGATGCGGTTATATTTTTTGACAACAATAGCTGAAGTATTGAATATTAGAGTATAGAACCGGTCTTCGGGCACGCTGCCTGGGCTGCCAAAACAGGCTGACAAGACAATACTTATCAAAATCAGAATTAGATGTTTATATTTAATCACCTGTTATTTACCCTCATCCTTAACCGGCTTACCGTTTAACAATATACTTGGGTTGCTACGTATTTGATGAGAGAATTCACTGATGTTTCGACTTGATACATCCAGGTTGTACATAATTGTTTCCATATTTTGCGAAACACTATTCAGTGCTTTACGAAGGTCTAACATGGAATGGTGAATATCGTCACTATTATCAGCAAGTAGTTTATTTGAGTTAGTTATCAGCCCCTGTAATTGCTCGGTTATATTATTCAGCCGAGATGACAAGCTTACTAGGTTTGAGGTAATCGTATCGGTATTGTTAATTGCATTATTCATGCGCGAACTATTTTCATCTGTTAATAAATTCGCTAATTTTTTTGAAATTGTATTTAGAGAAGAAATTAATTCTCTTGAATCGCCGACAATTTCTGGCAGATTATTACCAAAGCCATCGACCTGTTTATTTATATTTTTAAGTAAAGGGATTAAACCCGCTTTGTTTAAATTTGAAAACTCGCCACCCATTGAACTCAGTACAGCCATCATATCCAGTGATGCCCGGCTCGCTAACACACCATCAGGTTTTAATAATGCTATCGCCTTGCCTTCAGAAATATCAATTTGAGACTCCGCTAGTAAGCCTGGTGAAATAACCCGAACAAATGAATCAACCGGAATTGGCCAACCGGATTTTATCGCTAGCTGCAGCTTATATTTTGTTTTAGCCTTTTCACGAATGGGTTCAATAGCAATAAGTTTTCCTACCTGAAAACCACCGTAGGTAACCGTTGTACCTTCACGAATACCTGATACGTTTTCGTATACGGTGTAATAAGTATCAGAATGACTTCCTCGCCCGGTTATTTTTAATAACACAACAAACAATAACAGCAGCATTACTATTGTAAAGCTACCAACATATAGATAATTAATATTGTCGCGTTTCATATTTTTAATGGTGCAAAGCTTCTCGGGTTAATCGGTTTATGTATTCGTCAGCATTCATTTCTTCGTGCCGTGCTTGCCGATGCAGTAAACTCTGAATACGTTTGTTAGATGAGTTTTTCACTTCTTTGACCGTTCCCGTTATCAATATTTCGCCCTGATCCAGCACGGTAATTCTGTCGGCAATTTTATAAGCACTTTCAAGCTCATGGGTAACAACCACAATAGTCATTTGCATGGCATCACGCAGGGTTAAAATTAATTCGTCTAATTCTGCCGAAGCAACTGGATCCAGACCGGCTGAAGGTTCGTCAAAAAATAATAATTTTGGGTCCATTACAATTGCACGCGCAAGTGCAGCACGTTTTATCATGCCGCCAGAAAGCTCGGCTGGTTTTAAATCTTCAAAGCCAGCCAGGTTAACCACTTCCAGTTTTAAACGGCTCATAATATTAATAGTTGCTTCGTCCAGTTCTGTATGCTCATGCAAAGGCAAACGCACATTTTCGCCAACCGTTAACGAATTAAAAAGTGCTCCACCCTGAAAGGATACACCCATGTTTTTGCGCATATTGTACATTTCAGATTCATTCAGCTGCATAATGTCTTTACCCAACAAACAAACCTTGCCAGATGTTGCTTTTTTAAGACCTAGCAGGCTACGTAAAAAGGTACTTTTACCTGAGCCACTGCCGCCCATAATGACTAAAATTTCACCTGATGGTACATTGAGTGAAATATTTTTTAGTATTTCACGATCACCATAATGGCTGATTAAATTTTCGACTTTAATTGCGAATTTGTTATTTATAGTCAAAGCTTGTCTCAATACTATTGACGCGTTATTTCTGCGCAACACCTATCGATTTAAAAAATAAGTAAACAACATGTCGGCTAATACTATAAAACTTATCGACATAACCACGGCACGGGTTGTTGCCCGGCCAACACCTTCAGCACCGCCACTTACCTGAAAACCATTACTCAAACTGACCAGCGCAATAATATTTGCAAAAACAAAACTCTTTATAATGCCCTGACTCAGATCATTAATACTTAATATTTCGAAGCTACGCTCCGCGTAAGCAAGGTAACTGATATTTAAATCTATGTTGGCGTATACCGCGCCACCTAACAAACCCATAAAATTACCCAGCATTGTCAACAGCGGTACCATCAGCAGCATTGCAATTAAAACAGGAGCAGCAAGATAGCGCACCGGGTTAATACCCATTACCTGTAGTGCATCTATTTCTTGCGATTCACTCATTGTTCCAATTCTTGCAGCAATAGATGAGCCCGAACGCCCGGCAACTAAAATACCTATAATTAATGGCGAGAATTCTCTAGTGACAGATAATGCTATGCCTAAAATCACCTGTGACTGTGCACCAAATGTTTTTAAAGTTTCAATGCCCTGTATCGCCAGCATAATACCAATGGCAAAACACAAAACAGCCGATATAATAACTGCATCAACACCTATTTTTTTTGCTTCATTAATAATAGCGCTAAAACGTATAGCCTGATTTTTCTTCTTACCAAAAAACAGCCAATAGAAACTTTCAAAAAACAAAGAGCTGATATAACCGAATTCTTCTACAAACAATACAACCTTATATCCAAGGTTATCAATCTTACGTGTGATTCCAGACATACAATATCCGTTAATTTTTTATTGCATCACTAACCGAATCATAAAAAGTAAAAACCTTGTCTAGCCGAGCTAGCTTTAATACCTGCAGTGCTTCATTGCTTACCGCTACAAGGGAAAAATTCAGGCCAGAGTATTTAGCCATTTGAAATCCTTCTACTAAACTGGCAACTGCTGAGCTATCAATATATTTCACTGCCGACAAATCTATCAGTACGGATTTCAATTGCCCTAACTCACTTAAGATTGCTTTACGTGCATCGGCCGAACAATACAGGTCAATTTCACCTGATAGCGAAATAATACTGCAGTTACCTTGTTGTTTAATATTACATTCCATGAGCATTTTCCTGCCTAAATATTTAAACTTTTACTTTTGTATTTTTAATGAGTATCAATCGATTGCCTTGATGTTGTTTGTGCACTATATTTTCATAGGTCACTTTATCCATAATTTTCTGAATAAATGCCACGCCTAAACCTCCCGGCCTAACTTCATTTAAATCTCTTGGTTGAATACCTTTTATATCGACCATTGGCGCAAAATCTATAAGCTCAAAACGCCAATGTTGGTCATTTTTTTCGATAATTATTAAAATTTTCTTTGCATTATATAGTGCATCACTCTCAGTCTGGCTTGTTTTTGCTGAGTAGGCATGCTGAATGATATTCATGCAGGCCTCATTTAAAGCGATAACCATATCGTCGGCTGTTTTAGCATCCTCTTTATATTCAGAAAATATATGCCGCAAATTATTACGAATAACTTTAAGATTTATCGCATCTGCCTCAAATTCAATTTGTGAAATTAATTCGTAAGACATTCGGGCCTTCTTATTCAATAACAAGCAACGTCATATCATCACGCTGACCTTTCTTGCTTCGAGATAAATATTCAATAATATATTCAAGCCTCTGCGGTGCTGGTTGCTTATCGATACGAGCAATAAGCGATACAAAACCGTTAATACCTAATTCTTTATCATCCTCTGTATAGCCTTCGGTAATACCATCAGAATAAATATAAAGATGGCCTTTATTTAAATTGATATCCACGGCCTCATATTCCATTGACGGTATAATACCAATCGGTGGTGCATCGGCTGAAAGTAACTGTATTTTCTTATCTTTAGCTGTGGCATTAAATAGCACAGGCGGTGGGTTACCGGCATTAACAATAACAAGTTCGCCATTCGCTGGGTTGTATACGCCAGCCACCATCGTAACGAACATGCCGCGAATACTTGTTTCACATATTTCGTTATTTATTACTTTTAGTAATTCAGCCGGTGAGTGAATTTTTTTACCCAGGCAACGAAACAGGCTACTGGTTTTTGCCATTAATAATGCGGCATGCATTCCCTTTCCTGATACATCGCCAAGGTTAAACATTATGCGGCCATCTTCAAGCGCAAAATAATCAAAGAAATCACCGGACAATTCCTTTGCTGATATATTCACACCGTAAACCGGCATGTTTTCTTTACCCGCAGGCAATAAACTGGCCTGTATTTCTCTGGCAAGTTCTAGCTCATTTTGTAAAGCGGAGGCTAAGGTATCCCGCTCACGCAATGTTTTTTCTAACTGCCAGGTGAGTTCCTGATAACTTGCATTTTCATCTGCCAGGCGAACATTGGCGTCACGCATCACTTTTTCAAAGTCAACTTGCTGTTCTATTTTTAATCCTAAACTCTCCGCCGCTTCGATGACCAGTGCCGGAGTTTCTTCACATATTTTTTTTAAATCGTCTTCATTTAAATCAAGGCTATTGCTTATGCAATTTGTCGCATCCACTAAAGCATGTGATGGGTCACTCGTTATAAATATACTGTTTAGCGAATCAGCTGCTTTTAACACTGAACTTAATGAACCTTTTTTAATTTCAGAATGATGCCCACCTATCGCAATCCCTAATGAATCAGGTAACTCCCAGAACTCAATTAATTTTTCGCCAATTTCACTGTGGGTCACTGAAAAAATATCTTGTTCTTTTTGCAGTCTTGTATCCGGTAATAGAAGCCGTAATGTCTGCCATTCTTTTGCCTGTTCTGGGTGTAAATAAAAAAGAATCAATAAACCAAAATCCTGAAGCAAGCCGGAAGTAAAACATTCATCAACGTCTAGTTTTGTATACGCGGCAAGTTGTCGGGCAATAATGGCTCGGCGTAACGAATCTTCCCAAAAAACTTCAGCATCAAAATCCGGGATGGCTTCTTTATCTATCGCGTCATGAATAGAAATACACAACACCAGGTTTCGTATAGCCCGTAAGCCTAAAACTGAGACCGCATTGCCGATTGATGTTACTTCACGCGCAATACCATAAAGCGGTGAGTTTGCCACCCGCAATAACTCGGCTGTTAACGCCGGATTAGTTGCAGCAATTTCAGAAATTTCTGTGCTGGTCACTTCTTCGCGCGCGCAAGCACGAATAATTTGCAGCGCAGCCTGGGGTGGTGCGGGCAGATCGGTGGGCTTTATTTGATCTAAATCAGTCGCTGTGTTCATCCTACTGATGTTATCGGCCATTTAGCGATTAAATATAGGCTCAACCAGCATTCTTCTGCTATTAATTTAATATTAGACTAAAGTTAGTTTAATCGCGGTCGCAACTACTAATATGCCCATTGAACCCGTTCACAACATAAGCAAGCCACCATCTAGCCAACCTAAAGTAGGCCTGGTCATGATGGGCGGTGGTGCACGCGCGGCTTACCAGGTCGGCGTGTTAAAAGGGGTGGCTGAATTAGTAAAAAAGGGTGAGCCTAGCCCTTTCAAGATAATTTCTGGCATTTCAGCAGGTGCAATCAACGCTGCTGCTCTGGCGGGTGCGGCACATAATTACCAGAAGGCTGTTTTTCGTTTACTCACCATTTGGGGCAATTTTCATTGCGACCAGATATTTCGCACCTCAACAAGCGGTATTCTAAAAACAGGCGCGCACTGGCTCGTGGGTATGATGCTGGCAAGTTTTGCCAAAAACAAACCCATGTACTTGTTAGACCGACAACCGTTAACCGAGCTACTTAGTAACTACTTACATACCAAAGGTATCCAACGTAATATTGATAACGGTCATTTACACGCTGTCAGTGTGACAGCATCTGGCTATAATTCTGGGCAAAATATTACTTTTTTTCAGGGCGAGCCAAGCATACAAAGCTGGAAGCGTTCCCGACGCCAGGGCTGCCGCGAAAAAATCAATGTCGGTCACCTAATGGCTTCGTCTGCCATACCATTTATATTTAAAGCTGAAAAAATAAACCGTGAATACTTCGGTGATGGCTCGATTCGTCTAATTGCGCCACTCAGCGCATCACTGCACCTTGGTGCAGACCGACTGATGATTATAGGCAACCGCAAGGAAGAAGAAGAAACACCGCTAAGAATTTCGCAAAATATGTCACCTAGCTTTGCCGAAATTGCATCGCATGTTTTGAACAGTATTTTTCTTGATAGCCTTGAGGCCGACCTGGAGCGCTTAACCCGAATCAATAACACCGTTAGCAAGATTCCAGATCAAACCATTATTGAAAATGATATACCCCTGCGCAAAGTCGATACTTTACTTATTTCACCCACTGAAGATATCGGTAAACTTGCTGCACCCTATGCAAAGGACATGCCCGCGTCTATTCGACTTTTGCTTCGCGGTATTGGCGCCATGCGCACTGAGGGCTCTAGCTTAATGAGTTACCTATTATTTGAAAAAAGTTATTGCAGAGACTTAATTGATTTAGGCTTTGAGGACACTATTGCAAAAAAAGATGAAATTAAAGATTTTTTGATGTTGTAGACTTTAAATTTAGAAACTACCAAATCATCCCTCTAAATTTATATTTTGCTCATTACGACAAAACATTGAAAAAAATGTTTCCAGTGTTAGACCCATTCTCATGAAACAATAGTACGGCATGCAAATGGGTATCATCATTGTTTCTTTCACTCAGCTGAAATGTTATTCCAAAATCCCTGCATACAAGTGTAAGGCCTGGAAGCTCAAGAAAGATATATTGAATGAAAGCCTCTATCGTATATAGATATAGATAGAGATGGTGGTGACAAATACGAATTTTCTAGATTTGTTACCAGCCCTTTTCTATTTTATTCTGTTTCCAAAAGTCGACTTTGTTCATACTCATCAAACTGCGGTATACCATCATAAATATCATCCCAATTGGCTTTAGAGGCGACAAAAATATGAGCCTGGGGTTTTTCTTTTATATCAGTGTCGATGGTTCCTAAACGCACACGTATTTTATTGGGCACTTTGGTATTTTTACTTTTTATTGGCGAGCCACAATGTTTACAGAAATAGCGGGTTTGCGTTTCAGATAATTTATGCGCGGTTAAATCTTTTTTACCTGAGACCAATTTAAAATGTTCAGTATCAACCACACCATTACTGGCAAATGCGCTGCCCTGTAATTTTCGACATTGGGAACAATGACAGTAAACGATGTTTTTAATAGCTGAACTTATTTCAAACTTTACTGCTCCACAATAACAACCACCTGTATACATGAGCAATTCCTTTTTATTCAATAAAGAACAAACTTAAACCCGGCCAGTAAGTAATAATTAAAACTGCAATTAATAAAATAAGCATAAATGGAATGGTTGCTTGATAAATTTCTGCTATCGGTTTTTTAAAACGGTAGCTTGCTATAAATAAATTCATGCCGACAGGTGGAGTGAAAAAACCAACCTGCATATTGGCTAAGAAGATAATACCCAGGTGAACCGGGTGAATTCCAAAACCCATTGCAACCGGTACAATTAATGGAATCATAATGACTAAGGCAGAAAATATATCCAGAATCGCACCGAGTACCAATAAGAAAAGGTTTAATAAAATAAGAAAGGTATATTTACTTTCAATATTTTGCTGTATCCATTCAAATAATTTAATCGGTACTTCGGCGTCGATTAAATAGTTTGTTAAAGCTAACGCCACACCTAAAATCATTAAGATGCCGCCAACCATTATCATTGAGGCATGCATTACTTTGGGTAGTTGTTTTAATGATATTTCTTTATATATAAAAACTTCAACAATAATGACATATAACGCGGTAACCGCTGCCGCTTCAGATACAGCAAAGAAACCGGAATAGATACCGCCAAGCACAAAAAAGGGTAGCGGTATTTCCCACTTTGCTTCGTTTAAAGCTTCTTTTAATTCTTTTTTATTAAAGGCGCTGCGCGGAATGGGATTGTGCCGCGTTACCCATAAGCTCCACATGACCAGCATTGAAATCATCAGTACGGTAGGAAACAAACCTGCAAGAAATAGCTGCTCCATGGTAACGGTTTGTTCTAAATTAAGCTGCTGCACAATAACAACATATAAAATCAACGGCAAGGAAGGCGGCAAGAGCAAACCTAAACTACCCGAGGTGGTCACCAGACCCATACTGAATTTTTTTGGATAACCAGCTTGCTTAAGTGCCGGTAGTAACAACGCCCCCAATGCAACAATGGTGACGCCAGTTGCACCGGTAAAGGCGGTAAATAGTGCACAGGCTGTTAAGGTAACAAACGATAAGTTATTAGGTACCCAGCCAAATAATGCGGAAGATAATTTTACCAGCCGCTTCGATGTGTCGGCTTCGCTGAGTAAGTAGCCTGCAAAAGTAAAGAGTGGTAAGGCGAGCAATAAAGGCGTATTGGTTATTCGATATAACTCTATGGCGATTACTTGCAAGTCTATTTCGCTTGAATAAAAACCAAGCATGGCAACCGCTAAAATAATAGAAAATAACGGTGCACCGTATACAGCGAGTAAAATAAGCGCCAATGCAATTAATGCAATGGTCACTTTAATTCCGCCTTAACATCGTCAGCAGTGGTGATGGGGTGATGCGTAAAAAGCAATACCGTAGATATAATATAACGAATAGCAATACTGGCAAATGCAACCGGGATAATCGCTTCGGTTAACCAGACAGGTACTTTTGCAAAAGCCATTGCACCATCTTCATATTCAAACAGTACAAACTCCAGACTGTACCAGGCGACGATGCCGCAAATAATCGCGGTAAAAATAAAAACAACGGCTTGTACGTAAGGCCGAGCCTTAGCTGATAAATATTTTACGCCCAACTCAATATTGATATGCTCGTTATTACGACTAGCATACATTGCACCGAACATACCTATCCATAGAACGATAATACGCAAAAAAACATCGCCCCAAACGACGCCTGAATCAAAAAAATTACGTAAAAATATTTGCAGAACAGCCATTAAAATTGCAGCTAGCAACATTCCAATTAATATGAAATCTTCTATTTTAAGTAATGCTGTTCTCAGTGAATTTAATTTTTTTAACACACACACTCTATTTTATTTTTTCTATTTATTAGGGCATTTGTTGTAACAACTTATCTGCCCGGGCAACAATTTCTTTACTGATTTTACCTGTCTCCAACATAAGTTGCTGAGATTTTTTTGCATAAGCCAGCCATTCCTTAAGTTGTTCGGCATTAGGCGTGATAAATTTAACGCCCTGGTTTTTTAAAGCCACTAATGCAGCTTGATTATCATTTTTATTAATCTTATCAAGATCTTTAAAAATATGCGTCATGACTTTCGTTATAATAGACCGATCTTTTGGCTTTGCTTTTTTAAACGCTCTATTACTAATAGCCAATACCCCATAAGAATAAAGCACCGGCACCGCCATTACATATTTAATTTGCGTATACCATTGCAACGCAAGTGCGCCAATCGGTGATGCTGCAATAGTATTGATTAAACCTGTTTGTAAGCCCGCTAATACATCACCTAACGGTAGCGGAATGGGGCTAACACCAAAAGCGCTAACAGCTTCCAAAGCGACTTCATCGTTCGCTGGAATCCAGGCTTTTTGTTTGCGTAATGTGGCGACACTATCGATTGGGTTCTTTGATGACATCACATAGGCAAAACCTGCTTCGGCAAAACCAAAGGTAGTAAAGCCGCCCTTCTTTAAACCCTTTTGAATTGTGGCATCTAATTTAGATCGAACATATTTTATTTCTTTTGGTGACTTGTATTTCATTACCAGGCTGTAAATCTGGTTGTCTTTATAATAACGGGTCATTACACCACCGGTTAAGGCACCGCCTTGCAGTTGACCAATTCTTATTTTGCGTAAAACTGCATTACTGTCCCCCATCACACCACCAGGGTAAAATTTAAACTTTACTCGACCGTCGGTGCGCTTTTTTATTTCTGCCGCGCCTTCACGCAGTTTACTCATCCATACCGAGCCTTCTGGTGATAGGGTTGCCATTTTAAAGGTAACAGCATAAGTGCTATTAGCAGCTAAACTAATGGATAAAATTAAAAGTAGTTTAGTAATCGAATTCATATTGACTTCCATGGTAATGTTATTCTTAAAAATAATCGTCGCTTTGGGCAAGCAATTCTTTTGCTCGTGCTTGAGCAAGGGTGTTCATTAATGTCAGGCCTTGTGCAATCGGGTCGGCTTTAACAACCTCGTTCAAGAGCTGATCATGTAATTTTTTATTAAAAAGTAATTTTGCATACTTCTCAGCATAAAGTACTTTGGCCATTAAATTTTTATCGTTGGATAAACGAATCGCTGCTTCAAAATGTTTTTTTCCGATTTCCGGTTTACCGCCCAGTGCCGGTGGTAGCAAGGTCGATAACACCGCCATATATAAATGCACGCCACCTTGTTTATAATTTGGCTCTAGCTCCAGTAGTCGGGCAAAAATAATTTTAACCCTGGCCAATTCAGCTACCGCATTCCAGTCCTGGCTATTCTTCTGGATCCAACCAGCCCAGGTTGTACCTAGGGTATACCAGTAGAGTACATCATCCTCGTCTAGATCGTTAAGCGATGTCTTAAATTCAGCAAAGGGGGTTTTGCGCAGATTACAAAAATCACTGTCATTCGCACAAACCGACCTTAAAGCATAGTGTAGCGCCTTATCTGCCATTTTGGCTGCGCGTGCTTTGTCTTTTACAAAGACACCAGCATAGGCCCCGTGTAAGTTGGCAGCTGACTGCAGTAAATCTTCATCGTCTGTATCGCTGTGAACAAAACTCGACAAAAATAGCAGATAAGCTGGAGCGCCGTCCGCAACCGTTTGTGGGTCGTTAGAATTAAGAATGGCGTCCGATAAATTTTTCGACATTTTGCTAGTCGCAAGCGAAATAACCGTAGTGCAACTACCTTGCAATACAAGTAAACTAAAAATGCTGAGCAAACTGGCAAGCCGTAGCATTTTAAAAGCACGTTGTGATAACGACTGAGTGAATAAGCGATTGTTTAATGTTATTTGCTGCAAGGAACTGCCCATATATAAAGGTATAAAAGCTGCGAATCATAGGGACTTTAAGACACGAGGTAAAGTCTTTCGTTCACAGTTTTAAAACTGTCTTTGAATCATCTTTTGATAAGTATAGGTGAAGCTTTGCTAAAGAATTAAAATAATTCAATATCATTATCATCTTTATAGCTCTCACGAGCTTCTTTAAGGATTTCTTCTACCGATTTCCCGGCAAGAATCGCATCAAACATCGATAAATCTGAATCGAGGGTATACTTTGATTTAATCATTTCCTGTAGCCCTTTCCATTCGTATGGGTCATTTATACGTGTGTCATTTTCAACTAAGGCGGTCATTTCTGACAGGCTTTTTGAAATGTGTACTAAGCGTTGGCTGAGCTTGTCATAAAACTGAAAGGCTATAATGGATGCATGCACTTTGTCGGATACGGCATTCCAATTGCGTAAAATAGTGTCCTTTATCGGGCTGTCGGGCAAGTCGCTGGCCGCCGTTCCCATGGTTGAAATACTTGCTGCTAGCGAGGTAAAGGAGTCGGCCAAAGTTTCGACCGAGTCTTCGCCATCGTTCATCGCATGCTCTAAACGTGCAACCGACAAATTAAGCATCATTACGGTTTCCTTAATATGGCTCCAATTCATCTCCATCGGCAGATTTTCCTGGTTTGGACTTAAATCACCCATTTTTCATCCCTTAAAGTAGACTTTACAGACCCACTTTAACGGCCAATAACAATTAAAACCTTAATCTTTATTAAAGTAAGGTATAATGCGCGACCTTATTTCAGGTTCACCTTTCACCATTATTTAACATATGCGGAGCAGCTTGTGGATTCACTGCAAAATTTAAGAAATATCGCCATTATTGCCCACGTTGATCACGGTAAAACTACCTTGGTCGACAAATTATTGGAGCAAACACATACGCTCGAAACACGTGGCGAAGCACAAGAACGCATTATGGACTCCAATGAGCTTGAAAAAGAGCGCGGTATTACCATTTTGTCGAAAAACACAGCCGTTTTATGGAGAGAACACCGTATTAACATCGTCGACACCCCGGGCCATGCCGATTTCGGTGGCGAAGTGGAACGGGTATTATCGATGGTGGACTCGGTCTTATTATTGGTTGACGCAGTCGAAGGCCCAATGCCCCAAACCCGCTTTGTGACCCAAAAAGCACTTGCCCGTGGCCTGCGGCCGATTGTGGTGGTGAATAAAATTGACCGTGACGGCGCCCGACCAGAATGGGCACTTGATCAGACATTTGAACTCTTTGATCGCCTCGGCGCGACGGATGAGCAACTCGATTTTCCAGTTGTGTACGCGTCAGGGCTGGCCGGCTATTCCGGACTGGACGCATCGGTACGCGATGGCGATATGACTACCCTGTTCGAAACCATTGTTGAGCATGTAAAAGCCCCCAATGTTGACCCGGAAGGTCCGCTGCAATTACAGGTTAGCTCGCTTGATTACAATACTTACACCGGCGTTATCGGTATTGCGCGTATTACTCGCGGCTCGGTTAAAACCAATACCGCCATCACCCTGATAGATACCGAAGGCAAAACACGCAATGCTCGCATTCAGCAGGTTTTACGCTTGATGGGGGTGCAGCGAACTGAGATACCAGAGGCGTCTGCTGGTGATATTATTGCTTTTACCGGTATTGATGGCTTAAATATTTCGGATACGTTATGTGACCCCAACAAAGTGGAAGCCTTGCCACCACTGTCAATTGATGAACCCACGGTAAGCATGACCTTCCAGGTAAACAAATCGCCGTTTGCCGGTAAAGAAGGCAAGTTTGTTACTTCACGCCAGATTAAAGAGCGTTTAGACCGCGAACTGATTGCCAATGTAGCGCTACGAGTTGAGCAACTAGAAGACCCTGATAAATTCCGTGTATCCGGTCGGGGAGAATTACACCTTTCTATTTTAATTGAAACCATGCGCCGTGAAGGTTTTGAACTTGGCGTATCGCGCCCGGAAGTTATCTTTAAAGAAGTTGACGGCAAGCGCCTGGAGCCTTACGAGCAACTAACGGTTGATGTACAGGAAGAACATCAAGGCACCATAATGGAGAAACTCGGTGAACGTGGTGGCGAACTAACCAATATGATACCTGACGGTCAAGGCCGAGTACGTGTTGACTACAACATACCAGCACGTGGCCTAATTGGTTTTAGAACAGAATTTTTAACCGCCACCCAGGGCAGTGGTTTAATCTACAGTGTTTTTGATAAATACGATGAAGCTAAACCTGGCACGATTGGCCAGCGTTTAAATGGTGTATTGGTTTCAAATGCACAAGGCAAGGCACTGGCTTATTCACTGTTTAACTTGCAGGAACGTGGCCGCTTATTTATGCGTCATGCCGAAGAAGTTTATGAAGGTATGATTATCGGTATTCATTCGCGTGATAATGATTTAGTGGTAAACCCGACCAAAGCAAAACAGCTTAATAATATTCGTGCTGCAGGGACAGATGAAAATCTGATTTTATCTCCACCCATCTTAATGAGCCTGGAACAGGCGCTGGAATTTATTGATGACGATGAGCTGGTTGAAGTCACGCCGGAGTCCATTCGAATTCGTAAAAAGTTATTACTGGAAAACGAGCGTAAACGCGCTTCGCGGCCAGCTAAGTAGCTTATCAGGTTGTTAAACCTAAACTCGAAATAAAGAAATAAATCCGGTTAACCCGGCTACACAACCAGGATCAGTCAATAAAGAAACGTAAAAGATGCCATCCCTGGCCGCTCGACTGCCGCGCCCCCTGCGACAGACGGTCTTTATTGACTGGATCCTGATTGCCTATCCTAGCAACGAGGCTATATGAACTTTTTTTGCTTATGCCAAGTTCAGCTTATTTAATAATATACGTATCAAGCCCATCAATACTTTTTTGATTTCTATCAGACCAGTATTTTTTAATGCCCTGTTCGCCTTTTACGTTCGCCCACTCATTTAAAAAACTACGTTCAGAAACGTAGTCGTAATTGGGTACCGCCATGCCGCAGGACGTTTGCACTAAATCAACAACCACATCAAAAATTTGTCGTGCACCGGGTAAGGGATTAAATTCCGAGTACAAGCTATCCCATTGTGTATCTCTGGGATGAACAATCTTGGCACTACCATATAGTCTTAAAATCATCGGATTGCCGTCAAAGGCGGTAAACATAATTGTCATTCTTGGGTTACTTTGCACATGCGCCGCTGTTTCGTTACCACTGCCGGTAACATTAAGCCAAATCACTCTGTTAGCTGATAAGACTTTTAATGAATCCATCCCTTTAGGCGATAAATTTATTCGGCTGCCATCCGTTGCGGTAGCAACAAAATATATTTTTTGATTTTCGATAAACGTTTTAAGCTTATCGGATATTTCACTGTATTGTGTCGCCATAAGTTAACCTTCCTACTTATAAATTATTACACATCACTATTTTTTGAATCATGAACAAGGCTAGGATATGGGGTTGGTGTGTCTGACTAACGGACTCGCTATTCGCCGTCCGTAGCCGCTCGACTGCCGCGTCCTTGCGGCAGACGGTCCGTTAGTCAGACACACCAACCCCATATCCGGTGGTATTAGTATTAGCCTAAATATAGACACCACTTACATTTTAATAATATTCGATTCAAGTTAACGAGACAACAGCGACTAATCCGACCAAACAGCATATTCATTATCATTTGGGTCTAGAAAGTGAAATCGACGACCACCGGGGAAGGAAAATATATCTTTAATAATACAACCCTTCGCATCTTCAATTTTCTTCTGTGTTTGTTCCAGGTTTGCACTGTATAGCACAACCAATGCACTGCCATTTTTTGTTGATGATGCTAAATCGGATTTAAAAAATCCACCATTAAGACCGGAATCTGAGAAGGCTGTATATTCCGTACCGTAGTCGGTAAACGTCCAGTTAAAAACGCTTGAAAAGAATTTTTTTGCGAGGCTTAAATCTTTTGCCGGAAACTCGACGTAATTTATTTTTTCATGGTTTGGCATACCGGTCATCCCTTATTCAGTATAAAGCAGCAGCATATCACAACATTGTAAAAAACCGCTAATTTAGGCCGCGTACACTCGCATAGGAAAAGAAAAAACAGTGCCTTTATTAACAATACTTTGCACCTTGATTTTTGAACCATGTAATTCGATAATTCTTTTTGTTATCGCAAGCCCCAGGCCTGAGCTCTGCCCGGTTAACTTTGTAATGCTCACTACCTTATCCTCGTTAGTATCAGCTGCATGCTGATTAGTACGACTTTTATCGACTCGATAGAAGCGGTCGAAAATATGCTTTAGTTCATTTTCTGGAATACCATCACCATTATCGGCCACCTGAATGAGTACCTGCTCCCCTTCCGATGTAAAACCAAGTGTAATTTCCCCCCCTGCTTGTGTATGACGTAAAGCGTTCTCGATTAAATTTTCCAATACTCGCTGCATCATTCCTATATCGGCGTGTACCCAGGTGCTGGTATTGTCACAGCGTACATTAAGTTTAATATTTTTCTCTTCTGCTCTAAGCTGAAATTTCTGCCCCACGTCATACATAAGTTCGCCTAAGGAAAAAGCTTCGGCATAAACGATAGACTCACATGAATCCAGCTTGGCAAGTTCGAACAGCTCGTCAACTAGAGTACTTAAACGTTTACTTTGAGCAAAGGCCACATCCAGATATTTTTTACGTTCTGCTTCACTGGCTGAATTTTTCATGCCCAGTGTTTCTATATAGCTTTGCAATGTAGCCAATGGCGTTCTTAAATCATGTGAAACATTTGCAATTAATTCACGTCGTTGATTGTCATTATTTTTAAGCTTCTGGATCTGCTCATCAAGTTTGTCAGCCATAATATTAAACTGCATACCAAGCTGCTCGACTTCGTCACCTTTTGCCCCTACTGTTGGGTAACGTACCGCTAAAGTAGAGCCAGATTTTGTATTATGCCGATTGTTTTCATTATTACCCGGCATGCCAATGGCTGCATAGTTGCCAATAATTCGGCATAATTTTTTAAGCCGTCGAGTCAAAATAGAGAATATGCCAAGGCCAACAATTAAAACAAATGCAAACATTAAAACAAGGCTTTTAATGCTGTTGCTTAAAATATGACTGTCTTTAATTTGCTCATGTATTGTTTGATAATTTTCACCTGCTAAAACAATATACAAGTAACCTTCTAGCTTACCTTTTTCTGGTATCCGTGCAGCTGAAAAGACTTTTTGACGACTAAGATGGCGCGGGTCATCTGCCATAATCGGGAAAGCTGCAGTACTCGAGAGGAATTTCTTTATTGGGGCTAAAGCAATATTTTTTTTCTTTATCTTATCGTCGGCTGCGTAATAACTTAAAATTTCCCCTTTGGTATTAAGCAAATAAACTTCAATATAGGGGTTAATAACCATTAGCATATGAAACAAATGTTCAAGTGCATTTTTGTTGACTATTTGATTCTTTAACAGGCTTTCTTCCGCAACAATATTTTTTGCGAGTGTTTTATTTAATTTTTGTTCAGCTTCCTGCTGATACATATCGCTGCTATAACGTAGATAGAAAAACCCTATTCCTGCCAGAATAAAAACGATAACAAGAAGCGCAACAACCAGTTTACTATAGAGTGTTTTAAACATAGGTTATCTTACGAAATTAATTAACTGCGGAAAGTGTTGTATCAGCCCCTGGCTTGCTATCATCGGCTTGCTCGGTAAACTTATAGCCCACCCCCCAAACTGTTAAAATATAGCGAGGGTTAGCGGCATCTTTTTCAATTTTTGCTCGAAGTCGATTTATATGGGAGTTAACCGTATGTTCATAACCTTCATGGCCATAGCCCCATACTTTATCGAGTAACTGACTACGGCTGAATACCAGGCCAGGTTGTTTAATAAAAAAAACTAGTAGGTCAAATTCTGTTGCGGTTAAGTCAATTATTTTACCTTCCATCAAAACCTGCCGTTTTTCGATATTAATATCCAAATCACCACGAACTATTTTTTCTTCCTGAAGAACTTCTGCTGTTAATGCGGGCTGCTTATAAACTTCGTTACGCCTAACAACGGCTTTTACTCTTGCGACTAATTCACGAATACTAAATGGCTTAGTTAAATAATCATCGGCTCCAACTTCCAGACCTAGCACGCGGTCGGCTTCAGACGTTTTTGCGGTTAGCATTATAATAGGCGTGTGTATTTTCTTATTCCTTAGCGCCCGACAAACATCGACACCACTTTTTCCAGGCATCATTATGTCCAGTAAAATTAAATCATATCGATTTTTACAGGCCAGTTGGTAGCCATCCGTGCCGTTATAACTTTTATCAACACGCATATTTAAATCTTCGAGATGCATCGCCACAATGTGTGCTAAATCGCGATTGTCTTCTACAACTAATATACGTATTTTAGTTTGCTGCATACTATTTTCCATAGCCTTTAAATTAACGTTTTTTTATCACAATAGCATCACAGCTTAACCCATTTCAGCTATTAAAAGACCTATATATTAAAGCAACGTTCAACAAGCTCGACGCCATAACAGGGCAATTAAAGATATACAATTTACAATCCAGACAAATTCTAAGCGACTGTTTTTAAAGTTTATTTTTGAAACGACTTCTTTTTTCTTTGAGTTTTCCACTGTTAAGAATATTCGTAATAAATACAGCGAATATTGGAAAGAGCTGGTTTCGAATTTTTTTTGATTTAATAACTCAATTTCATCCAGAATGGGGCTGACAATTTTCATTACCCGTGCTGTTCTTAACCACTTTAACTCCGTCGTAATCGATTCATCGCGATTAGACAACGCATAAAATAAACGCAGGGTTTTTTGCGGGTTGGCCGCTAGTGCGCCAAAATCATCAATTGGTCACTAGCTGCGGTTGATATTTAATAAGAGCACTTAACCATTTATCCCGAAAAACACTGCTGTTCGTAAAATGAAAACAGAGGGCGGCACTTAAAACATCTGGCCTGATTTGTTTAAATGCCTGTTCCATATTTACGTTATTTCTTAAGCATAAAGCCGTACTCGCTAAGAGCACATAACCAAGCTCGATTCGTTCTTCGACTACCATTGCCTGACCGATAGCGGTAATACTCGGTAGATTGTTAACATTATAAATGGCAATAGCAAGGCCTTGCATGATTGCACTACATAATTGTTTACTGGCAATAAAGCGAACACGTTGTTGAGGGGGAAAGCTGCTGTCGATCTCTAAAAACAAGCCAAGATATGCTTTTGCAAATGGTTCTAATATTTCAGTCTTTGATGCGTTTCGAATATCATCATGTTGGCCAGCGAGTCGGGCATCATTCTCTTGTTGGCTAGGTTGATGAAGTTTTTCTTCATTTGATTTTTTTTGCTGGTAATTTTCAATTTGCATCTATTCAAATTCAATCTCTTGAAAAACTTGTTGGGCATTACGACCTTTTAAATTTTTATAATTCTTTAAATAGCTAAATTGTTGCTGGTCGAGTTTGCCGATATTTTCTATGCCTCCACCAACTTCAATAAATTCTGTAATCAGCTTTCTTAAATACGCAATATAGTCATAGCTGTCTTTTTTTGCTTTATCTAAGGTAGTTGGTGTGCCGTGACCAGGAATAACATAGCGAGGCTTTAATACCGCAATTGCATTAAAAGCAGCTAACCAGGATTTACTATTGGAATGGTCCGATATACTGAGCATGCGTTGCGTATAAACAATATCGCCACTAAAGACAACTTTTTGATCCGCTAACCAGATAAAACTATCGCCTGGCGTATGTGCCGGACCCGCGTGTATAACATTAAAATTTATTCCGCCCAGTTTAAATTCATATTTTGATTCAAATATTTTATCCGCATATACTGGATTAGTTCGTTTAATGGCTTTTGCACCGATTAAATTTCCTAACCGTAAAAATTGTTCTTGTACACGATGCTTTTGATCTACAACTGCTTCTTTACTAGCAATAATGGTCGCACCTTTTTTCTTAAAATAATCATTGCCTAACCAACGGTGGTCCTGTCCGCCTGAATTAATTACAAATTTTATCGGTTTTGTTGTGACCGTTTGAATGAGTTTGTAAATTTTTTCGGCGCCTTCATAAGTTGCGCCTGGGTCAATCAACACAACACCGGCCTTTGTAACCACAAAGCCAAATGTTGCATTATTACCAAGGTTTTGTTTTGAGCGATTGCCAAGTGAACCAACAATGGCATATATATTTTCGGTCACTTTAACTAACTTAATAACATCGTTAGTTTTCTTTGCCATAACATTAATGCTAAACATGACTAAAACAACAAAGAGGAGGGAGGATTTTTTCATTTATTCTTAACTCTATAAAGCGATATTTTCCACAGCATATCACACAATAGCGTTAAATCTTAGCCAGAACCAGGCAGGTATTTGCTACTATAAGCCAAGTAGAAATTAGGAGAAGCGAATAAATTATTGCTTTTGCTACTATTTCAGCTAATCGTTAATAACTTTCACCCCACGATATAGTATGCTCAAGGTTATCAATTTTAAATTGCTGTTCGGCAATCACTTCTTTGGCCAGGTCACCAAGTGAAATCATACCAAGCAACTGGCCGTTATCTAATACAGGTAAGTGTCTTATTTTTCGCTGCGTCATAACGGCCAAACATTCATTGACTGTTTGTGTTGGTTTAGCGTACAAAACGTCTTTAGTCATAATCACTTCTACTTTTGTTTCATCCACGGACAATTTTTTTAATACTACTTTTCGCGCGCAATCACGTTCAGAAACAATTCCAATTAATTTGCCATTGCTTAACACCGTAAGCGCGCCGATACCTTTTTCATCCATTATTGAAATTGCTTCAAACACAGACTTCTCTGCTGAAATTGACCAGAGCTCGGTACCCTTGGATTCTAATAATTTACCTATTTTAGACATTTGCACTCTCCTTAATCTTTAAGCCGCATCTTTAAGTAAAGTACATATTTTCTTTAAAATAAAGCCGATTGAAATGATTCACAGCTCTTTTTCAATCGATAAAGGTGAAAGCCATGGATCTTGCTCATATTCGTGAACAAACCCTTTACGTGCTTTATTAGCACAACTTAATCCGCTAATACATAGTAACTCAACTGCGCCAATTTTTACGTTGCCTATATTACCTTTACCAATATGCTCTTTACTGGTATCGACCTTTTTCGTGCTTATCGACTCAACCGTAATCAATAAAGTTTCAATCGCTTCTTTATTCTCGGCTTTAATATTTACTGACAATTCATATTCAATCATTTTCTGGCTCCTGTAATTTATATTTTTAAAACTTAAACCGTAAAAACATTAAAACAGGAACTTATGGCTTAAGTCGGTCTCAAAAAAGGCCCTTAGAGGATTAAAAATGATCAATTATGGCAATCTGAATTGCAGCGTAAAATTCAGGGCTAACTATGCTAAATTAGCTACAAAAACAACGGAACCACGTACATGCCTAAAACCATTGCCATTGTTGAAGATGAAGCTATCTTACGTGACAATTATTCAGATGCCCTGCTTAAGCAAGGCTATCTAGTCAATACCTATGCTTCTCGCAGTGAAGCTTTTGACGCTTTTCGTCAACAGCTACCGGATCTGGCCTTACTCGATATTGGTCTGCAGGATGATATTGATGGTGGCTTTGAAGTCTGTCGTTTTCTGCGCAGTGAATCGCCGACACTGCCAATTATTTTTCTCACTGCACGCGATAGCGACCTCGATACTATTTCCGGTTTACGCCTGGGCGCTGATGACTATTTAACAAAAGACATTAGCCTTGTTAATTTATGCGCACGGATCAGCGCCTTGTTTCGACGGATCGATGCCTTTACGGCTGACAATCAGACCGAAAATGACAATAGCATTATTCAACGCAAGCAACTAAACATTGATACCAATCGATATGCAATGCAATGGAATAATAATTATGTTGATCTTACACTGACAGAATTCTGGATGGTCTACACTCTCGCCTATCGACCCGGCCACGTTAAAAATCGAGAACAATTAATGGCTGATGCAAATATTGTGGTGGATGATGCGACCATTACTTCTCATATAAAGCGTATCCGCAAAAAATTTCAACGTATCGATAAAGATTTTAATTGTATTGATACTGTTTATGGCATGGGTTATCGCTGGAACAATCAAGATGATTAATAATGACACAAGAACATTACTCTCATGTTTTTACAAACCGTTTACTGCTTTTATTCCTTTAATGCATATGCCAGAAAGTTAGCGGAACAACAGTGAAATTTACGATACAAAATAAGTTATTACTCGCATCCACCTCGCTGTTAATTATTCCATGGATTGGTTACCAGTATATTCAGGAAATGCAATCTTACTTACAACAGAATATGGAAAGTGATTTACTCGCTAAAGTTAAACTGGTTGCAGCATCATTGCATGAACGGCCTGAATTATTTAACAACCAAAACCGTGCACCTCAAATAACGACTAAACCCATTACATCGACTCAACACTTATATGTGCGGCCAATAAAATCAAAGATTAAACTCGATGGGCGTACTGATGACTGGCGTAGCAGTAAGCGAAATATTTCTACTTATAACCTGGAAAATGATTTACTAAAAAACACCAAAGCTGACCTCAGTTTTACAATGCAGTTGGGAAGCAAAAAACATTCACTCTATGTTCTCTTACAGGTAAAAGACGACCATACCGTCTTCCGCAAGCAAAATGGCTTACGCCTTGATCGTTCAGACCACCTAATTATTGCCCTACAAAACCGTGACGGCCAGTATTGGCGATATCTGCTAACACCAAAAAAATTCGGCTGGGTAACAGCTTATAAAGTGTTCCCGGATAATACCAATTCACCTGAAATACGCATTAAAGGTAGCTGGCAAAAAACTCGTAATGGCTACACTATTGAGATCCGCATACCAACCTATCTTATTGGTAGCAAGCTTTCATTTGCACTTGCCGATGTTGATGACAAAAATACACGTAAAATTAAAAGCATTATCGCAACGTCCCGTATTGATACGCTGTCTCAACTTGGAACCATTGTAGTGCCCTCACCTCAGGTTGAAAAACTTCTCGCTCATATAAAACAACCCAACTCAAGAATATGGGTTGTTAACAACGCTTTTCAGGTTGTTGCTTTAAGTGACCAGCTATTAAATAATCAGCCCGATTATTCTACAGCGATGCAACAAGCACCTAAAACAGAACGAACCTTTTTGTCAGGCTTAATGCACCTTATTTATAAACAATTTCTCAAACAACCATCCAGTCAATTTTTTGATGATCTTTCGACAACCTCTCAGCTTAATACAGCGGAAGTCATTACCGCACTCAAAGGTCAGGCAACAACCGCGTGGCGCAGCAGCCCCAACAATCGTGTTTCAATTCTTACCGCAACCCATCCTATTTATTCTTTTGGTCAGGTAGTGGGGGCTGTTGCCATTGAAGAAACCAGCAATAATATTTTATTACTGCAAAACCAGGCAATGGAAATACTTATTAATTTAAGTATTTTAACCTTTGCAATTGCTTTTATTGTTCTCATCAGTATTGCGATACGTTTATCCTCGCGCATTCGAAAACTTAGAGATGAAGCAGACAACGCCATATCCAGTGATGGAAAGGTTAGTGGCCAAATCAGCACCACAAATAGTCAGGACGAAATTGGTGATTTAGCTCGCAGCACATCCGATATGCTAAACCGTTTAAGTCAATATAACCGTTACCTGGAAAGTATGGCAAGCAAGCTTGCCCATGAACTGCGTACACCTATTACCGTGGTGCGCTCATCAATAGAAAATATGCAGAACAGCGATACCGCCAGCAGAGCAACGTATCTTAAACGCGCCCTTACCGGCATACAACGACTCGATAATATTTTAACCCGAATGAGTGAAGCATCGCGACTTGAACAAACCTTGCAATCAGAAGAGTTTGAACAGTTCAATCTTGCCGAGCTTATTAAAGGCTGTGTCGCTGGCTACCGGCAAGCAAACATTAAGCAGGCTTATAGCTGTCAACTCGATGAATCAATAGAGTTCAATGGCAGCCCGGATCTTATCGCCCAGCTCCTCGATAAATTAGTATCTAATGCTAATGACTATAGCCAGATAAATACAGATATCGTTATTGTGCTAAGCAAAGAAGCTGATCACGCTATATTAAAGGTAATGAACCAGGGTGAACGCCTGCAGGATGAAATGATTAACAATTTATTTGATTCTATGGTGTCGTTACGAAAGCACAAAACAAATGAACCTCATCTCGGGCTAGGCTTGCACATTGTACGTCTTATTGCTGAATTCCATCATGGAACAGTTAAATCTTATAACACGGATGATCAGTGGATTTGCTTTGAAATTCTGCTTCCCTTGCAATCCGCTTAACTACGCTTGGCACACTAAACAGGCTTTTTAAACTAAACAATTTCTCGCAATGACAAACCAGTGCGCTGATCAGGGACACTTATTCGGCCGTCATATTTCGTCATAATCTTTCTTTTATTATCATTTTATAGCCATCTCATCACCTTTTTTTAGGTGTTAAATATTAACTGTCAACACAACACGTTTATTTAATTAATCAATGAGGCAAACAAAATGAAAAAACACAACAACAAATTTTATTATACTTTAAGCTGTATTTTATTACCTGCAACGCTACTCGCGGCCTGCTCTACAAATGGCACTCAAAATAAAATACCCAATAGCCCTGAGCTTGTCGCTGTTAAGCAAATTAAAAATATTGAAAACACTATTAGTACAGGAACACTCGATAATCTTTCTAATAACAGCACCTCTGAAACAGTCAAGACTCAAGCTAACGATATTCCGGAATCAGAAAAATATCCATTGGTCTTAGCGGAGCATTCTGAAATAATGACCCCACCGGCAAAACGTATCTATCAGTTTGGTTTTGACCAACAGGAAATAAGTCATGCAGAACAACTCAGCCTTGAACAACATGCTGAATATCTGCTCACCAACCCGAATAGCATATTAATTATCAATGGTCATTCTGATACACAGGGAAATCGCGAATATAATAAATTTTTAAGCAACGAACGCGCAAAAAAAGTTGCCCAATTTTTTATTCACTACGGTGTTGAAAAATCACAGATACAAACCAATGGCATGGGTGACTCACAACCTTTAAACGATGTCGAAAATTTTAAAGAAAACCGCCGCGTTGAACTGGAATATAATGATTCGCGCGTCGCCACGAAATAATCCATAGCAACTCTCCTCCGCCAGGTCTTAGAGGCAAGCAAGCACCTAAACAGCCTTAACCTGGATCTTACCCGATACACATTAAATTATGTGTATCGGGATTTTTTATCGTAACTGAATAAATTGTAAACAGTTCTGCACTACTAAATACTTTCGGATATTGGTACGATAACCACTGACATGCAACTACAGTCACACTCTATATATAAATTCTATAATTAAGAAAGGAGTCTTTAAATGAAATACTTTAGCTTACTAATATTATTAGCACTGTCATCACAGGCGAATGCTGCCGACTACCAGATTGAATTTGGAATTCATGGTGGCGGTGATGAAGTCGCTAACGTTACCTTTGTCTCAGGCAATACAAAAACAATAGAAGGCGGTGGGTTATTTTCACTATCTGCCGGGCTAGTGTTTGATCACGACAGTTACACATCACGGTTTAAACTGGGTATAAAAAAAGATTCAATCGATGCGACCAATGGCTCACTTAACTGGGACAGAATAACCGCCGATGTATTATTAATGTACAAACTAAACGAAGACGTACAAATAGGCGCAGGTCTAACCTATCATTCAAGTATTGAACTCAGTGGTTCGGGCGTTGTTGCAGGCAGCGCGAAGTTTGATAATGCTTTAGGGTTTATGATGGAAGCTGATTATTTTTGGGACACAAAAAGCTACATTGGCTTAAGTTTAACCGCTATTGATTATAAAATAAGCGGCTCGACATTTAGCGGCAATAGTTTGGGCGTAGTTATTGGTGGTATTTTCTAAGAACAGGTACTTTAAAACCCACAGAATAAAAACCACTAAGCTTCTACTCAAAAAATAATAAGCAGGGAAAAAAGCTTCATAGAGGGAAATCGAGGCTGCAATCTACTATATAATCAGCCTTATGAAAGGTCGAAATATGGGGCGCTATCGCCCACCCGCTGCTAAAAAATCCCCCTATATCACCGTGGAAGGTTATGCCTGCCTGCAAACTGAACTACAGCAACTTTGGGTTCGGCGCAAGGATGTCACTATGCACTTATCGGCGGCAGCCGCTGAGGGCGACCGCTCGGAAAACGCAGAATATATATATCGCAAAAAAGAACTGCGAGAAATTGACTACCGTATCCGTTATTTGCAAAAAAGAATGCCTGATTTAACCATCGTCGACCAAGTTCCCGCCAACCCGCAACAGGTGTTTTTTGGTGCCTGGGTAAGCCTTGAAGATGATGAGGGTACGCAGGTCACCTATCGTCTTGTTGGCCCTGATGAGCTCGACCCGCAAAAGGGCTATATTAGCGTCGACTCTCCCATAGCACGGGGTCTGCTCAAAAAACATGCCGACGATGAAGTAAATATTTTGACCCCGCAGGGCAAAATTAACTACCTGATATTGAAAGTAAAATACTGTTAAACCTCGAAATTTCATACACTTATCACGACTAAAGTTTTTTTCCAAACCCGCCGATACGATTACTGACAGATGGCTTATATGGGGTAAGCATCGATTTATTTATGACGTATAAAGGGGTTGTTAATGAAAACTGACAATAATTATACTTTCGAATCCAAACCAAAAAACTTAAAACAATGGCTGCACAAGCATGACACGCTGGTGCTTATTATTCTAATAGCCGCGATTATATCCATTCTATATCTGCCTTAAAAATACAGCTAAAAACCAACTAACGGGGATGCGTATGCGCATCCCCTTTTTTTTGTCTCTCCGCAAATTCTTATATATATGGATTAAATATGCGTTAAAATAATACACTAAGCAAAGGTCAAGCCTTTGCCGCTACTTTTTAAGCCCTCTGGAAATATTATGAATCTACACGAATACCAGGCTAAACAGCTGTTTACCGAATATGGCATGCCAGTCCCAAATAACCGCATTATCAGTAGTGCTAGCGAGCTGGATACCGCGCTAAATGATTTAGACACCGATCGCTGGGTCGTTAAAGCTCAGGTACATGCCGGAGGTAGAGGCCATGCTGGCGGCGTAAAAGTAACTGACGATAAAAAAGTGGTGGCAGAATTTGTAAACTCCCTTCTGGGTACCCGGCTGGTAACACCGCAAACAGATTCCAACGGCCAACCCATTAATCAGATTTTAATCGAAGAAGCTTGCGATATTGAAAAAGAATTATACCTCGGCGTGGTCATCGACCGCGCGTTGCAACAAATTGTTGTTATGGCGTCCACCGAAGGCGGAATGGATATTGAAAAAGTGGCCGCCGAAACCCCTGATAAAATTTTAAAAGCCGCCATTCACCCCATGACCGGCTTGCAGGGTTTTCAGGCTCGTGACCTTGCCTTTGATTTAGGTTTGCAAGGCGAACAAATTAAACAATTTACAAAGTTGCTCTTAGGCTTAGCAAATTTATTTGTTGCAAAGGACTTAAGCCTGGTAGAAATTAATCCACTAGTTATCACCCAATCAGGCGACTTGCTCTGCCTCGATGGCAAAATAAATATTGATGACAACGCCTTATATCGCCACCCTGAATTAAAAGCCCTGCATGATGTTTCTCAGGAAGATGAACGTGAATATCGTGCCAAAGAATGGGACTTAAATTATATTTCTTTAGATGGACAAATAGGTTGCATGGTTAATGGTGCAGGCCTGGCCATGGCAACCATGGATTTAATTAAACTTAATGGTGCCGAACCGGCAAACTTTTTAGACGTGGGTGGCACGGCAACAAAGGAACGTGTTGCTGAAGCCTTTAAAATTATTTTATCGGATAAAAAAGTAAAAGGTATTTTAGTTAATATATTTGGCGGTATTGTGCGTTGCGATATGATTGCCGAAGGCATTATTGGTGCTTTAAAAGAGGTTGATGTTAACGTGCCGGTGGTTGTACGACTCGAAGGCAATAAAGCAGAACAAGGTTTAGCTTTGTTAAAAGACAGCGGCATCAAAGTAGAAGCGGTGCAAGGTTTACAACAAGCCACTCAGCAGATCGTTCAGCTTGTTGGAGGTGCCGCATGAGTGTCCTTGTTAACAGAGAGACTAAAGTCATTTGTCAGGGTTTTACCGGCAAGCAAGGCCAGTTCCATTCTGAGCAGGCAATTAAATATGGCACGCAGATGGTCGGCGGCGTCACCCCAGGCAAAGGTGGCCAAACGGCATTAGGCTTACCTGTTTTTAATACCGTTAAAAATGCGATTGCGCAAACCCAGGCCGATGCATCTATCATTTTTGTCCCCGCCGCTTTTTGTAAAGACGCTATTCTTGAAGCCGTTGATTCTGGTATTAAATTAATCGTTTGTATTACCGAAGGCATACCCACGCTCGACATGCTCGAAGCTACCCGGGTGGTGCATGAAGCCGGTTCACGCCTTATCGGCCCGAACTGTCCCGGCATTATCACACCCGGCGAATGTAAGATTGGCATTATGCCAGGCTATATTCATCAAGCCGGTAAAGTTGGCATTGTTTCGCGTTCAGGTACCTTAACCTATGAAGCGGTTAATCAAACAACCGCGTTAGGTTATGGTCAAAGTACCTGTATTGGCATTGGCGGTGACCCTATTCCCGGTACCAGCTTTATCGACTGCCTGGAACTGTTTGAACAAGACCCACAAACTGAAGCCATCTTAATGGTGGGTGAAATTGGCGGTACAGCTGAAGAAGAAGCTGCCGAATATATTCAATCGAACGTGAGCAAGCCGGTTGCGGCCTTTATTGCGGGTGCATCGGCACCCAAGGGCAAACGCATGGGACATGCCGGCGCAATTATTGCTGGCGGCAAAGGTACCGCCAGTGAAAAATTTGCAGCGCTTGAAACGGCCGGAGTAGTCACCGCCAGATCACCAAGTGAATTAGGCGTTGCCATGCAAGAAGCAATAAAAAGCCATTAAGCAGGGACAAAGAAATGCCGGATAAAGATAAAACAAAACGCTGCTCGTGGTGTAGCGCAGATCCGCTTTATATTAAATACCACGACACCGAATGGGGTGTACCGGTTTATAGCGACCGAAAATTATTTGAAAAACTGATTTTAGAAGGCGCTCAAGCAGGGCTTAGTTGGATTACCATTTTAAAAAAACGCGCTCACTACCGCAAAGTGTTTGACCGATTTAACCCGGAAATAATTGCTCGTTATAACAAACGTAAAATTGAAAGCCTGTTAAAAGATGCCGGTATCGTGCGCAACCGACTAAAAGTTGAAGGCACGGTTAAAAATGCCCGCGCCTTTCTCGAGATACGTGAAAAAGAGGGTAAGTTCAAAGACTTTATCTGGGACTTTGTAGACGGTGAACCTATTATTAATAAATGGAAAAGCCTTAAACAACTCCCTTCTACAACGCAGATATCAGAAAAAATGAGTAAGGTTTTAAAAATCAAAGGCTTTACCTTTGTTGGCCCAACCATTTGCTATTCTTTTATGCAATCGATGGGGCTGGTGAATGACCACACCACCGATTGTTTTCGTCATAAAGAAGTGAATCAATAATATGGATTTTGAAAGTTTCCAGGATGAAAAACTCGAGCTTAATGCCAAAGAGTTACGTCAAACACTTAATATTGAATCCGGCAAACTCGCCTGGAAGGAATTACAAATTCATTTTGCACGTGGTGCGGTGGTTGTTACCGATAACAGCCTCGATCTCATTCTTGTTTCAGAAAAATTTGTTAAAGACGACAAGCAGACAATTGAAAACTGGATGAATGAAAATAAGATACATAAAGCAACGGATGATGACGCACGGCAGTGGGTAAAGGACGAGTCGAGTTTCTGGGCCGTGGTTGTGCCCCCCTGGGTGTTGGTGCAAAAAATAAAGTGTTGAGCGAAACCTGAAATAGAGGAATCAGTGCTACACCCCGACTACTATCGCACTGAAAAGCCCAATTCCTGTGCACGTTCAGCATCTTTACCCGCTTCAATCACCAAACCTTTGCCCATATACGTCTGACCACGAAAATAATACGCCATTGCAATAATATCAGGGTCATTCAACTCTATTAGTTTATTTACCAGGCCTAAGGCCTCGTCGTATTTTTTTATTTCGATTAAAGCGCTAACAAGATTAAGTTGTACATTTGTATTTTCAGGTTGCAATGAATAGGCTTTTTTTAATGCCTTAACGCCTGACTCCGTTTCTTTATTTAACATACGCGAAGTACCTAACAATTTATAAGCTCGCCAATATTCCGGGTCTAGCTCAACCGCTTTGCGTCCATAAACAACAGCCAGCTGTACCTGCCCCATATCTATTTGCACTTCACCCATTAAAACAAACATACCGGAAAATGTTTTGCATTGTTCAATCGCCTTAAATAAAGCATCTTCAACAGCAATTAATTTTTTAACCGTATCTTTCCCAGATATTTCATGGCTCTGCTTATCAAGCTGATTGAATATTTTTGTACAATCAGCCGCATTAGCTATACCTGAAAATACTAAAGCAAAAGCTAATAGCATTAATTTTTTATTAAAAAGTTTTGTCATCCTGTTCCCTGAAAGTTAGCCGGTATGACTAAGATACTTTATTTTACCACCACACTGCCTGCACGAATATTCTGCTTTACCTTGTTGAATGGTATTATGCCGCCTGGTTGTAATTTCGAATTGCATACAATCACATACATACTGAAAACGCCGTTGCATTCGAGTTGGAATACCCTCTAAAGAATAGGAAAAAGTTCGCTTAGGTTCAACTCCGTAACGTAACATAAGTGACTGCCACTCTTTCCCATGTGGTCGAATATTGCGCAAACCATATACCTTATCAGTAATATAGTGAGCGACTTCATGCGGAATGGTTTCCTTTATATTCTCGTCTAAATATTTTGCAAAGTGGTAGGGATTAAAACGAATAACCTGGCTGCCACGGTAAACTTTATACATTCCAGCGGAACGCCCAGTAAGGTCAAACAAAACCTCAACCGGTTTAAAGGTTTTTTTAAAAATATGCTGACTACGCTCGATATAATCAGCAACCTGGCTGACAATTTCGTGCTGAATATCTTCATGAATCGGTTTGACTGTTTGCATTAAAGCGTATCTCGGGCTAAAAACGTCCATTACTAGCTGCATAATACTAAATAATATCAGTTACTTATACACTTAAAGAATCTTTTTAACTGGCCGATATTATAAAGAGTACAGGCATGAACAACATCGAGCTTATTCAAATTGATCGACCTACTCTTACAATATGAAGCGCCCATTCGAATCAGTGTATTTTTAAGCGCATTTAGCTTACTCGCTGTGTGGGAATGGCTACAACCCAGACGTAGGCTATCCAGAAGCAAACTAAAACGCTGGTTGAATAATTTTGGCCTTGTCATTACCAGCACTATACTTGTTCGTATTCTTATTCCTACCGCTGCGGTCGGGGTTGCCTATTATGCAGAAAAAAATCAGCTTGGAATAACAAGCCATCTCGATGTCAGTTTTGCACTTAAGGCCATCGTTACTTTCATCTTACTCGACTTAATTATTTATTTTCAACATTTATTCTTTCATGTTCTGCCTGTTCTTTGGCGATTACATCGTGTGCATCATTCAGATCAAGATTGTGATGTATCAACTGGCTTACGTTTTCATCCTATAGAAATAATTCTATCAATAATAATTAAACTATCCGTCATCCTGTTTCTAGGTGCCCCCGTAATTACTGTCATCTTTTTCGAACTTACCCTTAATTTTATGTCGATGTTTACCCACGCCAATATTCATATCAACAAAAGGTTCGACCATTATTTTCGCTGGTTTTTTACTTCACCCGAAATGCATCGCATCCATCATTCAAGCAAAGAAAATGAAACGAATAGCAATTTCACCTTTTTTATTTCCTTATGGGATCGTATTTTTGGCACCTATCTAGAAACACCTGAAAAAGGCCATATAAATATGACGATTGGTTTAAATCGTTTTAATACACCTAAATGGGAGAAGCTTCCTAAATTACTCGGTATGCCATTCGCTAGCACTTTAGGTGGTTATGTTATTAATAATCGTGATACCAAAAATATGGATGAACTTGAGAAAATCCATAATCAACTAAAAACCGAATTACAGGCCAAAGAAAATTTAACCAACTCACTAACACAAGCCTTAAAAAAGGCAACCGAATCCAGCAATTCAAAATTATCTTTTATTTCTAATATTTCACATGAATTCAGAACACCTATTCACGCAGTTTTAAGTTATTCAAAGTTTGGAATAAACAAGATAGAAAAGGCATCAAAAGAGAAGCTGCTGGATTATTTTGAAAAAATAAATACTAGTGGTAATGAGCTACTAATATTAGTTGATGACTTAATTACGCTTGCCAATGTACAGTCCGGTGAACTAGCTCTAAATATACAACAGTCTAATTTAAACGAACTATTAAATAACTGCATCGCTGAACAAAAATCTAAGCTAATTGAAAAACAATTAATATTGGTACCGATAAAAACAACTAAAATAGATTTTATAGAAATGGATAACCCGTTAATTACACAGGTTTTACGTAATTTGCTTTCTAACGCGATAAATTACTCGGACGCAGGCGCTAGTATTACAGTTAAGATTACTGATGCTAACCCATCTTCATTAAGAACTTTGCTAAATACACAGCAACTTTATTTTTCCATTGAGGATGAAGGTATTGGTATACCAGAAATGGAACTTGATTCAATATTTAGCCAATTTGCACAAAGTTCGAAAACAGATACCGGTGCTGGTGGCACCGGCCTAGGTTTGAGTATTGCAAGAGATATCATTGAGGCTCACGACGGCACGATCTGGGCTGAAAATAATAAAGACAAAGCCGGTGCTATTTTCATTTTTAGCTTGCCGCTAAATTAAGTTTAAATAAAAACCTCATTTAATGAGCTGGCTAAGGGGTAAATATATAATATTTAATACTGCCAAAGCTATTATTGTATAGAAAGTGATTTGCATACTAATAACTCGCCATTTCAGATTCTCGGTGAGAATACTCCAGGGATGAATAAATCGACTAAGCAAAAATAGTACCCCAAGCGAATGTACCAACCAGATATTGGCATTATTATATTCAAGTGACAAAATAAGAATTAAACTAATCGGGATATATTCAACAGCATTAGATTGTATCGCCATGGCTATTTTAAGATCGTCAACTCCACCATCACCAATACTAATATGATGTTTTCTACGCTGCTTAATAACATTCAGGGATAGCCAGCCAATTATAAAAGCTGAAAGAGAAACATAAATTACAGATGTCATATTAATTCCTGTTTAGTTCCATTATTCTAATTTTCCATAATTGCACTCTGTTATAATAAAAAGATTAACTTGTCTAATTAAAGAGCAACGCTATGAATACTGAAAAAATCCTGCAAGCTCGAAGCGAATCAAAATGTGAGCTTTGCACATCAACCGAAAACTTATCAGTTTATATGATACCACCTGATCCTGTGGATGATGCAGAAAAATCACTCTTTCTCTGCCAACCCTGTCTGCAACAAATTGAAGACCCCAATAAAGTAGATGTAAATCACTGGCGCTGTCTAAATGACAGTATGTGGAGCCAGGTTCCTGCTGTACAGGTAATGGCCTGGCGAATGCTTACTCAATTACGTGCTGAAGGCTGGTCACAGGATTTATTAGATATGCTGTACCTCGATGATAAAACTCTTGCCTGGGCAAAATCAAATGGCGATTCTATTTCAGGCGAAGATACCATTAAGCATTTAGACAGTAATGGTGCCCTGCTTGTTGCCGGGGATACCGTTACATTAATTAAAGACTTAAATGTTAAAGGTGCAAGCTTTACCGCTAAACGTGGCACCGCGGTACGCAATATTTCTGTTGTTGCGGATAATGCCAAACATATCGAAGGCAAAGTAAACGGCCAACAAATTGTTATTTTAACCCAATTTGTTAAAAAAGCTAACTAACCTGGACTCGGGATAAAATTAATATCAGTAAAATTCCGAAAAAATAGGGGTAGAAGACTGAGTTACTACCATTATTATTCTTACCCTGAGTTCAGGTTAACTAATGCTCATTATTTAAAAATAATAAAACTTTCTTTAACACTACTGACATAACGCTGTCAGTAGGAGCTTGCTACTCTTCTCTCTTCACTTAAACAAGGAGATAGAAAATGGAACAAGCAATCAAACAACATGGCACCTTTAGCTGGAATGAATTAATGACAACGGATGTTAACAGCGCAAAAAAATTCTATTCAGAATTACTCGGCTGGACAATGCAGGATATACCAAGCTGTGAAATGGGATACACCATGGCCAAAGTCGGCGAAACAGAAGCTGCCGGCATTATGAACATACCCGATGACTTTTCTCAAATGCCACCAAGCTGGGGTAGTTACATCACCGTCGATGATGTTGACAAGCAGGCCACACGTGCTGAAGAACTCGGCGCTAAAATTATTCTCAAACCCCAGGATATCCCTGAGGTTGGTCGGTTTACCGTGATCAGCGACCCACAAGGTGCTATCCTCAGCCTTATCACATATTTCAATAAAGAATAACCCATATGGCGAATCCATACTTTACAAATAAAACAATTACATTTTTAAAACAGCTAGCGTTAAACAATCAACGCGACTGGTTTAATACACATAAGCAGGATTATGAAGATGTGGTTCGCACCCCGGCGTTAAATTTTATAACCAATTTTAGTGATGAGCTAATGATGATATCTCCCCACTTTACTGCTAAACCAAAAAAAGTGGGGGGGTCTTTAATGCGTATCTATCGTGATGTACGCTTTGCTAAAGATAAGTCGCCTTACAAGTTAAATATTGGCATTCAGTTTCGCCATGAACGTGCCAAAGATGTGCATTCACCTGGCTTTTATATTCATATTGAACCCGGTAATAACTTTATTGGCGCGGGTATCTGGCGACCCGACTCAGATTCTCTTGGTGGTATACGTAATTGGATTTGTGAAAAAGAATCTTTATGGTTAGAAATAAAAAAAGATAAGCAATTTAATAAGCTATTCAAACTCGGTGGTGAAAGCTTAATTCGCCCACCCAAAGGCTACGACAAAGAGCATCCTTTAATTGATGATTTAAAACGCAAGGATTTTATTGCCATCGCCCCGGTATCGAACAAGTTTATTTTGGATAAAGACTTTCGTGATGATGTATTTAGCTATTTTTCTGCGGCCGATATCTATATGCAATTTTTATGTGATGCTTTAGAGCTTCGTTACTGATTTAAACTATTCAAATCCCTTATGCGCCGCGCAGACCGACTCTTTCAAATCATACAAAATTTACATCCAACGCGAACCATCACCGCAAAAAAACTGGCTGAAATACTGCAGGTCTCGGAACGTACTATATATAGGGACATGCAAGACCTGATGCTATCAGGTATTCCTATTACAGCTGAAGCCGGTCAAGGTTATCGGCTGCTAAAGGGCTTTCAACTGCCGCCGTTAATGTTTAGCGAAGAAGAAATTGAAGCCCTTTTGATAGGTGCGCGAATGGTACGTGCCTGGACCGACAACGATTTAGCCCATGCTGCACATCAGGCATTACAAAAAATTGAGCATGTTATCCCCGACAAACTCAAGCCCCAACTTGAACGTAATGATATTATTGTTCCTGACTTTGCAGGAGAAAGTCAAGTCGGCGAACAACTAAAAATATTTCGTACTGCCATTCGCAAGCAGAAAAAAGTTATTCTAAAATATACTCGTATCGATGGAGTGCAATCTAATCGGACGATTCACCCTCTAGGTTTATTTTATTGGGGTAAAGTCTGGACGGTTGTTGGCTGGTGTGAGAAGCGTGATGCTTTCAGAAATTTTAGACTCGATCGTATGACGAGTTGCCAACTGAGCAGGCAGCACTATAGCTTAATCGAAGGCCATAGCTTGCAAGACTATTTAGCAATGGAATGTGGTGAATAGTACTTCCCCATAAATCAGGTTAATTAACCCCAGCCAAATAATTTTTGTCATCTGTTTGTAATACAAATCGATTATCTTTAGCGCAATTTAAATAATAACCGAGGATTACGATGTTTAATTTCAAAAATATGACAACTTCTTTACTTGTCTTTATTCTTGCTGCCAGCTTAACCGCTTGCGCTGGCAAGCAGACAAAACCATCAAGCCAGGCTTATAAAAAACTCGATATTTATGAAGTACACCATGATGGCCGTATCAATGTTTTTTACGATAAAAAATTATATAAAGAGTTTATGCAATTAGGCGAAACATCTTTTCGCTTAACTAAAATTGGCGCCGGACCCAATGGTGAAACCATTGTTTATGGTTTGACTAAAAAAGATAAAAAATTAAAAAAACCAGTGCCTGCCATCGAATTATATGAAGGCCGGTTAAATAATGACGCTATTTATGCAGAAATGCGTAAACATAATCGTATTTATGTTTTCAATAGCTTTAAAGATATGAAAACTGTTCGTGCTTATGGCCACCCTAACTATATGTACACTCAAATTGGTGCTGGCCCTAAAGGTGAAACCATTGTTTTTGTTTTAAACAGTAAAAACAAAAAGAAACGACCTGATGCATTAATTTCTGAGTTTAAAAAACATAACTCATAACATATGCCTACAATAAAAATAAGACTATCCAATTAGGGCGGGGCTTTTAATAGCCTCGTCTTTTTTATATTAATTTCAAAATTTCCAATGCCAGTACAACTTGTGTATAAAAACTGACGAAAAAAATTATTACCCGTAATAATGGTATGCCTAAACTAAAAACGATATAATGTGCAAAGCGCGAAAAGAAATAGATACTACATGCAAAAGCCGTTGTTTCGTTGTTAATACTGAGTACCTGTATAATAAGAACAAGCGGCGCAAATATCACTAAATTTTCAACCGCATTATCATGTGCGACCATCATTCTAACTGCCCATTTTGCTTTAGGACCAGCGTCTGGCTCGGGGTTCCAAATGGCTTTTAGTACCCCCTCCTCATAAATCCGATTCATTATATAGGGTGCCCAGAAGATACCCGTCATGCTGACGGTCAAGACAAGCCAGAAAAGTTCACTTGTTAATTCTACATTTTGCATTCTATCGTCCTCATATTTTTATTTAACCCCAGCTATTTACGATGGTCCTCCGGATAGGACACGGGGTATCCTCACTTTTATACAATTTATCACTGCTATCCCGTTAACTTGATCTAATGATGTTGAAATACGAAACAGTGCCTACGTTTATGAGAATAAACGTCACCGCCGTACATGGAATTGGTGAGGCTGATTAACGGGATAGCAGTGACAATTTAGATAATATTCATAATCGCTTGTTTATAGCGCTGTAATAATTCCGGGTTATCCATTGAGCCATGATGATGAATTTGCTTCCACTTATCATCGAAACGCCTATAAATCCTGCTAGTACGGATTTTTAAGCCAAGCTCTATATCTCCTGCAACCAAAGATCCACGTTCACGACCTTCAACATAAAAAACATCATCGAATTGATGAAATTTAAAATCATGATATTCAACATATACTCGTGCTTCAGCTTGCATAATTTTTTCGTAAGCTTCACGTATAGAATTCCAGTTTCGACGTATGCCACCTATCGGGTTAGCCATTGCGACAGCATATTGCTTAGCCCAATTATTGGCGGCCTCTTCTGCGTTACGTGCGTTAAATGCTTTATAAAAGGCAATTAATGTATTTACTGGATGGCTGGAATCAGCAACACTTTCCTGACCTGTTATTATTTCTGGAATTTTCATCAACCCTCTTGTTGTATATACAACTAATTAGTTAAATATTGACTGAACTTTAGTTCAGTGATTGAGATACCTGTTTAATTTGCCGCACAAATTCATTGAAGTGCTGCGGCCCGAGTTGTTGTTGCATTTTCTTATACAGCCCGGTGCCAATTTTATCTAGTTTTGCTGCGAGTTTTTTTCCCTTAGCCGTTACAACCAGACTGTTTTGACGACCATCCTCGGTATTAGCTTTTGTAATCAGGTCTTTTTCTGTTAGTACTCGAGTAAAACGTGTAATGGTCGATTTTTCAAGTTGTAATTTCTCGGCAATATCTCTTTGTAATAAATTTGGTTCGGCAGCGACCATGCGTAGCATATAGGCATGTGGCGCAGACAAACCTGCTTGTTGATAAGCTTCATCCCAGATACGGTTTATCTTTCTAACCAGTTCATTACTATTAAAAAAAACGCATCGTTCAAACATAAAGCAAGCATACCCTAAAATAGTTGTACATACAACAAGTATTAACCAGTTCTACAGCCGCTCTGTTTCAAGCAACCAGTATTTTTAATTGTATGATCTTATATTCCAGTAAAAGGAATAACGGATAAATATAAAATGACCGCAATGCTAAAAATATAAGCAATAAAACGCAAAGGGCTTTCCCGTATATTACTTAACAACGATGGGGTGTGGCCGGTATGTTCTAAATGAGCATATTGCTGATAAAATTTATCTGAACGTTCTTTTTGGTACACATCAATAAGTGTCATAGCCTGTCTGTAACGCTCATTATCTGATATCCAGATAGCTGCCATGCCAATACCCCAATTGCCTGCATGGGTTTCATAAAATTCAATTTTATTTTCCACTAATAACTCGCGTATATCCTGTGCTTCATCCAAAGGAACGTCGCGTAATTTAAAAATTAATTTAGCCATAATTTTTTACAAGCAATGGATACAAAAGCTATTAATTATCATATCCAAGGTTTGGCGCGCACCAACGTTCGGTTTCTTCAAGCGACATGGCTTTACGTTTAGCATAGTCTTCAACTTGATCTTTATTTATTTTACCAATACCAAAATAACTCGATTCAGGATGACTAAAATACCAACCGCTGACCGATGCTGCTGGCCACATGGCATAGTTTTCGGTTAAAGCCACACCGATGTTTTTTTCTGCATCCAGTAAAGACCAAAGTTTTGGCTTTTCTGTATGGTCTGGGCAGGAAGGATAACCTGGCGCAGGGCGTATACCTTTGTAATCTTCTTTAATTAAACGTGAATTATCAAAGCCTGTATTTTTAAAAGCGCTATCGGGTGACCAGGCTTTTTTCTGATTCACTTCGGCAGAATAACCCCAGTTGATATGCCGTACCCGTTGATGCATTTGTTCTGCAAAGGCCTCGGCTAACCGGTCAGCTAAGGATTTAAGCATAATCGATTGATAATCGTCATGCTCCTGCTCGAAACGCTTCACATGTTCATCAATACCTAAACCGGCCGTTACAACGAAACCACCAACATAGTCTTGCTTACCGGAATCTTTAGGCGCAACAAAATCGGCGTTACTGCGATTAGGCTTGCCGGGGGGGCGTTCAGTTTGTTGACGTAAATGATTTAACGTTGTTGCTAGTTTTTTACGCGACTCATCAGTGTAAACTTCTATATCGTCATCGTTGATACTATTCGCAGGGAATAATCCAACCACCGCTCGGGCTTTTAACCAACGTTCATCAATAATTTTTTGCAGCATGGCCTGTGCGTCTGCAAATAATTTTTTAGCTTCGACACCTTTTTCAGCATCGTCTAAAATTTTAGGGTAACTGCCTTTTAATTCCCAGGTATGGAAGAATGGAGTCCAATCAATATACGGGACTAAAAATTCCAGTGGCATATCATCAAAAACCTGGATACCTTTTATATTAGGAACAACCGGGGTGTACTGTTGCCAGTCAACTTTGAATTTATTCTTTCTTGCTTGTTCAATCGATAACCACGAAATTTTCGCACGACGTCCAGCATGGGCAAGCCGTACTTTTTCATATTCTTCATGAATTTCTTTTACAAAAGTGTCTTTGTGGTCTTTACTAATAAGCTTTTGTGCCACACCGACTGCACGCGATGCATCTTTAACCCATACGGTTGAGCCTTTAAAGTTCTGCTCTATCTTAACCGCAGTATGTGCTTTCGAAGTGGTGGCACCACCGACCATTAACGGCATGTCTAAACCAAGTCGTTGCATTTCTTTAGCGATATGTACCATTTCATCCAAAGATGGCGTGATTAAACCTGACAGGCCAATAATATCTACATCTTCCTGCTTAGCCGCTTCAAGTATTTTATTTGCCGGCACCATAACGCCCAAGTCGACAACTTCAAAGTTGTTACACTGCAACACCACGCCGACAATATTTTTACCAATATCGTGTACGTCACCTTTAACGGTTGCCATTAAAATTTTACCATTTGAACGCGTGCCGTCATTTTTTTCTGCTTCGATATACGGCAGCAGGTAGGCCACGGCTTTTTTCATTACACGCGCAGACTTGACCACCTGGGGTAAAAACATTTTACCGTCACCAAATAAGTCGCCGACTACATTCATGCCATCCATTAATGGTCCTTCGATAACTTCAATGGGTCGGTCAAACGAGGTACGGGCTTCTTCGGTATCTTCTATGACATACTTATCGATGCCTTTTACCAACGCATGTTCCATACGCTTTGCAACAGGAAGCTTTCGCCATTCTAAATCTTCGGTACTGGCTCTGGCCGTTCCATCACCAACATACTTAGCGGCTATATCCAGTAAGTTTTCGGTTGCATCCGGACTTTTATTAAGCACTACTGCTTCAACGGCATTGCGTAACTCATCGGGCAGGTCATCGTAAACGGCAAGTTGGCCGGCGTTAACAATGCCCATACTCATACCATTTTTAATCGCATAGTATAAGAACACCGCATGGATTGCTTCGCGTACGGGGTTGTTGCCCCGAAATGAAAACGATACATTTGAGACGCCACCGCTGATATGCGCATGAGGCAAACAGCGTTTTATTTCAGCGGTCGCTTCGATAAAATCGACACCGTAGTTATTGTGCTCATCGATACCGGTTGCAATAGCAAAAATATTCGGGTCAAAAATAATATCCTGTGGCGGGAAGTCAACTTGTTCAACTAAAATTTTATAAGCGCGTGTACATATTTCTACTTTACGCGCCTTAGTATCGGCCTGGCCATCTTCATCAAAGGCCATAACGATAATAGCGGCACCGTAGCGTCGGCATAAACGGGCTTGTTTGATAAAGTTGTCTTCGCCTTCTTTCAAACTAATGGAGTTAACAACGCCTTTACCCTGAATACATTTTAAGCCTTCTTCGAGGATCGGCCATTTGGATGAATCAACCATGACCGGTACGCGCGAGATATCTGGCTCACTGGCAATAAGGTTTAAGAATGTTTTCATTGCCGCCTGGCCATCTAACATGCCTTCATCCATATTGATGTCGATAATCTGTGCGCCATTTTCAACTTGTTCACGCGCGACACTTAGAGCTTCGTCGTATTCTTCTTCAAGAATTAAGCGTTTAAACTTTGCTGAGCCGGTGACATTGGTGCGTTCGCCTACATTCACAAATAACGAGTCTTTCGTAATGTTGCACGGTTCCAAACCTGCAAGGCGTGTGGTGAAATCTTCTTCTTTAGGTTTGCGTGGTGGATACTTGGCAACCGCATCGGCAATCGCTTTAATAAAAGCCGGGCTGGTACCACAACAACCACCGATAATATTAATAAAACCGCTCCTCGCCCATTCTTCAATTTCTGCGGCCATTTGCTCGGGCGTTTCATCGTATTCACCAAACTCATTCGGCAGGCCAGCATTGGGGTGGGTATTGATATGGCAGTTTGCAATATTGGAAATTTCTTCGACATACTGACGCAGCTCAGTCGCGCCGAGTGCACAGTTAAAGCCAAAACTAATTGGCTTAACATGGCGCAGTGAATTATAAAATGCCTCGGCAGTTTGGCCAGACAAGGTTCGACCCGAGGCATCCGTGATGGTGCCGGAAATCATAATAGGTAAACGTGTAGCCGTATCTTCAAAATACTCTTCAACCGCAAATAATGCGGCTTTGGCATTAAGGGTATCAAAAACAGTTTCGACTAATACAATATCGCAACCACCTTCGACCAGTGCTTTGGTAGCTTCATAATAAGTTTCGCGTAAATCGTCAAAACTAATATTTCGAAAACCGGGATTGTTGACATCCGGGCTCAGTGAAGCCGTACGATTAGTAGGCCCTAATACCCCGGCGACAAATCGTGGTTTATCGGCTGTTGTAAATTTATTACAGGCTTCACGTGCAATCCTGGATGCTTCGAAATTAAGTTCGTATACCAACTCCTGCATGTCGTAATCAGCCATCGAGACAGTATTGGCATTGAATGTATTGGTTTCGATAATATCGGCACCGGCTTCCAGATAGGCCTCATGGATATCACCAATAATTTTCGGTTGGGTTAAAACGAGCAGGTCGTTATTACCTTTTAAGTCACTGGGATAATCGGCAAAACGCTCACCCCTGTAATCAGCTTCATCAAGCTTATAGGTCTGGATCATCGTGCCCATTGCACCGTCTAAAACTAAAATACGTTCTTTAAGGGCTTTTTCTAGTGAATTCATTCTGTGCTCATTTTAAGGGAAATTTCTATGCGTAAAGTTTAGCATGCTTATTTGGAATGGACTATATATTAAAGGAATGTCGGCGAAGCTTGAAAATAGTTTTTGATTAGTCCGTAAATTTTTACGATATAAATCACTGCTATCTCATTAACTTGAAACTAATGTTATTGAAATACAAGTTACATTTATATGTATGATATTGCTAGCACCACCGGACATGAAGTTGGTGTGGTTGGCTAACGGACTCGCTATTCGCCAACCACACCAATTCCATGTCCTACTCTTGTTCCAGCATCGAATGTTTATGGCATCAAAAGTTTATGGCACAGCAGTGATGGCGTAAATAATATTTTCCTATAGTTGCTGCAACCACTGTTTTAAGTCGTCAACTTCACGAACTATATAATCGGCATCTTTAAAGGCCAGGCCAATAACACTTATCCCCTGTGTGCAGGTAAGAATATGCATTGCGTGTTGATCGGCTTTAGTATGCTTATAGCCAAGCAGCTTAATTTGCTCAACTAGCCACTCTCTGAATAACACGATAATTCCAGTCGCATCATTATAATTAATATTTTTAAGTTTGATTAACTCGCTACAGGTCGTTCCAATAGGGCAACCATATTGAATAATGCTTTCCTGGCTGAGTGCTATCATATTAACAAAAGCAAGCAATCGCTCTCTAGGCTCAGGCAATTCCGTCGACCATTGCGCCAGCATCTGCGCAATAGCCGCTTGTCGCTCTTTAAGCACGGCGGCCAAAATATCGTCTTTTGTTTTAAAATGGTAATAAAAATTACCGCGTGAAATCCCGACCGCTTTTGATATATCAGCAAACGAAGTATGGTGAAAGCCCTGCCGATAAAATAAATCATCGGCAGTTGAGACAATTTTATTTCTTATTGTTTCAGCTTTGCTCATGTTACTTTAAGGTCATCTAATCTTTTGTTCGTGTTAATCTTAGACCTTATTGTATCTTACTCATGCTATCACTGTCTCTTTTTCAACAAAGGGATAGTCGATATACCCCGCCTCATCACCACCGTAAAACGTTTCTGGATTAGGCACATTTAATGCGGCGCCTGTTTTAAAACGCTCAACAAGGTCCGGATTCGCTATATATAAAGCACCAAAGGCAATGCTGTCGGCAGCACCCGATTCAATAGCTTGTGTTGCTTTTGCATAATCATATCCAAAATTTGCCATATAATGTCCAGCAAAATTTGTTTTTAATTTTGCATAATCAAGTTTTTTAGAACCGTCCATCATATTGCCTTCGAGCACGTGTAAATAAGCCAGGCCCAGTTCACCAAGCCGTTGGCTGACATAGTTAAAAAGCACCTGTGGATTAGAATCCGAGATACTGTTAAATTCGTTTTCAGGCGACAACCTAACACCAACATGCGCTGCATCCCATGCGTACATAACTGTCCCTAATACCTCACCTAAAAAGCGATACCTGTTTTCAAGACTACCGCCATACTCATCCTGCCGCTGGTTACTGCCGTCACGCAGAAATTGATCAATTAAATAGCCATTGGCTGCATGCACTTCTACTCCATCGAAACCTGCTGCCCGAGCATTTTCTGTAGCAACTTTATACTGTTCTAAAATAGCGCTTATTTCTTCCGTCGTTAATGCATGCGGCTCAACATAGGCCTGCATACCGTCATACGTAATCGCTTCACCCTCTGGTTTAATTGCCGAGGGTGCCACAGGCAAGGCATTATCTGGCTGCATCGAGGGATGAGAAATTCTGCCTACATGCCAAAGTTGTAAAACAATTTTACCACCTTCTTTATGCACTGCATCGGTAACCTTTTTCCAGCCGGCGACCTGCTCGGCACTGTAAATACCCGGTGTGGCGGGATACCCCACCCCTTGTGGTGAAACCTGAGATGCCTCAGTAATAATCAATCCTGCGGTGGCTCGCTGACGATAATATTCCAAGTTCATCGCCTGTGGCACATTACCAGCTGCTGCTCGATTGCGTGTTAGTGGTGCCATGGCAATACGGTTTGCCATTTTAATGGCGCCCATTGTGGTGGCAGAAAACAAATCAGTTTCCGTGTTTGCATTACTCATCAGAAAATTACTCCCTATATTTGAATTTTTAAGAATTAGGACGATCGACCTAATAAATAAACAATCTAGGTCAAACGTCCTATTTTGTCAAGGGTAAAGATTTATTGATGTTTCATTTAATCACCAGAACAGGATTACATGGATAGATTTTTGTCTTCAACTGATAGTGATTGTGCTTTTATAGTACGATAGGATTGTCTGGCAAGCCTTGTATACTCGGTGCTGGCGTTTGACTTTATTACAGATTCCTTTTTGCTCATTTCAAGCTTCGTATAGACTGAATTCGCATTGTATTCAGAACCAATCGACATCACCATTAAACCAATACCAAGATGAAGCACCGCTATTTTGCCAAGCGTAGCAAGATTATTGCTTTGCATTTTTACACCTCTTAAAATCACTTATTCCGTATTTGCTGACTCGAAATATAAATGGTGAGTATGAAACCGCTGTGTCTATCACATTAAATATTTATGACTAATCACGGTATTTGCTATCAATGCAAGCTCTATAAATTAATGTTAACCTAGCGCCATGCCTCGTGATTACGCAAAGACCCCTCGCCCCAAGCACCCAAACAGCATTCCCGGATGGGCATGGCTGCTGGCCGGACTCGCAATTGGTTTATTTGTGGCGATGCTGGTATATATTAACGATTCGACCCCAGTAATGACCAAATCTGCAGTAAAAGATGCTTTTACAAGTATTGTTAACACCACAACGGATAATGTTAAAGAACTAAAAAAACAGGCCAATAATTTATCCAACAAACAAGATAGCTCTAAAACAAAAGATACCCGGCCACGCTTTGATTTTTATACTATTTTACCCGAGCTGGAAGTCACCGTTCCCGACGAAGAGCTACAGGAGCAAACAAAATCAACGTCCACTGTAAGCAAAACCACTTCGCCACTTATGCTACAAGCCGGATCTTTCCGACGCCTTGAAGCGGCCGATAAGTTAAAAGCGACTCTGGCTTTACAAGGCATTAGTGCCCGTATTCAAGTTATCACCAAAAACAACGGTGATAAGTGGCACCGGGTACAGGTTGGCCCCATCAACGACCTGAATATTTTAAACAAAACACGGCACCGCCTTCGTAAAATGGGTATTGCCAGTATCGTTGTTAAACAAAAAAGCTAACTAAACCTTTATGCTTTATGTGATCGCGATAATTTTTATTATTAGTTTTCTCTACGGTTCACAGTGGTGGGTGAGCTATACCTTAAAACGCTATTCAACAACATGCGAGCACTTGCAGGGCACCGGTGGCGAACTTGCGCGACATCTGCTCGACCGTTTCGATATGCCTAATGTTAAAGTAGAAATAGATGATCATGGCGACCACTACGACCCCAACGAAAAAGCCGTTCGTCTTACTAGCGATAATTATAATACAAAATCACTTACTGCCATTGCCGTAGCAACACATGAAGTGGGACATGCTATTCAAGACAATCGCAATGAACCGCTCCTGAAACTACGCAGTAAGTTAGTGCGACTCGCCAGCGTCAGTGAAAAAATTGGTTCACTGGCTTTTATACTCATGCCCATTGTTGTGGGCTTAACACGAATACCCCAAATTAGTTTAATCATGTTACTACTGGTTATACTCAGTATGTTTGTTGCCGTTATCGTGCACTTTGTTACCTTACCTGTTGAATGGGACGCGAGTTTTGCTAAAGCCCTGCCCATACTGCAAGAAGGTTACGTTAAAGATGATGAGATAATCGCTGTACGTAAAGTATTACGTGCGGCGGCTTTAACTTATGTTGCCGCTTCACTGGCCGGGGTACTTAACTTATGGCGTTGGCTGGCATTGCTTCGGCGGTAATAGTTACTGGCATTATGAACCTTCCAACAAACACCGTTGTTGCGAACCTTCCAACAAAGAACCGTCATTTCGAAGCCTGGTTTTTAGGCTGAAGCAAACTGGTTGGTCTGTGGCACTAGTCACAAGATTGCCGCGCTGCGCTCGCAATGACCGAGGGGGAGGCGTATTAAAAAATTATTTGCTGCGAACTTTTCAAAAATACACCATTGCGTACCGTCCAACAAGCACCGTCATTGCGAAGCCTGGTTTTTAGGCTGAAGCAAACTGGCTGGTCTGTGGCACTAGTCACAAGATTGCCGCGCTGCGCTCGCAATGACCGAGGGGGGGTGTTTACTCGTAGCTAAAGGAACATCGCAATAATGACATTTTTTACTAACGACACCAGTAGGTAATTCTTCGCTTTGCTTCGGTCTCTTTTGCGGATACAGAATCAGAATGCTGGTAATTGTATAAATCTTTTTTAGCTTTTTCGCAATTGCGTAAAATATTTCTTCTATGTTCAGCTAGTTTCTGCTGTCTTTTCTTTTCTAATTTTTGCTGACGTTTTGTTAAATCTAAAAATTCTTTTTCTTCTTTTAATTTATCCGCAATAATTTGTTTGCGTGTTTTTTTCGTACCGTCTGAATTTAACTCAACTCTTTTTGCAGGGTGCTTCTTAATGCCATACTCTTTTTTATTGCATGGTATCGATCTAAAATTAATGACCCCATCCTTGTCTCTGCATTTATAAATCTCAGTTTGCGCTAAAACCTCCATGGTTAACGAAAAACATAGAAAGATGACGGTAAGTAAACGTTTAAACATAATATTAATTGTATTATTTCGCCACATGCAGGCGGTCAGTCGTTAAGCGCTGACGCTCATCAAACAAATGCCTTGCACCTAGCCACACCGCTATAAGTGTAGCAAAACCTGATGCCGCTGTTATCATAAACATAATTAAAATTTGATACCTCACTGCTTCAGCCGGTGGTGTTCCACCTAAAATCTGGCCGCTCATCATGCCCGGTAAATTCACTAAGCCTGCTGCGGCCATTGCATTTACAATTGGAAATAATCCAATTCGTACACTTTGAATAGCAATATCCTGAATAGATTCACGCCATGACTGGCCTAAGGCTAAACGTGCTTCTATTATCTGGCGTTGCTGCCATGCTGTTTTGGTTAAACTTTCCAGAGATAATGACGAAGCCGTCATAGTATTACCAATGATCATACCCATTAATGGGATGGAATACTGTGGTGTGTACCACGGTGAATTATTCACCACCAGGGTTAATACAAAAATACCCACCACAAAAGAAGAAATAAATACCGAAACCGTACCAACACCATAGCCCCATATTCCTTTAAAACGGCGTGATTGCCTTGCCCTGATCTCGCGACCGGCAACCAGCAACATCACTAGCCACATTATACCTATCCAAAAAAAATCGACCTGGGCAAATAACCATTTTAAAATAAAACCAATTAATAGTAATTGAACAACCGTTCTTATTGCCGCCACAATAATAAGTTGTGACATTTTTAATTGCATGGCATAGGAAAGAATCGCCATTAACACGACTAAAGCTGCCGCCAGGCTAAGGTCAAATAAACTTAAGCTAACAACATTCATTCGTAAACCTCAATTAACGCCGCATTTTTTATTTTAAATCTTCGCTGAGCAACGCGTTGTTGTTGTTGCTTGTCATGACTAACCCAGATAATACTGCACTGGGTATCTTGCTGATAGGCTTGAAAAATATTTTCTACTTTAAGAGTGTTTTCGGAATCTAAATTTGCAGTCGGTTCATCTAATAATAAGACTCTAGGGAAATTTGCAAGCAAACGAATAATAGCAAGCCGTTGTCGCTCACCGGTTGAACAGCGCATCACATCCCAGTTAAAGACATCGTTATTAGCATCAAAACCGATTGATGTTAGATACGATTGAATCTTTTTCGGCAGAGGTTGTTCGAAATGCTCACCAATGCTGTCATACCACCACTGGCTTTCCGCTGCAAAATAAGCAACCTGTTTGCGCCAATGATTCGCCTCAATCGATTTTGCATGTTCGCCTTGCAGGTAACAATGCCCCACGTATGGAATTAAATCTGCGACAGCACGAAGCAATAATGACTTACCCGAACCAGAATCACCCGAAATACTGATTGTTTCACCAGGCGACAACTCTAAACTAACCGGCGTTAAATTATGGCAGCTAAAATCGCTTAACTTTAAATTGGATTGTTGATTCATTTAGCTATAATTCTTAGGTAGTATTAATAATAGCCACTCTATCATTTCTTATGACTTTAATCTTTTGGAGAACATCACAATGAGCACACCTGATTGCCCGCAAAAATATCCCTACATCGAAAACCTAGATCCAGGCGACTATTACTGGTGCAGTTGTGGTAAGTCTAAAAACCAGCCATTTTGTGATGGGGCGCATAAAGGCACAGACTTTACACCGGTAAAATTCAGCATTACAGAAAATGACGATAAATACCTGTGTGGTTGTAAACAAACGCAAGACGCTCCTTTTTGTGATGGGGCGCATAATAAGCTTTAAACATAAAAATATGTTTAACCACGGCGACACAGCGGACACAATTTATTTTAAAGCTGCTTACACGGGTAACAGCACTACAAACTAAAGCGCCAACCTTAGTTCAAAATACAAAAGCTAAACACTGCTGTCCCGTTAACTTGAACCTAATGATGTTGAAATGTGAAGTAATGTCTACGTTTATGATAATACTAACGCCACCGGACATGGCATTGCTGTGGCTGGCTAAAGACTCGCTATTCGCCATCCCTGGCCGCTCGACTGCTTCTTCCATGAAGCAGACGGTCCTTAGCCAGCCACAGCAATGCCATATCCTAGCCTATATTCCCGGTTCAAAAGTTAACGGGACAGCAGTGAAAGCTAAATTAATAATTTCCACGCCGTGTTCGCTGTGTCGCCGTGGTTAACAATTATTAAATTCTATCACAGCTCAAGGCGCTGCATAAGTGCTAGTAAAATTTCCAATTTAACTTCAGCCGTGCATACGAAAAATATTTCTTCAATTCTGAAAAAGCGAGGATAGGAAATGGGAATCATTCATTAAAGACCGTCTGCCGCAGGGAAGCGGCAGCGAGCAGCCAGGGAGAGCAGGTTTTGCGTGTCTTTAATGAATGATTCCCGTTTCCTATCTGGGGATGACCATAAAAGTTATTATGTGCAACGGCGGTAAACTAGATTCCCGCCAAAATCACGCGGGAATGACATGAGCTTTTTTTAATCCCATACTCCGGTAATTTAAATTAGCCCCTCTGCGTTCTCCACAATACTCGGTGCTGCATAAGTGCTAGTAAAATTTTCAATTTAACTAGCACTTAAAAAGGGCGGCCAATTGGCCGCCCTTCTATTTGTAACTAAATTCGTTTTAAAACAAACTTAATTACATACCAGAACCACGTGAACCGGTAAATTCTGGGTATGCTTCCATACCACATTCACCAATATCGCAGCCTTCGTATTCTTCTTCTTCACTAACACGAACACCCATAATGGCTTTAATAGCGACCCAGGTAATCATGCTGGTTACAAATACCCAAACAAGAATCGTTAACAAGCCAGCAATTTGACCGCCGAATGTTGCTCCATCATTGGTCAGTGGCACAGCGAGTAAACCCCACATACCAACAACACCGTGAACCGAGATAGCGCCCACTGGATCATCAATTTTCATCTTATCTAAAGTAAGAATTGAGAACACAACGATGATACCACCAGCAGCACCGATTAAGGTTGCGCCTAAAGCAGTCGGTGTAGAAGGTTCCGCAGTAATCGCAACTAAACCAGCTAAAGCACCATTGAGTGCCATGGTTAAATCTGCTTTACCGAATAACATACGAGCAATAATTAAAGCAGCAATAACACCGCCAGCAGCAGCAGCATTAGTATTTAAAAAGACCATTGCAACCGAGTTTGCGCTTGCCATATCACCAAGCTTAAGAACCGAACCACCGTTAAAGCCAAACCAGCCCATCCATAAGATGAATGTACCGAGTGTTGCCATTGGTAAGTTAGCACCAGGAATAGCATTAATTTCACCGTTTGGACCATACTTGCCTTTACGTGCACCAAGTACGATAACACCAGCTAATGCTGCAGACGCACCGGCTAAATGCACAATACCGGAACCGGCAAAGTCAGAGAATCCCATGTCGCCAAGGCTAAACATACCGAAAACAGAACCACCGCCCCATGTCCAGTTGCCTTCCATTGGGTAGATGAAACCCGTCATTACAACGGCAAACACCATAAAGGCCCAAAGTTTCATGCGTTCTGCAACCGCGCCAGATACAATCGACATTGCTGTTGCAACAAATACAACCTGGAAGAAGAAGTCAGATGCGGCTGAATAAACAGAATCGCCACCAAACTTGTTCTCGGCTGAGGCTGCTAGTGCATCTTTAACAAGGTCATCACCACCGGCAATACCGTCGAGGAAGATACCACCGCCATACATAAGCTCATAACCTACTATCATGTACATAGTACAGGCGATTGCATAGAGCACAACGTTCTTCGTTAAAATTTCAGTGGTGTTCTTCGCACGCACTAAACCTGCTTCGAGCATGGCAAAACCTGCTGCCATCCACATTACCAGAGCACCCATTACTAAAAAGTAAAACGTGTCCATGGCATATTGTAATTCAAAAATTTGATTTTCCATTTAAAGGACTCCCCCAATTTATAAAGCGTCTTCGCCAGACTCACCCGTACGAATACGAATAACCTGCTCGACAGTTGAAACAAAGATTTTGCCATCACCAATTTTTCCAGAGTTGGCCGATTTTTGAATCGACTCCAGAACTTGATCAAGCATGTCATCTTTAACCACAGCTTCAATTTTTACTTTTGGTAAAAAATCCACTACATATTCAGCACCACGGTATAATTCCGTGTGGCCTTTTTGGCGTCCAAAACCTTTCACTTCTGTTACGGTAATACCTTGAACCCCAATTTCGGATAAGGCCTCACGTACATCGTCGAGTTTGAACGGTTTTATTATTGCTGAAACCAGTTTCATCGTTATGTAACTCCCCTAGGTTGTTATTAATAAATATTGTTCTTAGCCAATACTACCTTTATATAGTGCATTAGCTATGCCAACACATAATATCCATATTAAACATAGAGATAGAGGTATTTTACCCATTTTTGCACTATTATAGCGCCCATAAAAAGTGCGAAATGTCCTACAGCGCCCAATTATGGTGCGCTGTTATGGTGCGAGCATTGCCTGATTTATAAGCACCACACCTATAATATTAACCACTACTAAAGTAAGGAAATCAATTGTATCTCACAAACGAGGTATCTAGATTAAAGCTAGAAACAAAAAAACCCGCTTATATTTTATAAGCGGGCTTTTTTACTGATAGTTAAAACTAATTTACAAATCGAATGATTTTTTTATGGTTAGAAATAATTCCGTGTCTTTGCTCGCTGTTGTATTGTAGGGTGTGCCGGTGCCATCTTCATATGTAACCGCTATACCCACGTCAAAATCCAGAATATTTTTTGATGCTTCAACTTTAAAGTCGTTAATGCTATTGCCTCGGTCAGGTGACAGACGACCATAATGAAAGCTGACAAGTACGTCATCAATCATTTCAATATCTAAAGCGACATCAATATAGTTGTAGTCATTCGGGTTTGAGCTGGTTTGGTCGTCCCCATTATAATAGGTAATACTTGCGGGACCCCAGTCGAACCCCACATAAAACTCTCTTGTTCCCGCAGAGAATTTTTTATCGGTATATTCATAAGTGATATAGCCAATATCAATTCCAAAGTCATCCCAACTATGTGCCCAACCAGCGTAAAGGTCAACTTCGAGCCCACCACCCGTATTGCCGCCACTTCCTGAAACTGTTGACGTCCAGGCACCCAGGTAAAACTCTGATTCATGGGTATAATCAATACCGCCTTGAGCGGCTATACCGTTATCACTTTGGGTTTGGCCACGAAAAACATAATCACTTGTAATAGCCGCATTTGCCGATAAAGATGGTTCAGCCGAAGCTAACGGTAACGCAGTAAAATAAGCTGCTATGCTCAAAACGATAAGAGAAGAAGCAAAAGATTTTTCTGTTAATAAAGGACGTTTGCGTAAAAGTGATTTGGCCATGGAGTTCCCCTGTTAGTTGATAATTAACAAATTTGAATTCGCTTATACTAACAAACTATAGTCCGTATGAGAGATTTTTTTTAAATAGAGAAGCGCCTGATTCTCTCAAACAAACTATGCTTTATATCATTATTATTTAATATTTCTAATTGGATTCAGCATAGCAATAAAGCTTAAAATATCTACAACCAAGTCTTAAAAGTTTTTATTCCAGCTAATGTTAACTTTGACATTATCACCAGCGAGATCAGTATTACTAATCATAAAGCTTAATTCACCTTTACTGATTGTCGCATTATAGTCGATATAATCTGTTTGACCGGCTTGATCAAAACTATAAATACCGAGATGTGCAGTAAGTAAATATTTATCTGGCAATTCAAAATCGGCCGCACCTTCGATATAAATATTGGTTTTACTAAGATCAACGGATATCTTGGCGCTATAATTTTTATAGGCGGTACCGGCATAAAGTTCAGTGTAATCTCGTATGCCTGCATCACCGGGGTATTGGTAAGCAATAATGCCTGCATCAAAATCGAATTTACCAAATTTATTCGTATAGCCCGCGTATAAATCTAATTCATAATCACCTTGTGTACCGTTTTTAACGTTCGATGTCCAGGCGCCGGTATAAAAGTTCTTATTAATCGTATAATCAACGCCACCTTGAAGAGCCGCTTCATCATTTGTCTGGCTCACGCCACGCCAGATATAATTTGATGTTGCTGTAAAATTACTCGAGAGTTGCCCCGCAAATGATATAGCCGACGCCAGTCCAAGAACAACAAAAAGCCCTGTTTGTACCGCCAAATAGCGTTTATTCATAATATTCCTCTTTCACACAATGTATTTTAGGTTTAAAATTTTAATTATTAATATTTTAAATGGATTCTAACAAAAGACAGCCTGCTGTCCTGTGATCCAACACCAATTACGCACAAAAGCGGTGCGATAAACCATTTTAGGAGTCTCTCATGTCTTTTGCTTTTAATCCATTCTCCAAAGCTGTATTAGACAGCTTACAGGAGAAATTGCCAAGTGGCTTACAAGATTTACAAAACGATTTTGAACAAAATTTACGCGCGGCTATCGAAGCCAATTTAAAAAAACTGAATTTGGTCACACGCGAAGAATTTGAGATTCAACAGCAGGTATTGCTACGAAGCCGTGAAAAATTAGAGGCACTCGAAGCCAAAATAACTGAACTGGAAAAGAAATAAACATTTTAATCTTATTCGCTACTAATTCCTTAGCTTTTGAAACGAGCATACTAAACACGATACGGGATTGATGAGGCTGACTACCGAACCATCTGCTTCATGGAAGAAGCGGTCTAGCGGCCGAGGACGGCGAATAGCGAGTCCGTTAGTCAACCTCACCAATTCTATATTTCCTGTAACAGATGTACGAGCCATTCGAATAAACGACTTAAATGTAGAAAAGGGTATTTGTGGCTCAAAGCAGTTAAAAACCTGCTTTATTTATCATTTAACCAAAATAGCAACATACACCAAAACTATAACCCGCATTCACAAACCTTGTTTATCTGGAAATAAAGCTACTTTACAAATTATATGTTGTAATAAAAAGTAACAAACATTATTACAATATTAATGGCACATCCTGATGCTTTCAATTGGTCTAGTCCTTCCGATTAATTATATGAATCTTTTCACTGCTGTCCCGTTAACTTTGAAACAGAGGATAAAAAGTAGGGCATGGATTGGTAGGGCTGACTAACGGACCGTCTGCCGCAAGGACGCGGCAGTCGAGCAGCCAGGAATGGCAAATAGTGAGTCCGTTAGTCAGCCCTACCAATCCATGTCCGGCGGTGAAAGTATTATCATAAACGTAGACACTGCTTCGCATTTCGACAACATTAGGTTCAAGTTAATGGGACAGCAGTGGAATCTTTTATATTGTCGTTTACACCAGCTTACAATAATAGAATAATTATTTTAGTCATTGTAAAGCATGCTACACTTTTATAATTAAACCTAATAGCCGTATCCCACCACGACTATTCGCAACATAAAGGTATGGATACCATGTCACTCGCTGTTGTTTATAGCCGCGCCCAAACCGGGGTTGATGCCCCACTTGTTAGCGTTGAAGTACACCTGTCAAATGGTTTGCCCAGTATAAATATGGTTGGGCTACCGGAAACCGAAGTTAAGGAAAGTAAAGACCGGGTACGGGCGGCCATTCTTAATTCACAATTCGAATTTCCTGCCAGACGAATTACTATTAGCCTTGCTCCAGCTGACTTACCAAAAGAAGGCGGTCGTTTCGACCTGGCAATTGCACTTGGCATTCTTGCGGCATCAGAACAAATTCCTGCCGAGGCTTTAAGCAACTACGAATTTATAGGTGAACTGGCTTTAAGTGGTGAACTTCGCGGCATTCGCGGCGTATTACCCGCCGCTATTCAGGCTGCACGCGCCAAGCGTAGCTTATTTGTGGCCGCAGCGAATGCCGATGAAGCCGCACTGGTAAGCGATGCCAGCATCTTTGCGGTAAAACATTTATTAAATGTTTGTGCACACCTGACAAAACAAACGTTACTGCAACCACATACTCAAAATACAAATAAAATACCCAGCGCTGAAGCAGCTGACAATACCAACCTGAATGAAATAACGGCCCAACATCATGCCAAACGGGCACTCGAAATTTCTGCTGCCGGTGGGCATTCACTCTTAATGATTGGGCCACCCGGTTCAGGCAAAACAATGCTTGCGAGTCGCTTACCCGGTATCTTGCCACCGATGACAGAAAAAGAAGCCTTGCAAACCGCAGCAATACAATCGATAAGTTTAAGCGGTTTTGATTTTAAACAATGGAAGTGTCGCCCCTTTCGTGCGCCACATCATACCGCTTCGGGGGTTGCACTTGTCGGTGGCGGGTCACAACCTCGGCCGGGTGAAATTTCTCTGGCACATAATGGTGTGGTCTTTTTAGATGAGTTGCCTGAATTTGAGCGACGTGTTTTAGAAGTTTTACGAGAACCTATTGAGTCAGGAAAAATTGTTATTTCACGTGCCGCGCGTCAGGCAGAATTCCCAGCACGATTTCAATTAATAGCCGCAATGAATCCCTGCCCATGCGGTTACTTCGGCCATAGCAATGGCCGCTGTCGTTGTACACCCGATCAGGTGCTTCGCTATCGAAGCAAAATATCCGGTCCTTTGCTGGATCGCATTGATATGCATATTGATGTTCCCGCCTTACCGGTTAAAGATTTAAACAAAATAAATACCAGCGTTGAAGAATCTAGCGAAACAGTGCAGCAACGTGTTAGCCATGCTCGAAAAATACAGTTACAACGCAATGCCTGCTCTAATAGTCAGTTATCCAATACGCATATAAAACAGTATTGCCGTCTGGATAAAAAGGATGCAGCTCTATTGGAAGATGCTATTGAAATGCTCGGGCTATCAGCTCGCGCTTATCAGCGTATATTAAAAGTCGCACGCACTATTGCCGATTTAGAAAGTGTAGAAAATATTAATACAAAAATTATTTCGGAGGCAATTTCATATCGCCGTTTAGATCGAGCTATTTTATAAACTTATTAGACGGTTAAATATTTTTGTACCAACTCATCCGTTAAATTATCCATGCCACCCTGTGCCATATTACGACCACGATCCATAATTATAAAATTTTTCCCAACCCGGCGGGCAAAAGGTAATTTTTGCTCAACAAGAAGAATTGTTATATTTTCTTCTTCGTTTAGCTTAATAATAATATCACCAATTTGTTGAACAATATTAGGTTGGATCCCTTCGGTAGGTTCATCAAGTAATAAAATTTTAGGGTTTAAAGTAAGTGCACGGCCAATCGCAAGTTGTTGTTGTTGACCACCCGATAAATCGCCACCACGGCGATGCAGCATTTCTTTTAATACCGGGAACAACTCAAATATACGCTCGGGAATAGCACGTGTATGTCGACCGGTGACAGATAAACCAACACGTAGATTTTCTTCTACCGTTAGCTGACCAAAAATATCACGACCTTGAGGCACATAACCAATACCAAGCTTGGCACGAATTTCTGCGGCTCTACCACTGATGGTGTCACCATTATATTTAATGCTACCGGATTTAATCGGCAATAATCCCATAATGGATTGCAGCAATGTTGTTTTACCTACGCCATTTCGCCCCATTAGACAGATACAACTACCTTGCTCAATATCGAGTGAAACATCCCACAAGGTATGGCTCTCGCCATAAAACTGATTAATATTTTTAATTGATAGCATGTTTATTCACCCAGATAGACTTCGATCACTTTTGGATCATTCTGAACCTCGTCCATCGTACCTTCTGCTAAAACTGAGCCTTCATGCAAGACCGTCACTGTGCTGGCAATGGAACGTACAAAATCCATATCATGTTCAACCACAACCACCGAATGTTTACCTGCTAAACGTTTTAATAACGCCGCGGTTTTATCCATTTCCTGATGCGTCATACCAGCAACAGGCTCATCGACTAATAGCACCCGTGGGTTCTGCATTAACAACATACCAATTTCCAGCCACTGTTTTTGGCCATGTGATAATTGCGCGGCATTTTCTTCTCGTAAATCTTCTAAACCAATTATTTCTGAGACTTCAATAATGCGTTCGTGTTGTGTATTGTTTACTTTTGCAAAAAGCGTTGGCCAGACTTTTTTATCGGCGGCCATGGCCAATTCCAGGTTTTCATAAATAGTATGTTGCGGAAAAATTGTTGGCTTCTGAAACTTACGGCCGATACCGGCATGGGCAATTTCGTATTCGCTCATGCGGGTTAAGTCCATCGTTTGACCGAAAAACGCAGTACCTGTATCAGGTCGTGTTTTTCCTGTAATAACATCCATCATGGTAGTTTTACCTGCCCCGTTCGGGCCAATAATACAACGCAGTTCGCCATCGTTTATATAAAGGGTTAAATCATTCAGCGCTTTAAAACCATCGAAACTCACACTAATGTTTTCTAAATATAGTATTGGGCCGTGGACGGTATCGACCTCGCCGGGAATAACCGCTCTGCGCCCCGTAAAAGGCAGGCGTTTTTGTTCAACAAAAACAAAAACTCTGTCGCGGCGCATGACCTCTCTTAACTTCTGCAATGGTTTATTGAGAGTTTTATTAAGCTCGGTCATTTCGCCTTACTCTCTTGTATCTTTGTTCGCATTTGATTCCATACACCGATAATTCCTTTTGGCATAAAAATCGTAACCACTAAAAATAAACCACCGAGTGCAAATAACCAAACTTCCGGAAAAGCTGCGGTTAAATAGGACTTGGAATAATTAACCACCACCGCACCCAATGCTGCACCGTATAAGGTGGCACGGCCACCAATCGCCACCCATACTACCAGTTCAATGGAATTTAATGGCGAGAATTCACCTGGATTAATAATACCCACTTGCGGCACAAACAAGGCACCGGCAATACCGGCAATCATGGCGGACAACACAAATATCCAGAGTTTAAAACTTTCGACTTTATAACCAATAAAACGCGTTCTATCTTCTGCATCTCGAATGGCAACGACCACACGGCCTAGTTTCGAGGTAATAACAAAACGACTCAGTAAATAAGTCAGTATTAAAAATAGCGCGCTTAGTGCAAACAAAGTAAGGCGAGTACTATCGGCCTGTAAGTCATAGCCAAGAATATCTTTAAAATCGGTTAAACCATTATTGCCACCAAAGCCTAACTCATTCATAAAGAAAGCAAGTAATAATGCATAAGTGAGTGCCTGGGTAATAATAGAAAGATAAACGCCCGTTACTCGTGCACGAAAAGCTAACCAGCCAAAGACAAGGGCAAGCAAGCCCGGCACCACCACTACCATAATCATTGCAAACCAGAACATATCAAAGCCCTGCCAGTACCACGGTAACTCAGTCCAATTTAAAAAGACCATAAAGTCGGGCAGCTCGGCGTTACCGTATACACCACGGTCGCCAATTTGAAGCATAAGATACATGCCCATGGCATAACCACCCAGGGCAAAAAAAGCGGCATGTCCCAAACTTAAAATACCACAATAGCCCCAAACTAGATCCAACGCGATTGCGAGCATGGCATAGGCTAAGTACTTACCTAATAATGTAACGGTATAGGTTGGTACATGAAAAAATGAATCCGGCGGAACAAACAAATTTGACAGCGGCACCAGGATCATCGCTGCAAGTAAAATACTGACAAAGGTTTTACCGCCTTTATCATTTTGTAAAAAATCAACAATGAAAGATTGTCTAGCCATATTTTAATCCTCTACCCCGCGGCCTTTTTTCGGGAACAACCCACGTGGTCGTTTTTGGATAAATAATATTATAAAAATAAGCACTAATATTTTAGCCAGTACAGCACCTGACCAGGGTTCCAGGAATTTATTAAAAACACCTAAAGACATCGCACCAACAAAGGTGCCGAGTAAATTACCCACGCCACCAAATACCACTACCATAAAGGAATCAATGATATAGCCCTGCCCAAGGTTAGGACCAACATTGGTTAACTGACTTAATGCCACACCGGCAACGCCTGCAATACCTGAACCTAGCCCAAAGGTCATCGCGTCAACCCATTCGGATTTAACCCCCATTGCTTTTGCCATTGTGCGGTTCTGTGATACCGCTCGTACCTGTAAACCAAGACGAGTTCTTTTTAAAATAAGCATTAACAATAATAAAACAGCCAGTGCAAATACAAAGATATACAAACGGTTATAGGTAATGGAAAAAATACTGTTTATTTCCAGCGAGCCACTCATAAAGGCAGGTGTTTCAACTGCCTGATTGGTTGGACCAAATATTGAACGCACCAGCTGTTGGAGAATTAAACTGATACCAAATGTTGCAAGCAATGTTTCAAGTGGACGACCGTATAAAAAACGAATAACAAAACGCTCTATAGCAACACCAAAGGCACCCGCCACTAAAAAAGCTAAAGGAATAGAAACAAATATTGAAGCACCAATATAGTTTGGCATCATCTGTTGTACAACATAGGTCGTATAAGCACCTAACATCATTAACTCGCCATGCGCCATATTGATAACACCCATGACACCAAAAGTAATTGCAAGCCCAACAGCAATCAGCAATAAAACTGATCCTAAACTTAAACCAAATACCAGGTTCTCTAAAAACCCGAAGTAGCTAATTTTTGAATTAATATTGGTTAAAGATTGTTGCGCTAATTTTTTTATCTCTTTATCGTCGCTGTCGGCAATTATCTCTTCTAGCTTAACTTTGACCTCTGGCAGCAAATTGTTTGATAAACTCTTTATTGCAGCCATTTGTAATTTTTTATCGTCTGAATTCAAGTTCCATATTGAGAATGCAGTTGCAATTAATGCTTTTATACTTGTACTAGTTTCTTTTTTATTCAATTCCTGAAGTATTACAATATTTTTTTCGTTTATATTTTTTAATATCTCAGTAACTGCAGCCTTGCGCACACTAACATCGGTACTTTTCAAACTAAGCTGCGCGATATAGGCTCGCAACATTCTACGCAACTTATTATTAACTTTTACTTTTTTTAATTTATTTTTCGGGAACAGACCTGCGGGCTTACTATCTATAATTGACGTGGTGTTATAACCCTCTTCGGTTTTTTCTATAAAAACAAGCTGCTTGGTCTTTTTTATAAAATACAACTTGCTTTTTAGCATTTTTTTAAAGACGGGTAGCACGCGTGGGTCGTCAATTACTGCAAGCTGCTCGATCTGCTCGGCACGATCTGAATAACCACCGGTGGTTAATTTAAAGCTAACACTTTCAAATAAATTCTCTTCGGCATAGCTAACACTCAAGCATGTAATAAAAAACAGGCTTAAAATGACTTGTAATTTTTTTGAATTCAAATGCTTCATTATTATATTTTTAAGGTATGCTCTAATTCGATTCAAATCATAACCTGAGTGAGAGCAACATCATAGTACTTTGTTAGACACTATAATTTAAATCGATATAAAAAAACCCCGACTGCAATACCAGGCGGGGTTTTGTTGTTTAAGCAAATTAATTACTTATAATTTTGGCCAGAACATTTTTTTGTTTTAGTATTGTAGTTACCACATTTAAGCTTAACCCAATCCGAGATAACATCTTTACTGCCTGGAAGGTGGTCAGACCATGCATCACCCGGTACTAAACCTTTTGTTTGCCATACCACGTCAAACTGTCCATCTTCCTGAATTTCTCCAATAAGAACAGGTTTGGTTAAATGATGGTTTGGTAACATTGTTGCGATACCACCGGTTAAGTTTGGTGTTTTAATACCAATCATGGCTTTTTCAACTTTATTAACGTCGGTTGTTTTAGCTTTTGTTACCGCTTTTGCCCACATGTTAAAGCCAATATATGTTGCTTCCATTGGATCGTTGGTTACGCGGTTTTTATTCTTAATGAACTTTTGCCATTTTTTAATAAACGCAGCATTTTCTTTTGAATCAACGCTCATGAAATAATTC